>NZ_JAQRFK010000011.1 GCF_028598745.1 Xenorhabdus sp. IM139775
ATTGATTCAGCTATAGCTCTATGTACCGCATACACACAGTTAGTCGCATCGGTCAATTTAGACCCGTTTACCCTGACATCCAAAATGTTTTGCGGTTTAATACCACAATTCAATGAATGTCATTACACTTTCTCTATCCTATGAACTTCAAGTAGCCGTATAGTCGATAGGCGGCGAATTATGCTAGACTAGCGCATTATCGACATGAAAACAGGTCAGAAATTCCCTCCAACTTCTGATCTCAATGCTGGTCTCAATTAATTGATTCAAAAATTATTTAAGGTATCTCATGGCTGAGTGGAATGGTGAGTATGTCAGCCCTTATGCTGAACATGGCAAAAAAAGTGAACAGGTCAAAAAAATTACAGTCTCAATCCCGCTAAAGGTATTGAAAATACTGACTGATGAACGCACCCGCCGTCAGGTAAACAATCTGCGTCATGCAACAAACAGCGAACTGTTGTGTGAGGCTTTTCTCCATGCGTTCACTGGACAACCGTTGCCTAATGACAATGATTTGCGTAAAGAGCGCTATGATGAAATCCCAGAGGCAGCGAAAATCATGATGCGTGAGCTTGGTATCGATCCTGAGACATGGGAATATTGATAACAAAAACGCCCGATGCAAAACATCGGGCGTTTTTGTTTTAACTCTTGTTTTAACTATCTTTGTATTAACTCTCCGGCCTGTCTTGATGACAGACCGAAAAAAGTCATTACTTTTTAGCGCCTGGAACGCTGAAACGTTTGTTAAAGCGATCAACACGACCACCGGTCGCAACATCACGCTGCTTACCAGTGTAGAACGGGTGGCATTCACCACAAACGTCCAGGTTCAGGTTGTGACCAGCAGTAGAATTGATTTTGATGATATTACCGCAAGAACAAGATGCAGTAATTTCTTCGTACTTAGGATGGATACCTTCTTTCATGGGAAACCTCTGTTCAGGCCGTGTCGCTATCCAGTCTTGTTACCACCAGACACCACACGTCGTGTTGATAAAAATCGTGTTGATAAAAATAAGTATCGGTAATTTCTATACCAAAGGCGGCGGATCATACAGAATATCTGTTTATTGCGCAATGAAATCTGCCGATTTGCTATGATACCCTTATCGCTATCTATTTTTTACAGACTCGTCGTACTTCAGGATGTATTGATTATCTCCCCGCAAAGCGGGGAGATAATCAGCAACTTTCGTCTGACCATTAATTATCCGGAAATCGCCTTATGACCGTTGTTCAGGTGGCATTACCTGTCCCTCTCACCCGCACATTTGATTATCTACTGCCGGCAGAATTACCTTTGCCGGCTATCGGTGTACGTGTACGCGTGCCTTTTGGTCAGCGTAATGCAATTGGTATCGTCACGGGGATCGCGGACAGCAGCGAACTTCCTCCTGAACAACTCAAATTTATTGCCGCCATCCTTGATGCCCAGCCCCTCTTCCCCAACGATCTCTGGCAATTGCTCCAGTGGGCGGTCAACTATTATCACTATCCACTGGGGGAAGTTTTGTTCCATGCCCTGCCCGTCTTGTTACGGCAGGGAAACCCTGCGGAGTTTTCTCCGCTCTGGCAATGGCAAGTCACTGAGGCGGGTCGTGAACTCCCGTTGACACAGCTCAAGCGTTCCGCAAAACAACAGAAAGCGTTGGCCGCATTGCACCAACACCCCATTTATCGTTACCAGATCGCTGAATTGGGGTTAAGTGAAAGCGCCCTGCAATCGCTGAAAAAGAAATCACTGATCGCCCTGCATCCCATCCAACCCGAAGCTGAAAACTGGCGGGTAAATTTTAAGACGATCGGAGAACGGTTAACCCTGAATACCGAGCAAGCGACTGCGGTAGGCGCTATCCGGGCAGAAGATCAGACCTTTTCTCCGTGGCTATTGGCGGGTATCACGGGATCAGGTAAAACGGAAGTGTATCTCAGTGTGCTGGAGAATATTCTTGCCCAAGGTAAACAGGCGCTCATTTTAGTCCCCGAAATTGGTTTGACCCCACAGACTATCCGTCGGTTCCGGGAACGTTTCAACGCACCCGTTGATGCCCTGCACTCAGCCCTGAATGACAGTGAACGATTGACAGTTTGGCTGAAAGCGAAAAAAGGGGACAATGCCATTGTCATCGGGACACGATCTGCCCTGTTTACTCCCTTCGCCCATCTGGGCGTCATCATTATTGATGAAGAGCATGACAGCTCTTACAAGCAGCAAGAAGGCTGGCGCTATCATGCCCGCGATCTCGCGGTATTTCGGGCGAAAAAAGAGGGCATTCCGATCATTATGGGTTCCGCCACCCCCGCATTGGAAACGCTCTATAATGTGCAGCAAGGTAAATATCGCCAACTCACCTTAACCCAACGGGCAGGCCACGCCCAACCCGCAACCCAGCATTTACTGGATCTGAAAGGCTTGCCATTGACGGTTGGATTATCACAACCGCTGATCAATCGCATCAGTGAGCACCTCAAGGCTGACAATCAGGTGATCCTGTTTCTGAACCGTCGTGGTTATTCCCCCACCCTGCTTTGCCACGAATGTGGCTGGATCGCAGCCTGCCAACGCTGTGATCACTATTACACCCTGCACCAGAGCCATCGCCACCTGCGTTGCCATCACTGTGACAGCCAGCGCCCGATTCCGCGCCAATGCCCGCAATGCGGTTCCACTCACTTAATTCCTGTTGGTTTGGGCACTGAGCAGCTTGAAGAGGGGATTACCAAGCTGTTTCCCTCGATCCCGGTCACCCGTATCGACCGTGATACCACCAGCCGCAAGGGAGCACTGGAGCAGCAACTGGCAGAAGTGCATCAGGGGGATGCCCGCATTTTGATTGGCACGCAAATGTTAGCGAAAGGTCACCATTTCCCGGATGTGACGCTGGTCGCCTTACTGGATGTTGATGGTGCCCTGTTTTCTGCGGATTTTCGGGCAGCCGAGCGTTTTGCCCAACTCTATACCCAAGTCTCCGGTCGGGCAGGACGAGCGGGAAAACGGGGGGAAGTTGTCCTCCAGACCCACCATCCTGAACATCCGTTGTTACAAATATTATTGGAAAAAGGCTACGATGCCTTTGCCCGGCAAGCAATGGAAGAGCGCCAACAAGTTCACCTTCCCCCTTTTGTGAGCCATATCCTGCTCCGCACCGAAGATCATGACAATCAGCAAGCGCCCGCATTTTTGCAACAAATGCGCCAACTGTTTGAACATCATCCACATTATGATGACCATTTATGGATCATGGGGCCAGTACCTGCACTACAGGCCAAACGTGGCGGCCGCTATCGCTGGCAGTTGATGATTCAGCACCCTTCCCGCATTTTCCTACAGAAAATGATGGCCGGAATCTATCCCCAGATCACCGCGTTGCCACAGGCGCGTAAAGTGAAATGGAATATTGATGTTGATCCCACTGAAGGTTGATTAGGCGGGACGTTATCAGGCAAACCGTTGCTGAAAAACAGAGATAACTATTTCTCTAATTTGCGAAGTACCTCTAAGAAATGATTCATATCACATTTTTAATGCAAACAAAGTAACGGATGGATCGATTAATCAGTTTAAAATGAACTTATTAATATTGTTGTAGAAAATAAACCCGCCAGCCCCCCTCAGGAATGACTGGCGTTTTTTTAGCAATCCAGATAGCAATCGTTTCGCGGTCAGTGGGGAGTAAGGGGTGAACTATGGAAAAAAAGAATGGCGCGTTGGCAACCATGAAAGATGTTGCCAAAGCGGCGGGTGTTTCTACCGCAACAGTATCAAGGGCGCTAATGAATCCTGATAAAGTTTCTGCCCGTACTCGCCAGAAGGTTGAAAATTCGGTATTAGAAGTCGGTTACTATCCCCACAGCCTGGCCAAAAATTTACGCCGCAATGACGCCAGAACTATCTTGGTTATCGTTCCCAATATCAGTGATCCTTTTTTTACTGACGTGATTCGAGGCATCGAAGAAACCGCAGCTGAACACGGTTACTTGGTTCTGATCGGGGATTGCCAACATCAGCAGCAACAAGAACATGCCTTTATCAATTTTCTGATCACCAAACGCATTGATGGTATGGTGCTACTGGGTTCCAACATTCCTTTTGATGTTTCCAAAGAAGAGCAGAAAAACCTCCCCCCCATAGTGATGGCGAATGAATTCGCTCCGGAACTGGAACTTCCCACCGTCCATATAGACAACCTGACAGCCGCCTTCAATGCGACCCATTACTTGCAAAAACTGGGACACAAACACATCGCCTGCATTACCGGACCGGAAACCATGCCACTGTGCCACTATCGCTTGCAAGGTTACATTCAGGCATTACGGCGTACAGGGGAAGAAATTCGCGAAGAGTATATTATCCGCGGTGATTTTACCCATGAAAGCGGAGCGACATTGACGGAAACCCTGCTGACTTTGCCAGCGCCGCCAAGTGCTATTTTCTGCCATAGTGATGTCATGGCCATGGGCGCAATGTGGCAAGCTAAAAAAATGGGGTTAAAATTACCAGAAGATCTCTCTGTTGTCGGTTTCGATAATTTAAACCTCGCACAATATTGCGAACCAGCCCTAACCACAGTGAAACAGCCCCGTTATGAAATTGGGCACCATGCCATCCTGTTATTGCTGGAACAGCTTCAAGGCCGCTTAGTTGCTAAAGGTTCAAGATTATTGGAGACAGAATTGATCATTCGTGCAAGTACTTGTTCGCCTAAAAGCTAGGCAAATAACAATAGGTTAAGTAACATTAGTTATTCATTCCTTCATTTTTTAATAACTCAGTGAATTAAACAGTGGCACAACGAGATTATGTGAGTCGCGGGCGTAACAATCCCCGTCGGAAAAGTACTGGTAAGAAAAAAAATCAGGCTCAAGGATTCCCCAAAACTCCATTAGCCATTGCAATGGCCTTGGTGGTCACGTTTATTGGCGGGCTTTATTTCATCGTACACAATAAGCAGGAAAGCAATAAGCAAGAAGAAAGTGTACGGGATGCCCCTCAGCCCCACCCTCAAACCAAGGGAGATGGCCTGCCACCAAAACCCGAAGAGCGTTGGAGTTATATCAAGGAATTAGAAAATCGGCCTGTTAATCAATCTTCCCTGCAAGAACCGGATGCGCCGTTGAATAAACCGTTCAATCAAGCGTCCCAATTAACACCAGAACAGAAACAGCTACTCGAACAAATGCAGGCCGACATGCGCCAGCCACCTATTTCACTGAAAGAGGTGCCTTATAACAGTGAATCTGTTCCACGTTCACGGGTATTGATCAATCCGCCGGCACCTCAATCTGACTATGCTCAGCAGCAACATGCCCAGCGGCAAACCGAACCGGCTTTGTCAGCGCAAAAGCCTGAAACAAACGAGGCAAAATTAATGCTACAATGCGGCTCTTTCCGCACCATGGAACAGGCAGAATCTGTCCGTGCCAGCCTTGCATTCGCCGGCATTGAAAGCCAGATTGCCACGAAAGACAATTGGCACCGTGTTGTGCTTGGTCCTTATAAAAATAGGGCCAGTGCTGAAAAGATGCGCGAACGTGTTGCCGTTGCGGGTGTACCCGGCTGTATTCTCCGCCCTGCCGGGGGTTGAAAAAGCGGAAAGCTCCCCCATCTTAATTTCTAATAACTTACACATGGTGCTTTTATCAGCAATGCACAGCCAATTGTGGGATAACCCATTAATGCGCCGTGTGTACCCTCTTCTATTTTGTAACCAGGGGCTAACTCGTGACTACAATCGTAAGTGTTCGCCGTAATGGCAAAGTCGTCATCGGTGGTGATGGACAAGCAACAATGGGCCATACCGTTATGAAAGGCAATGTCCGCAAAGTCCGCCGCCTTTACAATGACAAAGTCATCGCGGGTTTTGCCGGCGGTACTGCTGATGCGTTCACGCTGTTCGAGCTGTTTGAACGAAAACTCGAAATGCATCAAGGGCATCTGACCAAGGCTGCCGTTGAATTAGCCAAAGACTGGCGAACGGATCGCATGCTGCGCAAGCTGGAAGCCCTGCTTGCTGTCGCAGATGAAAGTGCTTCCCTGATCATTACGGGTAACGGTGATGTGATCCAGCCAGAGAATGACCTGATCGCTATTGGTTCCGGTGGGTCATACGCACAAGCGGCTGCCCGCGCCATGCTGGAAACAACCGAACTCAGCGCCAGAGAAATCGCAGAACGCGCTTTGACTATCGCCGGCGATATCTGCATCTACACCAACCATAATCACAACTTTGAAGAACTGCCTTCGAAAGCGTAAGGATAGATAGTATGTCTGAAATGACTCCTCGCGAAATTGTCAGCGAACTCAACAATCACATTATTGGTCAGGACAAAGCAAAACGTGCAGTTGCTATTGCCCTGCGTAACCGCTGGCGTCGCATGCAGTTAGATGAATCACTGCGCCATGAAGTCACGCCTAAAAATATTCTGATGATCGGCCCAACCGGTGTCGGTAAAACCGAGATTGCCCGCCGTCTGGCAAAACTGGCCAACGCGCCTTTTATCAAGGTTGAAGCCACTAAATTCACCGAAGTGGGTTATGTCGGTAAAGAAGTTGATTCCATTATTCGTGATCTCACTGATGCCGCCGTCAAAATGGTGCGCCTGCAATCCATTGAGAAGAATCGTTATCGCGCAGAAGAATTAGCCGAAGAGCGTATTCTGGATGTCCTGCTGCCACCGGCAAAAAATAACTGGGGACAGACAGAATCCCAGCCTGAGCCATCTTCAACCCGTCAGGCATTCCGCAAGAAATTGCGTGAAGGCCAGTTAGACGATAAAGAAATTGAAATCGAAGTTTCAGCCGCTCCCGTTGGCGTTGAAATCATGGCACCGCCGGGCATGGAGGAGATGACAAATCAGTTGCAATCCATGTTCCAGAATCTGGCAGGCCAGCGTCAAAAAAGTCACAAGATGAAAATCAAAGACGCATTCAAGTTGCTGGTCGAAGAAGAAGCCGCAAAACTGGTCAATCCTGAAGAGCTGAAACAACAGGCGATTGATGCGGTTGAACAACACGGTATCGTTTTCATTGATGAGATCGATAAAATTTGTAAACGCGGTCAAACTTCCGGCCCGGATGTTTCCCGTGAAGGGGTTCAGCGCGATCTGCTGCCGCTGGTTGAAGGTTGTACCGTTTCCACGAAACACGGCATGGTCAAAACGGATCACATCCTGTTTATCGCCTCCGGCGCATTTCAGGTTTCCAGCCCTTCCGATCTGATCCCAGAGCTTCAAGGCCGCCTGCCAATCCGCGTTGAATTGCAAGCCCTGACCACAGAAGACTTTGAACGTATCCTGACTGAGCCTAATGCTTCACTGACTGAACAGTACAAGGCCCTGATGGCAACGGAAGGCATGAATATCGAATTTACCACTGACGGTATCCGTAAAATTGCCGAAGCCGCATGGCAAGTCAATGAAACAACTGAGAACATTGGTGCCCGTCGTCTGCACACTGTGCTTGAGCGTATGATGGAAGATGTCTCTTTCGACGCCAGTGAACGTCATGGTCAATCCGTTGAAATCAATGCTGATTATGTCAAAGAGCACTTGGATGAGCTGGTTGCAGATGAAGATTTGAGCCGGTTTATTTTATAACCAGTCAGATTGGCTTGATTCGCGACAACTCGCCGGATCGATTAAACATGGGAGGCTTTTAGCCTCCCATTTTACTATGTTCGATGGTATAAAATTAATTACACCAATCATAATGACAAACAGTGACAATATGAGCCCAACAACGTCTATCAGCCAGATACAGGCATGGCTGGAAAGTTTACGCCCCAAAACGCTTCCACTGGCCGTTGCTGCCGTCATCACGGGTTCAGCCCTTGCGTCATGGACCGGGCATTTCAAATGGCCTGTTGCGTTACTGGCATTATTAACCGCCGCCATGCTGCAAATTCTTTCCAATCTTGCCAATGATTACGGTGATGTTGTCAAAGGCAGTGATACAAGAGAACGCATTGGCCCGATGCGTGGCATGCAAAAAGGTCTGATTACCGCAAGACAGATGAAAAATGCCTTGAAGATCACGGTGCTGCTCTCTTGTTTATCCGGCATTGCCCTTATCGCTGTCGCCTGCAATAGCCCGAGCGACATACTTGGTTTCTTGGCCCTGGGGCTACTGGCGATTGTCGCAGCGATCACTTATACCGTGGGCACCCGTCCTTATGGCTATCTGGGATTGGGGGATATTTCCGTGCTGATTTTCTTCGGCTACTTGAGTGTACTGGGGACTTACTATCTGCAAGTCGGTACTTTTTCCATCAGCACCCTTTTGCCCGCTACCGCCAGTGGCTTACTCGCGGTGGCGGTTTTGAACATCAATAACCTGCGCGATATCGAAAGTGACCGCCAAAATGGCAAAAATACGCTGGCTGTCCGGCTGGGAGGAAAAAAGGCGCGCTATTACCATGCTGTTCTTCTGATCACTGCCATGCTCTGCCTGATAGTCTTCACGCTCCTATACCTGAATGGCTGGTTGAGTTGGTTGTTCTTGCTTGCTTTTCCCCTGTTGTTAACACAGATAGCGCAAGTCCTGCGTGATCCCACACCGGAAGGGATGCGTTCCAAGTTAGTACAAATGGTCAAAGCGGCATTATTGACCAATATCCTGTTTTCCATTGGATTAGTACTTAATTAAGCGAGTAAACTTCAATTTTACACATCCGTTTTAAGATTGATGATTTTGCCAACACTGGCTTTAAAAGGATATACTGTCCGTTCCTTGCATAAACCAGACGTCAATCCCATGAAATATGATACTTCCGAACTTTGTGATACATATCAAGAAGATATAAACGTGGTAGAGCCACTCTTCTCCAACTTTGGTGGGCGTACTTCATTTGGTGGTCAGATCATCACGGTGAAATGTTTTGAAGACAATGGCCTTCTTTATGATTTACTTGAAGAAAATGGACATGGTCGCATTTTGCTCGTTGATGGCGGCGGCTCGGTACGCAAAGCACTCGTTGATGCCGAACTGGCTCAACTTGCTGTCAATAATGAGTGGGAAGGCATTGTCGTCTATGGCGCAGTGCGTCAGGTCGATTATCTCGCAGAACTGGATATTGGTATTCAAGCCATGGCTGCCATTCCTGCCGGCTCCAATAGTGAAGGGGTGGGAGAAAGTGATATCAGGGTGAATTTCGGTGGCGTCACCTTCTTCTCCGGTGACTATCTTTACGCAGATAATACCGGCATCGTGTTATCAGATGTCCCCCTGGAGATGGACGAAGCGCTGGATGAAGACAGTGACGATGATAACAGGTAAAAAAAGGGCGCAATTATCGCCCTTTTTCAGCTAAGCCATCGGATGCCTTATTGCACATCTTCCATCTTACCCAACAGAGTGCGTAAGCGCTCTTGCCATGCAGTTTGTTCTTGTTTGAACTGCTCATTTTCACGAATCAGAGAATCACGGCTGTCTGCCATATTCTGGACATCCTGAGATAAGACAGCATTCTTTTCTTTTAATTCTTCAATTTCCATTTGCAGCAAAGTGATGGTATCAATCGCCTGCTGAACTTTAGATTCTAGCTTTTCAAAAACTTCAAATGACATTCTGGGGCCCCTCTTGTAAGCAATGTATTGATTGTATTTAGCCTATTAACGTCTGTCTAGTTGCATCCTTTCAATGTGCGGCATAACGCTAAATATAGTGACCAAACTCAAATGTCTATAAGATCACATTTGGCAAGCTCAATAAAACACCAAACACATGCGAATTCGCTCATTTTGTTGACGCAACACGCAGATTTCAATTTCGCTATTTCTCGTTTACGCGCATTAACGATAAATTCACAGGCACCTTTCTCTTAGTACACAAGAAGGGGCTAATAATTACACTCTCTCCCCTGTACTTTTTTATAGGATATAGAAATGAGCCAGACCACAACTCCAACACTATCAGGTCAATGCATTTCCGAATTTCTAGGGACTGCGTTGCTCGTTTTTTTTGGCTTAGGCTGCGTCGCTGCTGCCCGGGTCGCAGGAGCGCAACTGGGCTTATGGGAAATCAGCATCATTTGGGGCTTTGGTGTCGCCCTGGCAGTTTATCTCACTGCCGGCGTTTCAGGCGCACACCTTAACCCCGCCGTGACCCTTGCTTTATGCCTATTTGCCAACTTTGACAGAAAAAAAGTGTTGCCTTACATCATTGCCCAAATGTTCGGTGGCTTTGTCGCAGCACTCATCATCTACATGATGTATTACAACCTTTTCCTGGATTATGAGCAAGTTCACAACATCGTTCGCGGCTCGCAGGAAAGTCTCTTTACCGCCGGCGTTTTCTCTACTTACCCTGCCGCACCGATCTCCGTACTCCATGCGTTTATCATTGAAGTTATCATCGCGGCCGTTTTGCTGTGCCTGATCCTATCGCTGACAGATGATGGTAATGGCATACCACGGGGGCCTCTGGCACCGCTGTTAATCGGTATTCTCATCGCGGTGATCGGAGGTTCATTTGGCCCCCTGACTGGATTTGCCCTGAACCCGGCGCGTGACTTCGGCCCCAAATTAGTGGCTTACTTGGCTGGCTGGGGAGACATTGCCCTGACCGGAGGCCGGGATATTCCTTATTGCCTTGTTCCATTAGTAGCTCCTATTGTTGGCGCGATGTTAGGTGCTTTTGGCTACCGCAAACTGATTGCCCGCCATTTACCGCGCCATGATTGAATAAAACCAGGTTATCGTTATGACAACAGAAAATACGACTGAAAAAAAATATATCGTTGCACTGGATCAGGGCACGACCAGTTCACGAGCCGTTGTACTTGATCACAATGCCAATATTGTTTGTATCTCACAGCGTGAATTCCCGCAAATCTATCCCAAACCCGGCTGGGTGGAACACGATCCGATGGAGATCTGGGCAAGCCAAAGCTCCACCTTAGTTGAAGTGCTGGCAAAAGCGGATATCAGTTCTGACCAGATTGCCAGCATTGGTATCACAAACCAACGAGAAACCACCATTATCTGGGAAAGAGAAACGGGTAAACCGGTTTATAACGCCATTGTCTGGCAATGCCGCCGGACGGCAGACATTTGCACCAAACTGAAACAGAGAGACGGTCTGGAAGAATACATCCGTCACAATACCGGCTTGGTGGTTGACCCTTACTTCTCCGGGACGAAAATAAAATGGATTTTGGACAATGTTGAAGGTGTCCGCCTGCGTGCTGAAAATGGTGAACTTTTATTCGGTACAGTCGATACCTGGCTGGTCTGGAAAATGACTCAGGGACGCGTACATGTGACCGATTACACCAATGCCTCCCGTACCATGCTGTTCAATATCCATAATCTCGACTGGGATCAGAAAATCCTTGATGAATTGGGGATCCCTCGCGTCATGCTGCCCAAAGTCGCCGCCTCCTCCGAAGTTTATGGACAAACCAATATCGGCGGTAAAGGCGGCACGCGCATTCCTATCGCGGGGATCGCAGGTGACCAGCAAGCCGCATTGTACGGGCAACTGTGCGTGCATTCCGGCATGGCAAAAAATACTTACGGCACCGGCTGCTTCCTGCTGATGAACACCGGCAAAGACGCTGTTCGTTCCAATCATGGCCTGTTGACAACGATTGCCTGTGGGCCACGTGGTGAAGTCAATTATGCACTGGAAGGCGCGGTATTTGTCGGAGGCGCGTCCATTCAATGGCTGCGTGATGAACTGAAACTCATTGCGGATGCCGCAGATTCAGAATACTTCGCGGCCAAAGTCAAAGACAGCAATGGCGTTTATGTTGTGCCTGCCTTTACCGGCCTCGGTGCACCCTATTGGGACCCTTACGCCCGCGGGGCGATTTTCGGCCTGACGCGTGGTGCCAATAGCAATCATATTATTCGTGCCACATTGGAATCCATCGCTTACCAAACCCGCGATGTCTTGGACGCGATGCAGGCTGATGCAGGGACACGCTTGCAATCCCTGCGCGTAGATGGCGGGGCTGTCGCCAACAATTTCCTGATGCAGTTCCAGTCCGATATCCTTGGCACCCGTGTAGAACGCCCACAAGTGCGTGAGAGCACAGCGTTAGGTGCGGCTTTCCTTGCCGGTTTGGCCGTCGGCTTCTGGCAAGATCTGGATGAAGTGAAAAGTAAGGCGGTCATCGAAAAAGAATTCCGCCCAAGCATCGAAACGACTGAACGCAACCATAAATATAATGGTTGGAAAAAAGCCGTTGCCCGTGCCCAGGATTGGGAAGATCGCGCGTAACCGCAGAATATTAAGCGAATAGCATTAAGACAATAGCATTAAGCCAATAAAAAGCTCTGGCAGGGTTTATACACGTTGCCAGAGCTTTTAAAAAAGCGATCATTTTTAGCCGATGTTACGAAACGGGATGTTCCTGACGCGGGTGCCGCTGGGAAATGGGCAGCCAGCAAAACAGGATCAGCAGCGACGTGGAAAACATCAGCATGCCAACGCTAAACTGGCTATTTTGCGGTAACATTGCCGACAGCCACGTTGCCACACCTGAACCGACATTCTGCAATCCCCCCACTAAAGCCCCTGCGGCGCCGGCCAGATAAGGGAAGGGTTCCATTGCGCCGGTCGTTGCCAATGGGAACAACATACCGGCGCCAAAAAAGAATAACGCAGCCGGTATCAGTAACGTCCAGAGATTCATAAAACCAAACCAGCCGGGCAACCACATCAAGATCCCCGCCAACAAGCAACAGATCACCGACTGCCACATTAGTCGGTAAGATGTTTTACTTTCACGCCCCGCATACCACGCGCCAAAAAACGCTGCCGGTATTGGCAGAATAAACAAGATACTGACCGTCAGGCTATCCAGCCCCAACACCGCCCCCAGCAACACGCCGCTGCTGGCTTCAAAAACGGCAATCCCGGCCAACCCTCCCACCAGCATGATCAGGTAAGAGACGAAGGGGCCATGAGAGAGTAACTGGTGGAAAGAAACCAACATCGTGCTCCGTTTAGTCCCTGTAGGACGGGTTTCCGGTAAATGCCGAGCCAGAAAGGACGCAACGACAGCCCCCAACACCAATAGGAACACATAACAGGCACGCCAACCAAAATAGTGGGCAACCATCCCACCAATCATGGGAGCAGCCAAGGGACTCACCAAGATAGCCATATTCAGCAGGCTATTGGCATAACGCAATGTCGGGCCGGTATATAAATCCCGCGGCATGGTCCGCACCATCACCCCCGCAACCCCGGTGCCCAACCCCTGTAATGCACTCGCAATCACCAATACCGATAAGTTCGGGGCAAACAGGGCACATAGCGTCGCCACCAGATAAATGGACATGCCCACCAAAATTACAGGACGTCGCCCTACTTTGTCAGACAGCGGCCCATAAAAGAGTTGCGAAAATCCGTAAGAAAACAGATAGGCCGCCATCACCCGCTGAACTTCTCCCGCAGGCTGGTTAAGATCACTCGCCATATCAGCAATGACTGGCACATAGATCGTTTGCGTCATCTGCCCTACCGCAGTCAGGGCAATCAGCATCAACAACAAATTAACGTGTTCTATTTTTTTCATCGCATTTATACAAAATAACCCATTGAAAATAATTGAATAATTAATCATCAGCCACAGTAAAACCCTCAAGCGCTTATTTAAGGCACCTGACGCACTGATTTCATTAGATAGGATTCAATGAGCAAATCTATATTTTTTCTTTGCAGTATACAATTTTACATGAAGAAAAAATTGCAGGGATATCCCCCATTAATGTCAATAAAAGTGTACATATTCAACCATAATATTAGCAGATATCCAGTCAATTACACCGTAACACGTAATCGATAATGCTATTTCCAGTAATCACGTAGAATCGTCACAAAAAATTATCAATTCATGCAATATTCATTCACATCGTTAATTCATCCCCCATTGTGTAGAGAGGTTAATCGTCATGGCAAATTGGGTTACAGGACAAGTTACCGACATCACCCATTGGACTGACTCGCTTTTCAGTATCAAAATTCATGCGCCAATCGAAAAATTCACTGCCGGGCAATTTGCAAAACTGGCACTGGAAATTGAAGGGGAGCGCATCCAACGCGCTTACTCTTACGTCAACTCTCCCGATGACAATCAGTTGGAATTTTATCTGGTGACCGTTCCGCAAGGAAAACTCAGCCCCCGATTGGCGGCACTAAAAACCGGGGATGAACTGCTGGTCACAGAGCAAGCGGCGGGGTTTTTCGTCCTTGATGAGATCCCTGACAGCCAAACACTCTGGATGCTGTCCACCGGCACCGCCATCGGCCCTTATCTTTCTATCCTCCAGCAAGGCATCGATTTGGAACGATTCGACAATATCGTGTTGGTTCATGCGGTCAGATGGGGAAAAGATTTGAGTTATTTACCCATGATGCAAGCATTAGAGAAAAAATTTCAGGGTAAACTGAGAATACAGACCATCGTTAGCCGGGAACCATGGCCAAATTCACTGATGGGCAGAATGCCGGCGTTAATTGAAAATGGCGAACTGGAATCGGCGGTCGGCTTACCGATTCAGGCAGAAAACAGCCATGTCATGCTGTGCGGGAATCCCCAAATGGTCAGGGATACCCAGCAACGGTTAAAAGAGCAGCGTAATATGGCAAAACACCTGCGCCGTAAACCCGGCCATATCACCAGCGAGCAATATTGGTAATCAGCTCATGATGGCTGGTCACGGCACCCACCATAAACTTACCGGCGTTTTTGAGCAGGGTTATTGGCAGAAATATAATCAACCGTTTCTGCCATCTCACCAAAACGGTTAGCGCCTTCCGTTCCGCGAAATACCCCGCAATCCAATATCATCATGACAAAAATCAGTGTCGGGACAAAACGACCAATTCCCCACTGCCATATCGGTGCCATTGTGCTCAGGTCAAGGGACAGCAATATCCACGCCAACGCAAATAGTAACCCCCAGCTACCCCGTTTATTCCGGTCATGCAGACGCTTCGAAAAAATCGCCGCGGTTGGATACAATAGCAAAGCAATACCCACCGCCGCATAATTTATCGGGAGGATATTCATGCCATGCAGTGTCAGGAGCGTAAAGATCAAAACGAAACAGATGCCTGTGCCGCGCCAAAACTCTCGTCGTCCAATTCGGCCTTTGAATGAAAATCCCCATTGTTGTAATGTCATGTACTCTTTTCCAATGATTTTCCAATTGTGTGGATGCTGTTTTTCCAGGATTTAACTCAGTGAGTAACAAAATGAAAACAGACATAAATAAACTTCTGGTGACAATATTAATCGCTTTTGGCATCGGTTTACCATTACCCGCCGCCGCCAATGAGCCTTCTGTCATACCAGAAATAAACTCACCGTTAATGTATCTACTGCCGAATTCCCCGACTTTCGAAGACACCATTCCCACTTTTCGGGAAAAATACAACAAAAATCACCCTGACACGCCGTTATACGAATACCGGGTGATTGCCAGCAAAGATATTTCGCAGCCTTTTATCCGCGCCGCCAGTAAAATCAATGACAAAATTTACTCTTCGGCAGTACTGGAACGGGGCAGTGAAAAGATTAAAAGCCTGCAAATTACCCTGCTGCCCTCACAACATAAACGAGAGAATGCGCAAAACCACTTACTGGCAAAGAAATATATCACCGCACTGATCAACCAATTTGAACCCACGCTTTCCCTCGGGCAAGCTGAAATTCAATTGGAAAAGCTCTTGCAGGCAGCAGAAAACCGCCCGGCTTTCAGTCAGAAAATGGGTGCAATACGCTATATCATCGTCAACAGCAGCGAAAATATAATGACCTTCGCAATTGAACCGATTAAGCTATCGCTATCTGACACATCAGTAAATGAAAATTAGTGACACGACGCAGAGCTATTCGCGTCGATGATCTTTATACTGTGCATTCATTTCGCAATTTGATTATTTTCTGGTTGGAGGGAAAAATATGCGACATCCATTAGTAATGGGTAACTGGAAATTAAACGGCAGTACCCATATGGTTAACGACCTGATTGCAGGCCTGCGTAAAGAACTGAGCAATGTTGACGGCTGTGGCGTCGCTATCGCACCACCAACAGTTTATGTTTCTCTGGCAAAAAATGCCCTGGCGGGTAGCCGCATTGCGCTGGGCGCACAAGATGTTGGCGTCAATCTTTCGGGTGCTTTCACGGGCGAAACTTCCGCAGAAATGCTGAAAGACGTCGGTGCAAAATATATCATTATCGGTCACTCTGAACGCCGCACTTACCATAAAGAGAGCGACGAATTCATTGCGAAGAAATTCGCTGTCCTGAAAGAGCAAGGCCTGATCCCCGTGCTGTGCATCGGCGAAACTGAGCAAGAAAATGAAGCAGGCCAGACTGAAGCCGTCTGCGCACGCCAAATTGATGCAGTCCTGAACACGCTGGGCGCAGAAGCATTCAAAGATACCGTGATTGCCTATGAACCTGTTTGGGCCATTGGCACCGGCAAATCTGCAACACCTGCCCAAGCCCAAGCCGTGCATAAATTTATCCGTGACCATCTTGCAAAACAAGATGCTGCGATTGCTGAACAAGTCATTATTCAATATGGCGGTTCAGTGAACGCCGGCAATGCAGCCGAGCTGTTCACCCAACCCGATATCGACGGTGCGCTGGTCGGTGGCGCATCACTGAAAGCAGATGCTTTTGCCGTTATCGTCAAGGCCGCAGCAGAAGCTAAAAAAGCGTAATTTTTTACAGAACAGAAAAATGACGCAACCGCCACGAAGCATTCTTTGTGGCGGTTTTTCTCGTGTAATCTAAATTCTCCAATCTACCCAGTAATCCCTGCCCAGTAATCTGCTCCATGGCTAACGCCGGATAATTTCGTCAAAAGTTCCGCCTGTGGCAAAATGTGCTTTCTGCGCCTTATCCCAACCGCCAAAAACTTCATCAATCGTAAAGAGCTTCAAAGCAGGAAAAACGGTGCGGTATTTTTCTGCGATGGCTTTATCACGCGGACGATAATAATTTTTGGCCGCGATTTCCTGCCCAACCGGAGAATAAAGGTATTTCAGATATTCTGTCGCCAGCTCGCGCGTTCCCCGTTTATCAACCACTTTATCGACAACAGAAACCGTTGGCTCCGCCAGAATAGACATGCCCGGCGTTACAATGTCAAACTTCCCCTTGCCCAGCGCATTCATCGCCAGTAAGGCTTCGTTTTCCCAAGCAATCAATACATCGCCAATTCCACGCTCCACAAACGTATTCGTGGCACCGCGTGCACCGGAATCCAACACTTCCACATTTTTATAGAGTGCCCTCACAAACCCTTTGGCTTTGGCCTGATCCTGATTGTTATGCGCTAATCCATAACCCCAGGCCGCCAGATAATTCCAACGTGCGCCGCCGGACGTTTTCGGATTCGGGGTCACTACAGCAACATCGGGACGGATCAAATCCGGCCAATCTTTTATCTGTTTCGGGTTTCCTTTTCGCACCAAAAAGACAATGGTGGAGGTATAAGGTGCTGAATTATCCGGCAGACGCTGGATCCAATGCTTATCAATGCTTCCACGCCCGGCAATGGCATTCACATCATAAGCCAGTGCCAGCGTGACGACATCCGCCTGAAGGCCATTAATGACGGAAGTGGCCTGCTTGCCTGAACCACCATGTGATTGGCGGATCTTCACATTGTCCCCTGTTTTGTTGCGCCAGTATTCGCTGAATGCCTCATCATATTGCTGGTACAGTTCACGGGTCGGATCATAGGAGACATTCAATAATTGCAGCTCTTTTGCCCATGCCTGATTAGCCAGCGGTGTCAGCGCCAAGGCCATCAAGAATAACGCCGCCACGACATAATACTTTTTTGTCATTGCCCATCTTGAGCCTGTATTTATACCCCTTGCATTTATCACCACAGTCACACCTTCCCCTAAGTTATTATGATTTCGCCTTATATCCGATAAACTTCAAGTTGCAGCCCGCAAGACGAAAACCGCTTATGATTATCTCCCACGCCGCAGGGCGATAATCAATGCCTCTTGAAATACGGCAAGTACAAAAACTGACAGAAAGCGCGATGACGCAGAAATAATTTTAAATTTCTGCTTATGCACAAGAAGAATATGAGGAATGAGACAGCCACAGGATAGGGCTGTCTCCAAAATAGGATTTGGCAGGTAAGCACGGATTAGTAGAGTTTTTTCGCCGTTTCCAGCCACTCTTTCTTAAAGACACGCTGCATATTCTGCACGGCATCAATGATATCGTGATGAACAAGTTTCTCGTTCTGGATACCCACACAACGACCACCATGCCCTTCCAGCAGCAGTTGAACAGAATACGCCCCCATGCGGGAAGCAAGAATGCGGTCATAAGCGACAGGCGCACCCCCACGCTGGATATGCCCCAATACCGTTGCACGGGTTTCGTGGCGGGTTTCTGCTTCAATATATTTTGCCAGCTCAGCCACATCGCAAACATGTTCAGTAATGGCCACAATCGCGTGACGCTTGCCTTTTTCAATCCCGGCTTTAATTTCAGCCAGCAATTCTTCACGATCGAAGGGATCTTCATTTTCAGGCAGAACAATAAATTCACAGCCACCCGCGATTGCCGCCGATAAGGTCAAATCACCACAATAACGCCCCATCACTTCAACAATCGAAATGCGTTTGTGGGAAGTTGAGGTATCACGCAAACGGTCAATCGCTTCAACCACCGTTTCCAGCGCCGTGAAATAACCAATGGTGTAATCGGTGCCCGCAACATCGTTGTCAATCGTTCCCGGCAGGCCGATACAAGGGAAACCTGCCTCAGTCAGCTTTTTCGCGCCCAAATAAGAACCATCACCGCCAATCACGACTAACGCATCGATCTCATTTTTGCGCATGTTTTCAATGGCAGTTTTCCGCACCTTATCATCCCGGAACTCCGGGAAGCGGGCTGATCCCAAAAACGTACCGCCGCGGTTAATCATGTCGGAAACACTAAAGCGATCCAGCTTCTTCATGCGGTTTTCATACAACCCCAGATAGCCATCATAAATGCCGTAGACTTCCAACCCTTCGGTTAAAGCGGCACGAACAACACCACGAATAGCGGCGTTCATGCCAGGCGCATCACCGCCACTCGTTAAGACTCCGATTCTTTTAATCTTGTTGATCATGATGACCTCTGACTTGTCGATATAATATTTGCGAAACCTGATTGTCACTGCATAGCTGAATTGATTCAACTCCGTCTATGATACGGAAAAACATCTATTCTGCATTAAGATTATGTCTATTTTTTGATGCGCTTTTGATTATGGATAAATTCTCCGTCAGTCCCAACGGTTTTTATACTCATCAGCTACAGCAGAGCAAGGATCTTGGTGAATAATAATATCGGCATCTGGGAATCTGTTCCGCAATTTATTTTCAATCCCTTCGGCCAACGCATGTGCCTGCACCAAGGGCAAATTATCATCCATCTCCAGATGGAACTGAATAAAACGAATCGGGCCTGATTGACGAGTGCGCAAATCATGCCCACCTGCCACACCGGGATAACTCCGGATAATCTCAATAATCTCCTGCCGCTCTTCATCCGGCAAGGCACGATCGAGCAGAGATTGTACGGCATCATAGCCCATCCGTAACGCACTGTAGAGGATATAGACCCCGATCCCCAAGGCAAAGAGCGCATCCGCACGTTTAAAGCCATACCAACTCAACAGCAACGCCACCAAAATCGCCCCATTCATCAGGAGGTCGGACTTATAATGCAGCATATCCGCACGGATCGCCTGACTTTGTGTTTTACTGAGCACCCATTTTTGCAACGTCACCAAACATAGCGTAGAAATCAGGGCAATGACAATCACCCAAATCCCTATCGACGCATGTTCCAGCGGCTTGGGGGAATACAGGGACTGAAAGCCCGTCAAAAACAGGAAAATCGCCGAACCGGAAATAAACATACTTTGCGCCAAAGCCGCCAGTGATTCAGCTTTACCATGCCCAAAAGTGTGTTCTTTATCAGCCGGTTGCAGAGAATAGCGCACGATAAAAAAATTCGTCAGGGAAGCCGCCAGATCGACCAATGAATCCACCAGCGCTGCCAATAAACTCACCGAACCCGTCAACCACCAGGCAAAAATTTTCACGATCAACAGCACACTGGCCAGTACCGTGGCCGCCAACGCCGCAGAACTGACCCATCGCCCATAATTTATATTCATTGACTACCGCCTTTTAGTTATTCCGTCAGTCTCAGGTATAAAAATAGCGCGTTAGATGAAAAAATATAGGGGCAGCGAAGCAAAGCGAGTCAATTCTATCCAACATTCCGCCGTGGCCTTCAATGATCCCGCCAAAATCCTTCACGCCGCTATCCCGTTTAATCGCCGACATACATAACCCACCGATAAACCCCATCAGAGTGATTGCCGAAGACGACCCTGTTTACGATTTTGTGTAATCGCCATTTCATATTCATTATATGTGACCGTTTAAACGGTCACCGAATTCAATCATAAATCGACTCATTGCAAGACGCCAATCTTGGAGCGGCATCGTCCACTTTTTAGAGGCGGCCTGAATCGCCAGCCAGATAACTTTTTTCGCCGAGTCGTCCGACGGGAATATTTTGCGATTCTTCCCACACCGCTAGTGCTGGCGCGGTCTGGCGGTTCGTCTTGTAGGATTTTAAAACTGAAATAATTTTTTGATCCAAAACGTGCAGGCGGATGCGGTGTAGTCCGTTTTACGGCGGGTTTACTTTTATTTCGTGGGGATTAACCACGGGACGGAGTCAACTTAATTGATAATGGCGCTGTGTGTGTCTGGTTGCGCTTGGTGAGAGAGAATAAATTGAATAGAGATGAAGAGAGCTGCGAGCACCGTAAATGTTAAAGGCCACCGGGCGGTTAACCTGATGGCCTTTGCTACGTTTCCGTTATCTATTTCAGAAAGGTACGGATCAGTTCTAAAAACGCAACTAACGCTTTGAGAACGATGATAGCGGTATCAATAAACCTCTTCATCCGTTTGCTCTTTTTTAAGGAGCGCGATTTTCCCAATCTTTGCCTTTACACTGCCTGTCCGATTGGTTCTCATCAGTGTTAGTTGAGGAGTAGCGCGCTCTGACCGAGGCACTGAGCCAGCACCACCTGTATCCAGTCAGGGCTTTGATGCGTCCTGTAATTGACAAGACGCTGAAATCCATTTCCGCATCCATTGAAAATGGTCATTACGCTTATTCAACTAACAGCTGTAGATTATAGGATGATTTTCAGATGATTCAATCAATTAAAACAATGGATCAGCAAAAACAAAAAAACCAACGGATAAGGCTGGCTTTTTTGCTTTTCCCTTAAGAAGGGCTATTTGTTTCGTACTGACTAAGGTTGGTAGCCTCGGTCAGAGCGCGCTACTCCTCAACTAACATCATCAGTCTAATCCCTCTAGCATAAAATATCAACCTATGGTATAGCGTCAAAGATCTCATACAAAGGGACGATACTCACCCAATCACAGGCGAATACTTCTGTTTCAGCCCATCCGATTTATGTGCCGTGTTGCGTATCGCGCTGGCGTTCTCCGGGGTGCCGGTATTGTGATGGGTATGGGCGGCGGTCAGTTCGGCCAGTGCCCTGACCACATCCAGCGTGTCTAACATCAAGGTCATCACGTTAATTTGCTGGCTGCCCACCCAAACAACAGGCGCGACAATCGCTTGCTTGGCACCGGCGATGCTCTGGCGGATCAGGCCAATTTTTTCTATTAACTTTTGGCCGACTTCAATATCAGCTACCTTTCCCACGCTGGCAACAAGATTTGATGAAGTCGCCATGCTGTAATCACCGTCTGCAATCTGCTGAACCGCGCCCGCCAGTAAGGTCGATGTGCCCAACACCATAATCTTATCCGTGGCCTGTACCGTCTATCAGGAATGATCACAACATTGCAAAAGGTGAAATTGAGGTCAATAAAACCTGATTTACCGGAAGGGCAGGCGATTCACGTTCTGCGTCATACATTCGCGAGTCACTTTGTGATGAAAGGTGGAAACATTGTCGCGCTACAACAAATACTGGGACATGCCAACATACAACAAACGATGGCATATGCACATTTAGCACCCGATTATTTGCAGCTAGCCATTACCTTGAATACATTGAGTGAAGATATAGAAATCTAGTAATCAGAGGCAACTGTAGATAACCAAAGTGTCCACACGAGTGTCCACACTTGGAAAATTTCAACTCACCTACAAGTTGCTTAATAAAAAACTATCTCACTGATTTTGAAGAAAATATAATTTCAGGTGGGATAAAAAAAAGCCCCTCAAGGGGGCTGAAAGACAGGGATGGTGTCTATGGCAAGGAAAATCGTTGTTGATGCTACTGTGTAGCAAAAAAACTAAACATCAAAAGTAGTAATAAAAAATCAGTTCACTTTTCGGGCTTCATATTCATTTATTTCAACCGATTTTTTTAAAATCTCTCTCTGCTCCGGTGTTAATAGTTGATAAATCTGATTATTAATACGCGCAATTTCTACACCCAGAGCAACATTCTTTTCGGCTATTTTTTCAAGCTGCGAGCGAATCTCAGCTTCATCAAAATCCTCATCAGCCAAAAGGGCATTCAATTTTTGATGCTCAACTCGCATATCCATCAGTGGCTGTTCATACTGATGCTGCTCTTTGACTAAATTCCACATCTGCTCACGTTGCTGTTCCGTCAACGCTATTCCACCGAAGAGATAACTGTAGTTATATTGACGGTTGCGGTGATGATTAAAATTCCTCTTAGAACCATATGGCATACAATATGGGTATGGGGAAGAGGAACTCACCTCAGGAATATGATCCGTATCAGCAGTTTCAGCTAAAGCTTCTGTTGTTCCCAGAACAACCATTGACGCTAAAGCCAATATTGCTATGTTACGCATTAAATTTCCTCGCTTTCTCGAACAGCAGCATTCGATTCAGTGCGGATAACTATAACCCTACGGCTGCAAACTAGCGTCAGAGCATGTAAAAGAACGTAAAGTCATGGAATAGCAAAGTTTGTTATCGTATTTTGCTCTTGGAGGAAGAATTAATGCATAAAATCTTATTAGTTGATGATGACCGCGAACTGACATCGCTATTAAAAGAACTGCTCGAGATGGAAGGATTCAATGTTATCATCGCCCACGATGGCGAACAGGCTTTACAATATATCGATTCTTCAATTGACCTACTATTGCTGGACATCATGATGCCGCGCAAAAACGGCATTGAGACACTGAAGGAGCTACGGCAGTACCACCAAACCCCGGTTATCATGTTAACGGCTCGTGGCAGCGATTTAGACCGTGTTTTGGGATTGGAACTGGGAGCGGATGACTACCTCCCCAAACCATTTAACGATCGTGAACTGGTCGCCCGCATACGGGCTATTTTGCGTCGTTCCAACTGGAGTGAACAACAAGCGGATATTGGCACACCGATATTGGAGATCGATAAACTTCAACTCAACCCCGGGCGTCAGGAAGCCAGTTTTGATGGCACGATCTTGGATCTCACTGGCACAGAATTTACCCTGCTTTATTTGTTAGCGCAACATTTGGGGCAAGTCGTTTCCCGTGAACATTTAAGCCAGGAAGTCTTGGGAAAACGCTTAACCCCTTTTGATCGGGCGATTGATATGCATATTTCAAATCTACGCCGTAAATTACCTAACAGAACGGATGAACTTCCATGGTTTAAGACACTACGCGGCCGTGGGTACTTAATGGTTTCCGCAAAATGATCAATAGCCTGACCGCCCGTATATTCGCCATTTTTTGGTTCACGCTTGCGCTGGTTCTGATGATAGCCTTAATGGCGCCCAAACTGGATTCACGGCAGTTAACCCCGCTTTTGGACAGTGAATATCAGTCGGGAGAAAAGCTGGCAAAGCGAATAGAAGCAGAACTCATCAACGACTCCGGGAATGACTTATTCTGGTGGCTACGTCTGGATCACGCTGTTGCCCGGTGGACACCATCGGGCCAACATCTGATCCTCGTCTCCAGTGAAGGGCTTATCAGTGACATCAACACCCCGCCCCATCAACAACAAGCTATCCGTAACTTTATCGGCCAATCCGATAATGCCGATCACCCTAAAAAGAAGAAATATGGCCAGTTAGAAATACTCGGCCCCTTTTCTGTCCGCGATGGCGAAGATCATTATCACCTCTACATCAGTCGGTCAGCGGTGAGTCCACAATCAGATTTTATTAATTTGATGTTTGACCGTCCCTTTTTACTGCCTGCTGCCACCATGTTAATCAGCGCTCCATTGTTATTGTGGCTGGCATGGAGTCTGGCAAAGCCCGCGCGGAAACTCAAAAACGCAGCCGATGACGTGGCAAGAGGCAACTTACGGCAGCACCCTGAACTGGAATCTGGCCCGCAAGAGTTTTTGGCGACGGGCAGCAGTTTCAACCAGATGATCAGTGCGCTGGAAAGGATGGTCACCGCCCAACAGCGGCTGATTTCCGATATTTCTCATGAACTACGCACGCCCCTAACCCGATTACAACTGGCGACCGCCTTGCTGCGCCGCCGCCACGGTGAAAGCAAAGAACTGGCACGCATCGAAACAGAGACTCAACGTTTAGATGGCATGATTAACGACCTGCTGGTACTTTCCCGCAATCAACATAAAAACGAGTTACTCCGCGAGAATATCAAAGCCCACGATATCTGGCATGACATCCTGGAAAATGCAAAATTCGAAGCCGAGCAGATGAGCAAAACGCTGGATATCGTCTCCCCTCCCGGAAACTGGGTGATTTACTGCAATCCGACAACACTTGGCAGCGCACTGGAAAACATCGTCCGCAATGCACTGCGCTACTCCAGCAGCCATATCGCCGTTGCCTTTAGGTCAGACAACCAAGGTGTCACGATTACGGTTGATGATGATGGCCCGGGCGTCAGCCCAGATGACCGTGAACATATCTTCCGGCCTTTTTATCGCACGGACGAAGCACGGGACCGAGAATCCGGCGGAACCGGATTGGGACTGGCGATTGTTGAAACGGCTGTCAGCCAGCATCGAGGTTGGGTGAAAGCAGAAGATAGCCCTTTAGGTGGCTTAAGGCTGATGATTTGGCTGCCATTGCATGGAAGATAGATTGCTTTCGTTTGGGAATTTAGTTAGTTACATAACATAACAATTAAAGAAAAAAAGCTATTCTACTTGACCTCATGACGTCGAGGGACTAATCTCGTCGCTGCTTAACACAAATCATTGGTATGTTAGTTTTTGTTAAACAGAAAAATCCAATGATATTAATTGGATAAGCCAAATTGTCACACCCAACAGGCACTCTGGGAGCCGTAACCTAGTGCGGTAGCTTTTTTTATTTAAAATATAAAATATAATTATGTTTCTATTAAAATGGTTCAAAATCCAACTACAGGTATTAAAATTATATATAATTTCAGATGAGAATTATAGAAAGAAAATTTACAAAAAAAGATTTAACAAAGAGATGAATCTAAATGATCCGAAAACTTTTAACGAAAAAATAAATTATAGAATACTCAAAGATAGGAATCCTTTGTACACGAAACTAGCAGACAAGATTCAAGTGAGAGAGTACATTAAAGACAAAATTGGTGAACAATATTTGATTCCTATATTAGGCATATATGATTCTCCAAAAGAAATTAATTACGAAACATTACCTGAAAAGTTTGTATTAAAGTGCAATCACGATTCGGGAAGTGTTATAATATGTGAAGACAAAAGTAATTTCAATCTAAAAAAAGCTAATAATAAACTAAAGCTTCACCTTAAAAGTAACATGTATGCCAAAACGCGTGAGTGGCATTATAAAAATATAACACCTAAAATATTATGTGAAGAATATCTAGATATTTATTATGAAGAAAATAAAAAACCGATACCTGAAGACTATAGATTACATTGTTTTCATGGTAAAGTTGAGTTTATTGAACTTCAATTCAATAAATTTAAAGAAAAAAAATTCATAAACATTTACGATAAAAATTGGAATATACAGCCATTCAAAATGGGTTTTGATAATTCTAACTTTACTGTAGAGAAACCTAATAAAATTGATAAAATAATAGAGTTATCGGAAATTTTATGTAATGATTTGGATTATTGTAGGGTTGATTTTTTTGTAACAAAAGATCGAATATATTTTGCAGAAATTACTTTTACTCCATGTAACGGGTTAGATTTAATAACTCCAGAAGATTGGGATTATAAATTAGGAAAAAAATGGACACTAAAAACCAATCAATTAACCAATCAATTCAACAGTAATGAAAAAAATTATTTTTAATTCAATGTGGCTAATTTTCGAACGACTAACCAATATTATTGGGGGCTTGTTAGTTACCATTTATGTAGCACGATATTTAGGCCCTGAAAATATGGGGCTTATTAATTATTCCTTAGCCATTGGAGCCTTGATTGTACCAATATCTCAATTAGGAAGTGATGTAACAATATTCAATAGAGCTGCAAAGAAAGAAGCAAGTGCGGTCATATTATTAAAAACAACTAATAATTTAAGGTTAATTATTTGCATTATATTAATAATCTTATCAGTTTCTTATTTTTATATCAAAGCAGATAATAAGGATAACACAGCGATATTAACTTTAATGATGGCAGCTTGCTTATTTACATCATTAGATATATATCGATATTTTTTTGATGGCATTTTAAAATCTAAACTAAATTCTATAGCAGCACAACTGGGAATATATCTTAGTTTATTCACTAGATTTTTCTTTGTTAAATTAAATTTATGTTTAATTTATTTCACAGTTCCATTTATTCTTAGTGTTGCAATCCCCTTCTTTATCCGATACAAATTCTTCTCCAAATTATACAAGAACATTTCATTCAAAAAAATCAAAAGAAAAAAAAACAAGTATAATAAATATTTAATTTATACAGGTATCCCGCTCACCCTCTCAAGTTTATCTATTGTTTTTTATACAAAAATAAATCAGATTTTTATCGGAGAGTATTTAGATATGGGAGCAGTTGGTATATTTAATGCAGCGACAACTCTTTCTCAAGGATGGTCATTTATACCAATCGCAATTATTACTTCTTTATTTTCTCAAATACTAAGAGGAAGTAACAAAAGACTAAAAGACGGCGCTAGTTTATTATATTTAATTACTATTCTGATATCAGCACCCATTATCATCATAATGAATTTATATAGTTTTGAAATAATATTTCATACATATGGAAATGCTTTTATTGATGCTTCGCATTTACTAACAATATTATCTATAAGTAGCTTTTTTTCTGTTGCTGGGACAATTTCGTATAGAACTATTATTGCTATGGGAGGATATAAATTTGTTATGTATAAAATGTTCATAATGGCTGGATTCAATATAATACTAAATATAATATTAATCAAATATTATGGGGTACTTGGGGCCGTATATGCAACTTTAATTACTGAATTTATAGGAGCAACAGTTGCAAACTTTTTCTTTAAAAAAGGGATAATATTCAAATGCATGATACATACATTTTTCCCCAGAAAATATATTAATAGTTTCTTGGATTCGCCTAATTAAGTGCTATTTCTAAGGCAGGCGGTCAGTTGCTATAGTAGGCATATTTCTCGCCAAAGGAAAATGCGCTATGGCCTATACACAACTGACCGAAACAGAAAGATACCAGATTTTCAGCTTAATGGCAGTGATTTATGTCAACATCTCAGGATAGCGAAAAAATCGTATCGTAAACGCTATGGGAGCTATGAGCGCAGAGGGAAAATTAAAAACAAGGTCAATATTGATATGCGCCCCAAAATTGTTGATAAAAAGCAGGGGATTGGGAAGGGGATACTATCGCCGGAAAAGCTCATAAAAGTGCATTATTGATATTAGTTGAACAAAAATCGTCACTTACAATCATCATTAAACTTGAAGATAAAACAGCAGAAGGTGTTGAAAAAGTAGCGACGAGACATTTATCACTGATAAAACATAAAGTTAAAACAATCACCTTTGATAATGGCCTCGAATTTGCCAAACATGAGTGTATCAGTAAAAATTTAGAGACAAAAATTTATTTTACTAACCCTTATTCCCTCTGAGAAAGAGGGATAAATGAGAACACGAATGGATTAATCAGGGATTACTTCCCAAAAGGAACCGATTTTAATAGGGTATCAGGGAGGTAGGTCAACCTTGTGGCAAACCGATTAAATAATCGTCCTCGTAAAACACGAGATTACAAAGCACCAAGTGAGTTATTTAAAGGAATCCCCACTCATTTACTTCGTTCATTACGGTGTTACGCTTAATATGTGAACCCAAGAAATATATGAATAAAATTAAATTAACAGATAGAATTATAAGCACATTTGAAAAAGAATATCCCAAAGTTAGTGTAATAGTTCCTACATATCATGATTGGGAAAGATTAGAAAAATGTCTTACAGCATTACGAAAACAAAATTATCCAAAGGAACGATTAGAAATACTCATTATTAATAATGACCCTAACGATACTCCACCAATTAATCTTTATTTTAACAAAAATGAATTTTTTTTATCTGAGAAAAAACCAGGTTCTTATGCGGCAAGAAATAAAGGATTAATCACTGCAACAGGTAGTATTATAGCTTTTACCGATTCTGATTGCATTCCTGAACCTGACTGGATTGTTAATGCTGTGAATAAATTTATAGATAATCCTGAAATTAAAAGAATAGGAGGAAATATAAAACTTTTTTATAAAGAAAAAAAATTAACAATAGCTGAAAAATACGAAAAAATATATGCTTTCAGGCAAAAGGAATATATTAACACTCAAGGAATGGCAGTTACTGCTAATATGTTTAGCTATTCATACTTATTTGAAGAAATAGGCTATTTTAATGAAAGTCTATATTCTGGTGGAGATTCAGAGTGGGGACGAAGAGCAAAAAAATCTGGATATAATATTCACTATTTCAATGATGTTACTGTTTATCATCCTGCTAGAAGTAAACTCTCGGAATTAATCTTAAAAAACAGAAGAGAAGCAGCTGGAAAACTTCGAGTAAATAAATTAAAAAACATTGACTTTTTATTAAGTATTGTAATTCATATTCTTCCACCTATAAAGTCTATAAAAATAATTGATAGTAGAGAGGCCAAAACAACAGAAAGAATTCTTGCTTTCTTTATAAGGTATTTATTAAGAATAAATACAGCCTTAGAATATATAAGAGTCGGGGTATTTAAAAATAATGCTGAAAGAAAATAATAATATATTCGTAGTGTTATCTGCATTTCTATTATTTAACAGTTTTTATATACTCCCTCCTATAACAAGTTCTTTTATAGTACCAGTAATAGGATTGATATATTCTTTAATATATAGAAATGGGAATCTATCTTATAAGATAATAAGAAAAAAAAAGCTATTCAAGCATTATTGTTTTATTGTTTTATTGTTTGGTTCAAATTTACTTATCACTATATTACATAGCTCCTATGATTTATCTTATGCAAAAAACTATTTAGCACAATTCATTCAACTAACTCTCATTCTATCGTTTTTTTTGTTATTTATTCCTTATAAAATATACAATATAAATTATTTTGAGAGAATAATTGTTTTAACTTTTGTTTTACAAAGTATAGTGCAGATAGCTGCCTTTTCAATTCCTAGTATAGCCCAAATAATTCATTTAACTTATGATCAGGACAAGATCCAACGACTATATTTAAATTATGGTGGTATAAGAGGGTTAGCATTGACAGGATCTCCTGGCTGGGGCCTATCTATTGGTTATGCTATTTCATTTTTATTTTATGTAAAGTCTTATATATTAACAAGAAATATTAAATTTACAACTATCATAATTGGTTTATTGCTTATAGTTGGAGCTCTTTTTTCTGGAAGAACTGCATTTTTAGGATTATTATTTAGTGTATTATATTTCTTTATATCAAATGATACCTACACTCAAAAAATAATAAAACCAATTAAAATATTCATATCAATGCTTACCATATTGTTTATATGTATGATTATATATCCAACAATGATTCAGCAGATAGAACAAAAAGTATTTCCTTTTATTTTTGAATTCGTATATAAATATGAAAATACAGGGAAATTTTCCTCTAAATCTACTGATGTTCTGAGTAATATGTGGGGTGTAAAAATTACATTCAACGAAATAATGTTTGGATCAGGAATATTTACAGATCAAAGTAGTGGTAATTATTATAAAAATGTAGATGTAGGCGTGATTAGAAATATTTTATTCGGTGGAATCCTATGGTTTGTTTTAATCTGTTTTTACCAAATATTTATTTTGGATATTTTTAATAAGAACTTCAGATGTAAAAATGAAAAAAATATATTGATTTTGCTCTTTATAATGCTTTCAATTATGGAATTGAAAGCTATGACACTTGGTTTTAATAAGTATATGTTTACAATTTTAACTTTTTATTATTTTTCTAAAAAAATTAGCAAAGTGGAGGAACTATGAATAAAACAAAAGTTTCTGTAATAATACCTACACATAATAGATCTCTTTTACTAAAAAGAGCCATAGATAGTGTTATTGAACAGTCATATACTCCTTATGAAATCGTGGTAGTCGATGATTCAAATTGTTTAGATACCCAAAAGTTAATTAAAAGCTATGACAATAAGCTTAATGTTAAATTGATAATTAACCCTAATACAGGGGCGTCTTCATCTAGAAATTATGGAGCCATTCATGCAACAGGTGAATACATAAGTTTTCTAGACGACGATGACATGTGGCTGCCAAATAAATTAGAAAAACAAATAAATAAATTGAAAAATAAAAAATATGATGCCATATTTACACAATTATTTATAAAATATGAAAATAGAAATTTACAATATAAAACCAAGGGGAAAATCCCTAATGATATCTTGAAAGAAATTTGTATGGAAAATTTTATAGGAGGAACAATTACATCCTTTATAAACCGTGAATTTTTCTTAATGGTTAGAGGATTTGATGAAAACTTTCCAGCAAGAGAGGAATATGATTTATGGATAAGATTAATTAAAAATCATGCAGCTATAACTATAGTTGAAGAACCTTTAGTTATAGCTAACCGCTCTTTGGATAAAAGAAAAAGAATATCAGCTAATATAAATAATTATATTAAAGCTATAGATATGATTAATAAAAAGCATAATGATTTAGTAAATAATACATTAAGCACAGATGAAAAAAAGACACGAACTTCTAAACAATATGAATTTCTCGCAGCACAAGCCATATCGATAGGATTAAGAAAAGAAAGTTTTATTTACTATAGTAAGTCATTTATAAATAGGAAAAAACTCAAACCTATTATACTTAGTATATTATCATTAATAAATCCAATTTTAGTTATAAAAATCAGATGCATAATGGATAAATAACATGGCCAGTTATAATAAAATAGAAAAAAAAATTGCTGACTACTTAAAGAAAAACCCCTCCCTAAAGAGAACAATAAAAAAAACGTATCAATATTTTTCTTATTTATTTTATAAAAAGAAAAAAAAAGTAGTATGCAATTATGATGTAGTCCCTATCAATAATGATGAACATGAATCTTACTTTGGCTATTATGACAAAAATCCATATAAAAATGGCCGAGTATTATATCAAGAGATAGAGGGGAACTCTTATGAAATACCTTTAAAAAAAATCTTAAAAGAAGAATTTATATACATAGTTATTAAAGAAAATAATGATATAATTTATAAAAACAAAACTTATGCTTTTAACTGGCAACAAGGCTCTAAACCTCAATGGATTTCAGACAATCAAATTGTCTATAATAATATAATAGATGGTAAGACAAGAGCTGTTATATATTCTATTAATGATAGGAAGGAAGTGATTCTTGAATATCCTATTTATGATAGTTTTAAAAATTTATTTTATTTATCTATTAACTATGAAGTTCTTAGCAGTCTTCGACCTGATTATGGTTATTTCAAAAAAAACGGTTGGAATAATACTAATTATTATCAACAATCAATAATTTATTGTGAATATAATAAAAAACCTTACAGTTTAATAAAAATAGATGATATAAATAAAAAATTTCCCATACATGAAAACATATCATATGAAAAACAGAAACTTAATCACATCATGATATCTCCCGATGGAAAGCTATTTCTTTTTTTACATAGATTTTATGGTGCAAAAAATGAGAGAAATGATCGCTTGTTTATTGCTAGTATGAAAAAAATGCCAGATACTAATTTGGCTTTATTAAATAACACCAAAATGGTCAGTCATTATTGCTGGATTGACTCAAACTCTTTTATTGTGTATATGAACTTCAATAATTTGACAGGATATTACATAGTAAACATTAATGATAATCTTGAATTAAAGATAGAAAAATTAGATATTCCAAATTTAGATAAATATGGAGATGGTCACCCTACTTATATTGGTGACAATAAGTTCATTACTGATACTTATCCTGACAAATCAAGAAATAAACATCTATTATTAGTGGACATAGATAACAATAAAGTTGACGTTTTAGGGTCATTTTGGGAACCTTTAAAATATTATGAAGAATCTCGATGTGATTTACACCCTAAATGGGATAAAGATAATAAGTGTATATATATAGATTCAGTACATACAGGAAAAAGAAAGCTATATAAAATCGGCCCCATAATTATAGGGTAGTCTTTTATATAAAATAAAATTATATATACCTTTAAATCGTATTAATGTTAATTATTAACAAATTTGTAGATAATTATGTTTCTACTATAATATTTAATTACACAATAAAATTCATGTAAATAAAATTAATGGAAAAGTTCTCCGTTCTGATTAGTGTTTATATTAATGATGATCCAATCTTCTTCAAAAAAGCACTGAATAGTATTTATTACGAACAAACACTTAAACCTAGTCAAATTGTGATTGTTGGTGATGGAAATTTAAACGAATCACAATTATCTGTGATAAATAAATTTTCTCGAAGAGTTGGAGCTAATATAGTAAACTTCTATCAACTAGATGAAAATTTAGGCCTTGCTAACGCCTTGAATTATGGATTAAAAAAATGTAAGTTTGACCTTGTAGCCCGAATGGACGCAGACGATATATCTCTACCTGAACGTTTTCATATACAGATAAAATTTATGGTAGAAAATCCTAATATTGATGTATGTGGTTCTTATATAAATGAAATTAATCCTTATAATGAAAAGCTTATATCAACAAAAAAAGTTCCTCTATCTCATGAAGAAATATATACATTTGGGAAGAAAAGAAGCCCCATGAATCATCCATCTGTGATATTTAAAAAAGAAAAAATTTTATCTCTAGGCGGCTATCCTTTATTTAGAAAATCACAAGACTTTGCTTTATGGAGTCTGCTTCTTAATAGTCAATCATGTTTCAGTAACTTGGATATTGTATTGTTACATATGAGATGCGGTAAAAATCTCTTACAAAAGAGGGGGTTATTTCATTTAAAACAAGAGATAAAAGTTATTAATTTCCAAAGAAGAATAGGATTTATATCTAGAAGGGAACTCATATATTCAATTTTTATTAGATCTATGTTTAGATTGTCACCTATTTTCATAAGAAAATATTTATATAAAATATTAAGAGCATTATAATAACTCCACTTTGTTAGCCATATATTTAATTAATTATATTTTTAATTGAATAACTACTAAATGGCTTGCCAAAATGGTAGGAGTAGGAGTATCAAAGAAACTCAGTCCTATTTTTGCAAATGTCTTGATTGCACAAAAATAAGCCGCAAAAGGAAGGACTGAGTTATATTTATTTTACCACCAATCCCCCGCAATGAACGACGCCAGATGAAAAAAGTCGTTCAAAAAACGACGGATAAAAATTATGCACGCCGGATCATGAGTATACTCTTATTATACTAAGGCAAGCCCGTCGCCCAAGTGGCCGATAAACTGTGTTGTGCTGAGTCTTCCGTCTGGCACTGGATTAGACGGTTTAGGGGCAGATGGATAGGGTTACTCAGTTTACCGGCAGGACGAGGACGCTATACACGATGGCATTTAGCCCCACTTTGCCCTCTTCTGTCCTATCTCTTAACACATACTCCCCAACAGTTTTGTTATCGCGGTTCCTGATGGAACCTGGCCTTTTCGTATTTTTAATCAATAAGTTACTCAATATTGCCCTTTCAATGAGCACACTTTATCGTTACTTCCGTCAACAAGAAATGGTCTGAAGAAGGGCGGCCCTGATATTAAAGTTACCCAATCCGGAATATGAAGAAAAAATGGGTCCGTATTACCGAAGCTCTCTCCCATGCCTCAGAGAAACATCCTGTTGTTTATGAAGATGAAGTGGATATTCATTTGAACCCGAAAATCGGTGCAGGCTGGTATTTTAGAGGCCAGCCAAAAAGTATTCTCACACCCGGGCATACTTTGCGGGTTATCTTGATGCTCGGACCAACAAAATTGTCGTTGCAGGTGACATGAAGAAAAATCATCAATTATTTATCAATATGTTAGCGGGATTAAAACGCCAATATTATGATGCAGAAACTTTAACCATGATTTTAGACAACTACGTTATCTATAAAAACAAACTGGTAAAAGAGTGGCTACAACAGAATCCGACCGTGACGCTTTTATTCCTTCCGGTTTATTTTTCCATATAAAAGGTTAAAACCACCGTCTTTAGACGGTGACCTTGATCGTAAGTGTTTTGAAGTATGCGTGTTTAGCCAAGACGGACGACTTTAGTTGGTAGTAGTTAAGTCACCCACTTGAATTGAGTCGGTGTCCATATAGGCATTTAATATCATATTTATTATTAACTTCACAGAGGTGAACTTGAAAATTACAATTGTTGGAACCGGGTATGTAGGGATTTCGAATGGAATTCTCCTAGCTAAAAAAAACAAAGTCATCGCACTAGATATTGATAATATAAAAATAAACCTTCTGAATAATAAAAAATCTCCAATTTCCGATAATGAAATAGAAAGGTATTTAATCGAAAAAGATTTAGATTTCACTGCAACCTTAGATAAAGAATTTGCATATAAAGATACGGATTTTATCATCATTGCCACTCCAACTGACTATGATTCAAAAAACAATTATTTCAACACAAAATCAGTAGAATCTGTTATTGAAGATGTCCTAGAGCACAATCCTTCCGCAACAATGATAATCAAATCAACTATTCCAGTTGGTTTTACTAAACAAATGAGAGAAAAATATCAAACTAACAATATTATTTTCTCTCCTGAATTCTTACGTGAAGGACGAGCTCTTTACGATAACCTATATCCATCCAGAATTGTTGTTGGTGAGCGTTCTGAAAGAGCAAAAATATTTGCGAACCTTCTTATCGAAGGTGCAATCAAGAAGGATATTCCTGTTCTTTTCACAGATTCTACTGAAGCTGAGGCCATAAAACTCTTCGCCAATACTTACCTTGCTATGCGTGTAGCTTATTTTAATGAGCTAGATAGTTATGCCGAAGCTAAGGGGTTAGATTCACGCCAGATCATTGAAGGTGTATGCTTAGATCCACGTATTGGTAATCATTACAACAATCCATCTTTTGGTTATGGTGGTTATTGTCTACCAAAAGACACAAAACAGTTACTGGCTAACTACCAGGAAGTACCAAATAATATTATTGGTGCAATTGTAGAAGCTAATCGAACTCGTAAAGATTTTATTGCTGATTCTATTATTAGTAAAAATCCAAAAGTAGTTGGTGTCTATCGTCTGATTATGAAATCAGGTTCAGATAATTTCAGGGCTTCTTCAATTCAAGGAATCATGAAACGAATCAAAGCTAAAGGTATTGAAGTAGTCATTTTTGAACCTGAAATGAAAGAAGATACTTTCTTCCACTCAAAACTGATCCGTGATTTAAATGAATTCAAATCTATTTCTGACATTATTATTTCCAATCGTATGTCTATAGATTTAAAAGACGTTGAATCAAAAGTATATTCACGTGACCTTTTTGGAAATGATTAATTTTTTATAAACTATAACAGTTGAGTTATTATGAAATACTTAGTCACAGGCGCAGCAGGATTCATTGGTTTTCATTTAATAAAAAAATTAATAAAAAATGGGAATCATATTATTGGAATTGATAACATCAACGATTATTATGACATCTCTTTGAAAAAATCAAGATTGGAAATTTTATCTACTCTTGATAATTTCAAATTCATATTTATGGATGTTTCTGATAAAAACTCAATTGAAGAATTGTTTAAAAACAACCAAATTGATCGTGTCATTCATTTAGCTGCTCAAGCTGGTGTCCGATATTCCTTAATTAATCCTTATTCTTACTCAGATAGCAATCTATCAGGATTTTTAACTATTCTTGAAGGTTGTCGACATAATAATATTAATCACTTAGTATATGCATCATCAAGCTCTGTTTATGGTTTAAATGATCAACTTCCATTTTCAACGTCTGACTCAGTAGATCATCCTATTTCTTTATATGCTGCTACGAAGAAAGCTAACGAGTTAATGGCTCACAGCTATTCTCATTTATATGGCATTCCCACTACAGGACTTAGATTTTTTACAGTCTATGGACCATGGGGAAGACCAGATATGGCTCTATTCAAATTTACAAAATCAATACTAAACCATGACCCCATAGATGTTTATAACAATGGACAACTTAGCCGTGACTTCACTTATGTAGATGATATTGTTGAAGGCATTGTCCGAATTTCTGATGTTGTTCCTACTTCTAATAGTTCTTGGACATCCAAAATAGGTAATCCAGCAAATAGTTCAGCACCTTATAAAGTATATAATATTGGTAATGGTTCTCCCGTGAATTTAATGGATTACATTAATGCTCTAGAAAATAGTTTAGGCATTAAAGCGATTAAAAACATGCTTCCTATGCAACCTGGTGATGTTTATTCGACATGGGCTAATACTGAAGACCTATTTAAAGCTACTGGCTACAAACCTTCCACTAACGTATCGGACGGTGTGGAACAGTTTATTCAATGGTATAAACAATATTATCTGTAAGCTGTTAAGCTATATTCCCAATAATTACTAGGGAACACCATGCTAAACATCGTCCTATTCGAACCAGAAATTCCGCCTAACACAGGCAATATCATCCGTCTTTGCGCCAACACAGGCTGTCAGCTTCATCTCATTCAACCTTTGGGTTTCACATGGGACGATAAACGCCTGCGTCGCGCTGGGCTGGATTACCACGAATTCGCCAATATCAGGCAGCACCACGATTACAACGCATTCTTGGAAAGTGAAGGGCTTAGTTCAGTCAATTCGCAATCCCCTTCCGGAGCGCGCCTGTTTGCCTTAACGACAAAAGGTACTCCGGCACACAGTAATGTTAGTTATCGTGATGGTGATTACCTGATGTTCGGACCGGAAACCCGTGGTTTGCCGTCTTATGTGTTAGATAACATGCCACCTGAACAGAAAATCAGGATCCCTATGCTGGCGGATAGCCGTAGCATGAATCTTTCTAATACTGTTGCTGTGGTGGTGTTTGAAGCATGGCGGCAACTGGGTTATCCGGGTGCGTTATTGCGGGATTAAGATTAATAGGATATTCAGCGCCTAATCCGTACTGAATATCCTATCTATTGATGCTCGTAAGAAAAGGACAGAATTTCAAATCCCATCCCCATTCTCAAATCCATTATTGATGCCATTGAAATGCTGGTTCATATCCAGTGATGGCTTCTCGCTTTCCGGTTTACCCACAATCCTTGCCGGTACGCCTGCCACTGTGGTATGCGGTGGCACTGGCCTTAATACAACCGACCCTGCCCCAATTTTTGCGCCACGGCCAATCTCAATATTACCAAGGATTTTGGCTCCCGCACCAATCATCACCCCTTCACGCACTTTCGGATGACGATCTCCCACTGTTTTGCCCGTCCCGCCCAGCGTGACGGATTGCAGAATGGAGACATCGTTTTCAACAATTGCCGTTTCACCAATCACAATGCCGGTTGCGTGATCGAGCATGATGCCACAGCCAATCTCCGCGGCGGGATGGATATCAACACCAAATGAAACTGATACTTGGTTTTGCAGGTAAATCGCCAGTGCTTTGCGATCTTGTTTCCACAACCAGTGTGCAATGCGGTAAGCCTGTAGTGCATGGAAGCCCTTAAGGTAGAGCAATGGAGTCGAATATTTATCGACTGCCGGATCGCGCAGGCGAACCGCTTTGATGTCACAGGCTGCCGATTCAATCATCTTAGGATCACTGCGGTACGCATTTTCAACGACTTCCCTGACTTCAATAGGAGGCATAATCGGTGATGCCAGCTTATTTGCCAGCATATAGCTCAGGGCACTACCCAGATTTTTATGCTTGAGTAGTGTCGCGTGAAAAAAGCTGGCTAACATGGGTTCACAATCTGCCAGAGCCCTTGCTTCATTTTTTATATTTTCCCAGACTTCATTCAGTTCTGATCGCGACATTTCAGTGTTCCCATTTGACTTAAGAGTGAGAGCCTTCTCCCTCATCTCTGGTAGCTCTTCCCAATAATGCTTGGGCAGCCTCAATCACATTTTTATTGCAGTACAGTATCTGGTAGATCTGTTCTGTGATCGGCATTTCAACACCCGCTCGTGCTGCCAAAGCACGAACTTCTTTCGTATTGCGATATCCTTCAACAACTTGTCCGATCTCGCGCTGCGCTTCATCGACACCGATGCCTTTCCCCAACATCATGCCAAAACGACGGTTACGGGATTGGTTATCGGTACAGGTCAGGACTAAATCGCCTAATCCCGCCATACCCATAAAGGTGGAAGGATCAGCACCCAACGCGATCCCAAGGCGGCTCATTTCTGCCAAACCGCGGGTGATCAATGCGGTGCGGGCATTAGCGCCGAATCCCATACCATCAGAGATCCCGGCACCAATTGCAATAACATTTTTTATTGCTCCGCCGAGCTGTACGCCTATGAAATCTGGGTTTTTGTAGACCCGGAAACTTTTACCGCAATGGAAGAATTGTTGAAGTTCTTCACCAAATTCAGGGGTGGTGGCAGAAACGGCAATTGCTGTGGGTAAACCTGCCGCGAGTTCTTTGGCGAATGTCGGGCCAGAAACAACGGCCAAAGGGGTTTCATGACCTAATATCTCACGGGCTACATCCTGCAATAAGCGCCCTGTTTCAGTTTCAAGCCCCTTGGTCGCCCAAACAATCCGGCTGTCATGTTGTAAATGGGGTTTTATCTGCTGTAAGACGTCACCGAAAACATGGCTGGGAACCACGATCAGGATATTGCGGCTGGCTGAAACCGCACGCTGCAAATCCGCCTCAAGCCGTAAGCTATCAGGAAAAGGAACATCCGGTAAAAATGTCTGATTACAACGCGCTTGTTGCAAGGCATTAACGTGCGCAGGGTTATGCCCCCAAAGCACAACTTGGTGCCCATTGCGAGCCAGAGTAATGGCTAAGGCGGTGCCGTATGAGCCGGCACCGATCACTGTCATAGAAGCAGTATTCATTAAGCTTCCTGTTCAGCCTCATTAGGCTGGGGTTCAGCCTGCTGTTGCAGATAGTTCATGAACAGGGCATCAAAGTTAACTGGCGCCAGGTTCAATTGTGGGAAAGTACCACGACCGACCAGGCTGGTGATGCACTCACGGGCATACGGGAACAGAATGTTCGGGCAATATGCGCCTAAGCAGTGCGCCAACTGGGTTCCTTCGATGCCATCGATAGAGAAAATACCCCCCTGCTGAACTTCACACAGAAACGCCGTTTCTTCTCCCAGTGTCGCCGTGACGGTCACACGCAGGACAACTTCATAAACGCCCTGAGCCAATTCACTGGAAGCCGTGTCCAGATCCAATTTGACCTCCGGCTGCCAGTCCTGCTGGAAAACCTGCGGCGCTTTTGGTGCTTCGAAAGAAACATCTTTCGTGTAAATACGCTGGATCTGGAAAGCCATTTCTGGGTTGTTTTGTTCTGACATAATGATGTTTACCTTTTTCAGATGTCCTTATTAAACTTTTCAATCATGCAAGCATACTTGCTTGCACCTCAGTTCGTTATTTCTTGCCGTGAGCCAATGGCAGATTTTCACCCGACCAGCCGGCAACCCCTTCTTTCAGGGAGTAGACCTGCTCAAAGCCAAAACGCACCAGATTTTCCGCCGGTGTTTTGGATTCCAGCCCATTGGCTGAAACGACGATGACAGGCTGTTTTTTATGTTTCTCCAACTCACCTAAGTTATTGTCTTTAATCTCAGATGGCGTCAGGTTAACGGAACCAATAATATGCCCTTTGCGGAAATCGTCACGGGAGCGTAAGTCCACAACGACAGCATTTTCCTTGTTAATAAAATGGATGGCCTGAGCACGGGTGATCTCTTTACTCTTGGAGAACACGCTTTTTACCGTCATCACGATGACAGCCACCAGCAGTGCAATCCAGGCAAGGCTCAGGATCGTGTTCCGGCTAATAAATTGCATGATTTCTTGCAGCATGGAGGGCAACAACTCCCGTTGGTTAATAACAAATATCTAAGGTGGAGAGTATACCTGTGTGTTGCCTCAATTACAGCCAATTAGCACCCATCCGGGCATATTTGTGCCATTTTTGCGGAGAGTTTCGAGAAAAATTTTAAAATCCCCCACGAACAACTTGATTGTAATGCATCAGTGAAATATTTCATGTAATAGTGATTTCCTGCTGCCCTATCGAGCGCGGATATCGATCAAGTGATTGATCCGGTTTTGGCTAATCCCGTTTTAATATTGGGGAACAGGGGGGCATTTTGAGGTTGTCACCACACTCTACTCTAGATTATATTTTTATATAATTGTTCATATTTGAGCTATTAATCCTATTTATAGCCTTTAATGGGTCTTATAAGGTCTATTATTTTATAATTTGGAGGGGTAATGTCTTTTATTCATTTGCTTTATTCACCATCTGAATTAGCTGCTAATATTGGTCAAAATGCCAAAAATCTTAGATTATCGAAGAATTTATCCAGAAAAACTTTAGCCGAAAAGTCAGGAGTTTCTGAGTCCACGATCAAAAGATTTGAAACTAAAGGAACTATCACTTTAGAGGCAATGATCCTTTTAGCTACTCATTTAGATGCGTTAGATCCCATATCCAATCTTTTTAAGACTGAATACCTAAGTACATATGAAGAATTAAACAACGCCAAACGTCAGAGGGGTACAAGATGAACAAATTTAAACATATAGAGCATCTTGATGTTTTGTGCAATGGTATAAAAGTCGGCATGCTTACCAAGATTCAAGGTAAAGGGATTTATTTCACTTATGATAATAATTGGTTAGCTTCAGGGTTTAATTCATCACCTCTGACTATGGCTTTTAATGGAAAGCCTCAATTAGCCAAAGATCCCCGACTTTTTGAGGGATTACACGGGCCTTTTGCAGATTCATTACCTGATGGTTGGGGAATGTTGCTGATGGATAGGTTTTTTGACAGCAAATTTGGCAATGGGGCGTGTCAAACTATGACTGCATTGGACCGCCTAGCATATATAGGTGATCGTGGTATGGGAGCCCTTGAATATCATCCTGAAACTGAAAAAAAAGAGGTTATGGAGTATATTGATTTTTCAGAATTATTTGAAGAGTCGATAAAAGTTCAGCAAGGTGAGACTTCGAATGTTTTATCTAAATTACGTTTAGCGGGAGGCTCACCTGGCGGAGCTAGACCAAAAGCCGTGGTTGCATTGTCACCTGATAAGCGCCATATAACCACGGCTTTTGGCTCGATACCTGAAGGCTATGAACATTGGATTGTAAAATTTAGGTCTTTGAATGAAGCTGTTGAAACAGGAGCTATAGAATTTGCATATTCTGAAATGGCCAGAACTGCTGGTGTTCATATGGCAGAGTCTGCCTTGCTTCATGTTGATATGCCTGATGGAACAGAAGAATACTTTTTTGCTACCAAGAGATTTGATAGACAGCAGAATAAAAAAATTCACATGATAACTGTTTCTGCACTTATGTATGCTAACTTCAGATTCCCATCGATGAACTATCCGACCTTATTAAAACTAACTAACGTATTAACAAAAAATGCAAAAGAAGTGGAGAATGTGGCTAGGTTAATGATTTTTAATGCGTTATCACATAATTATGATGATCACACAAAAAACTTTGCATTTCTTCATAATGAAGAAAAAGAATGGGTATTATCACCAGCTTATGATTTAACTTTTTCAAACGCATTAGGGGAACATACAACAGGATTTGGCGGTAATAATACAGGAAGAGCAACAAGAAAACGTATTAGAGAAATTTGTTCTGAATATAAATATCTCAAAGCAGATGATTATATAGACCAAACGCTAGAGTCGTTATCCAATTGGGAAAATGAATTTAAAAGATTAAAAATCCCTTATGATGCAGGTAAAGGGATTTTCAACACCCTTGAGCGGGATCATGATTTTTTTGAAAAATGAAGGGCTAATTACGGGCAAAGCACATTTACATGATGATGCAATGGTGCAGCTTCTCCGTGAAGATCCAGAGTTTGCACAGCCTTATCTACATCAGGTGTTTGTTGATATGGATGAAGAAGGCGGACAGGAAGCATTTCTTATGGCATTGCGCCATGTTGCAGAAGCGAGCGGTTACGGCGGATTTTTCTAAATTAACTAAAATTTATATTAATGATAAAAAACAGGCTGTTCTCTGGTCAGGGACAATTCCTCATGGAATAATCAGGCGCAATATCGCAGCAGGGTACTGAATAAGATGGCTGAAAATAAGGATTTAAAGAGCCGTAACCATCGGCAGAAACAATATAAGAAGCAAAATAAAATCAGAGTGTTACATCTCTTTGCTTTGTTGTTCATCTTTTTCAGCCTCAATGCAAATACTGTCGCCAATCAGATTTCAGACAATAAAAATCAGCTTAAAGATCTTCAGCAAGATATTGCTGAGAAAGAAAAAAGTGTCAAACAGCAACAAAAACAACGTACTGATCTGGTTAATCAATTAAAAGAACAAGAAAGTACTATCTCAGAAGTGGGACGTTCCCTGCACACGACACAAACTCGTCTGAATAAACTCGTCAACGAAGTCTCATCACTGAATGCCAATATCAAACACCTGCAAACCCAACAAAAGGAACAACGTCAATTACTAGCCAACCAATTGAATGCAGCGTTCCGGCAAGGAAACCACCAAGGTTTAGAATTATTGCTCAACGGGCAGGAAAATCAACGCAAAGAACGTATTCTCGCCTATTACAGTTACTTGAATCAGGCACGTCAGGAAACTATCACCAACCTGCAAAAAACAACCGAAGAACTTGACCAGCAAAAAAAACTACAACTGGAAAAACAGAGCGAACAGAAAACGATCCTGAGCAGCCAAAAACAGCAAAAACAAAAGATGGAAGTTGCCCGTACCGCGCGGAAAAAAACATTAACGACAATCGAATCTTCCTTGAAAAAAGATCAACAAAGCCTCACAGAGCTTCGGCAAAATGAAGCCCGGTTGAGGAATAAGATTGAAAAAGCGGAACGGGAAGCCAAGGCGCGCGCTGAACGGGAAGCACGCGAAGCGGCTCGCGTCCGTGCCCAAGTTGCCGCGAAACAGAAACAAGCACAACGAAAAGGTGCCAGCTACAAACCCACGGAAGAAGAACGTGCGCTCATGGCCCGGACGGGTGGCCTTGGGCGCCCTGCCGGGCAAGCGATATGGCCGGTACGCGGTCGTGTCATCCATAACTTTGGCGAGGCGATACAAGGTGAACTTCGCTGGAAAGGGGTGGTTATCTCAGCAGCGGAAGGGACAGAAGTCAGGGCAATCTCAGATGGACGAGTATTGCTGGCAGACTGGCTGCAAGGCTATGGTTTGGTGGTCGTGGTCGAACACGGTAAAGGCGATATGAGCATTTACGGTTACAATCAGAGCACATTGGTCAGTGTCGGGCAACAAGTTCGGGCAGGTCAGCCAATCGCGCTGGTTGGCAGCAGCGGTGGGCAACAACAGCCTTCACTGTACTTTGAAATCCGCCGTCAAGGTCGGGCGGTTAACCCATTACCGTGGTTAGGAAAGTAAGATGGCGAAGATGCAGTATCTGTTATCAAAGCGGGTTAATTCATTCACACTGGTATTTTGGGTACTGTTATCCTTCACATTATTGTTGCTTGCTTTTAATACGCAAGCGGCGCGTTTAGCCATCGTCATTGATGATGTTGGCTATCGTGTTAATGAAGACAATAAGCTATTACAACTGCCGGTTGCGGTTTCGATCGCCATCCTGCCCAATTCTCCGTATGGCAAAAAAGTAGCGGAAAAGGCTCATCTGCAAGGGCGGGAAATTTTAATCCACCTGCCAATGGCACCATTAAGCCAGCAACCGCTGGAGAAAGATACCCTCCATCCTGCCATGAGCAGGGAAGAAATTGCCCGTATTATGCAAGATGCGATACAGAAAGTGCCTTATGCTGTTGGGATGAATAATCACATGGGCAGCGCCATGACCTCTAATCTCAGGAGCATGGAAAAGGTCATGCAGGTGCTATCCCAAAGCCGTCTCTATTTTCTGGACAGTGTGACAATTGGTAATACACAAGTCACCAAAGCCGCAATGGGAACGTCTGTTCCGGTACTGCGGCGAAATGTTTTTTTAGATAATATTCAAACCGAAGCCGAAACACGGCATCAACTTAACCGTGCGATCGCCCTCGCCCGCAAGCAAGGTTCTGCCGTTGCCATTGGACACCCGCATCCCACCACGATGCGTGCCCTGCGGCAAGCACTTGCGGTATTACCCCATGATATTGAACTGGTCACCCCCGGTATGTTGTTGAACGATGATCAAACTGCGCGCAACGGCATAAGGCCCCATAAAGAAGCAAAACCGGTGCCGGAAACTCAATGGGAATCGCTCAAGAGGGTAAAAAAGATATTATCTGATAATGCGCTCTTTCATACTTTAAACCGATATATGCAGAAACTTTGGGGTAATCAAACAGGTGCCCAAACCCCCAAGGCACCTGTGATAACATTTAATCCCAATTTAAGATAACTTTGCCAGATTGCCCTGATCGCATGATATCAAAGCCTTTCTGGTAATCATCAATCGGCAACTGGTGTGTAATGATCGGGGACAAATTCAGGCCAGATTGGATTAAAGCCGCCATCTTGTACCACGTTTCGAACATCTCACGCCCATAGATGCCCTTGATAAATAATCCCTTAAAGATGACCTGATTCCAATCTATCGCCATATCAGAGGGAGGAATGCCCAACAAAGCGATACGTCCGCCGTGATTCATCGTATCGAGCAAGGTACGGAAAGCCGGTGGTGCCCCTGACATCTCTAGACCGACATCAAAACCTTCCGTCATGCCCAGACCGGCCATCACATCCGTCAATTTTTCTTTGCTGACATTCACCGCGCGGGTCACGCCCATTTTACGAGCCAGTTCAAGGCGATATTCATTCACATCGGTAATCACGACATGCCGGGCACCGACATGCTTACACACCGCTGCGGCCATAATCCCGATAGGGCCAGCGCCTGATACCAGTACATCTTCGCCCACCAAATCAAAAGAGAGCGCGGTATGTACCGCATTGCCGAAGGGATCAAAAATCGCTGCCAGCTCATCGGGAATATTGTCGGGAATTTTAAATGCATTAAAGGCGGGAATAACCAGATATTCAGCAAAGGCACCTTCACGGTTCACACCAACGCCTGTGGTATTGCGGCATAAATGGGTGCGTCCACCACGGCAGTTACGACAGTGACCACAAGTGATATGGCCTTCGCCGGATACGCGATCACCCACCTTAAACCCTTTTACCTCCTGACCCATTGCAACGACTTCACCCACATATTCATGCCCGACGACCATCGGAACCGGGATCGTTTTTTGCGACCAATCATCCCAGTTATAGATGTGAACATCCGTCCCACAAATGGCTGTTTTACGGATTTTAATCATCACGTCGTTGTGCCCAAGTTCTGGCGCGGGCACATCAGTCATCCAGATACCTTCCTCTGGCTTTAATTTAGATAATGCTTTCATAATGATACCTTAAGCAATGACATTCAATTGCTTGCCAATGCGTGTAAATGCAGCCACTACATGTTCAATCTGTTCTTCAGTATGGGCGGCAGAAATCTGGGTTCGGATACGCGCCTGACCTTTAGGCACAACCGGATAGAAGAACCCAATCACATAAATACCTTCTTTCAAGAGTTCTGCGGCGAATGCCTGTGCCAGTTTCGCATCTCCCAACATAACAGGGATAATGGCATGGTCAGCCCCTGCCAGCGTGAAACCTGCCTCCGTCATTTTCTCACGGAACAAATCCGCATTTTTCCAGAGACGCTCACGCAGATCATCGCCATTTTTCAGCATATCCAGCACCTTGATTGATGCCGCGACAATAGCGGGAGCCAACGAGTTGGAGAACAGATATGGGCGTGAACGCTGGCGCAACCACTCAACAACTTCTTTACGCGCCGCAGTATACCCCCCCGATGCCCCCCCCAGTGCCTTACCCAATGTACCGGTGATAATGTCAACACGCCCCATGACATCACAGTATTCATGGGTACCGCGACCCTGTTGACCCACAAAACCCACCGCATGGGAATCATCCACCATGACCAGCGCACCAAATTCATCCGCCAAATCACAGATGGATTTCAGGTCAGCAATGACACCATCCATTGAAAATACCCCGTCCGTTGCGATCAGGATATTTTGTGCCCCTTCCGCTTTTGCCTGTTCCAACTGTGCCCTTAATTCTTGCATATCGTTATTGGCATAGCGGTAACGTTTCGCTTTGCATAAACGGATACCATCAATAATGGAGGCATGGTTCAGGGCATCAGAGATAATGGCATCTTCCGGCCCAAACAGGGTTTCAAACAGTCCGCCGTTTGCATCAAAGCATGAGGAGTACAGAAGGGCATCTTCCATCCCCAAAAATTCAGCAATCTTATTCTCTAATTCTTTATGGGCGTCTTGCGTACCACAGATAAAGCGAACGGATGCCATCCCAAAACCGTGGCTATCCATACCGGTTTTTGCTGCCGCAATCAGGTCAGGATGATTCGCCAAACCTAAATAGTTATTGGCACAAAAATTAATGACTTGGTTACCCTCAGCAACCGCAATATTGGCATTTTGGGCAGAAGTGATAATACGCTCATTTTTGAATAACCCTTCTGAACGGGTTTGCTCCAACTGCTCATTAATTTTCTGATAAAACGATGCTGACATTTTTCTCTCCTGATTCCCTAAATAAGTGAAAGGCGCCTGTATTTTACTGATAGATTCGGCCAGTGACGACACAACCAGAAAGAGAATAGCAACTTTGTAAAGCGGATCACGCCTTAGCGCCTGACATGCTGCAAGATTTCAGGATATTCCGCTGTTTAAGCTGCTGTCGTCAGTAGGGTTAAGTGCTATTATACGCAGCAAACATCTACCCAATAGATGAAATCTGGGTAGCAAGTGAACTGACTATTTAGAGGTGAGCCAAATGATTATTGTCACTGGTGGCGCAGGGTTTATTGGCAGCAACATTGTCAAGGCACTGAATGACGAAGGCTATAAGGATATTCTGGTTGTTGATAACCTGAAAGACGGCACAAAGTTTGTCAATTTGGTTGATTTGGATATCACCGATTACATGGATAAGGAAGATTTCGTCGCCAGCATTGTTGCGGGTGATGAATTAGGTGACATTGATGCCATTTTCCATGAAGGTGCTTGCTCATCCACCACAGAATGGGATGGTAAGTATATGATGGACAACAATTATCAGTACTCCAAAGATATCCTGCATTATTGCATTGAGCGTCAAATCCCGTTCCTGTATGCCTCTTCTGCTGCAACTTATGGTGGCCGCAGTGACAATTTCATTGAAGAGCGTCAGTATGAAAAGCCGCTCAATGTTTATGGCTACTCTAAGTTCCTGTTTGACCAGTATGTGCGTGATATTCTGCCTCACGCGGATTCTCAAGTTTGTGGCTTCCGTTATTTCAATGTTTACGGGCCGCGCGAAGGGCATAAAGGCAGTATGGCCAGCGTTGCCTATCATTTAAACGACCAGATTCATCAGGGACAAAATCCGAAATTATTTGCCGGCAGCGAAAATTTCTGCCGCGATTTTATCTATGTCGGTGATGTTGCCGCAGTTAATCTGTGGTTCTGGAAAAATGGCGTTTCCGGCATTTTTAACTGCGGAACAGGCCGCGCTGAATCTTTTCAGGTGGTGGCAGATGCAGTAACTGGATTCCATCAAGAAAAATCCCCCGCTGTGGAATACATCGATTTTCCGGAAAAATTAAAAGGCCGTTATCAGAGTTTCACGCAAGCCGACCTGACAAAACTTCGCGCTGCGGGTTATAAAGAACCGTTCAAGACGGTCGCCGAAGGTGTCGCTGAATATATGCAATGGCTCAATCAGGATAATTAATCGACCTCTATGAAGATATTGGTGATCGGCCCATCATGGGTGGGCGACATGATGATGTCACAAAGCCTCTACCGTACTTTGAAGGCTTTGTACCCCGATGCAGAAATTGATGTAATGGCACCGGCATGGTGCCGCCCATTATTGGCAAAAATGCCGGAAGTAAATCAGGCAATAGCGATGCCGCTGGGTCATGGCGCGCTTGCTTTGGGTGAGCGCCGACGCCTCGGTCTCGCATTACGGGAAAATAGATACGATCGTGCCTATGTCTTGCCTAACTCATTCAAATCTGCGCTGGTGCCTTTCTTCGCCAATATCCCGCTGCGTACAGGCTGGCGCGGCGAAATGCGTTACGGGTTACTGAATGATCTCCGGGTCCTGAATAAGCGTGCTTTTCCACTGATGGTTCAACGCTATGCCGCTCTCGCCTATGAAGGGAAAAACCTGCGTAACGCTGATGAACTTCCACAACCTTTGTTATGGCCGCGACTGAGTGTCGGTGACGAAGATATTGCGGAATCAACCTCAGCCTTTAATATTGCTGATCACCGCCCGATTATTGGCTTCTGCCCCGGTGCCGAATTCGGCCCGGCCAAACGCTGGCCACATTATCACTATGCCGCCCTCGCCGAGCAGTTAATCAGCCAAAAAGGTTATCAGGTTTTGCTGTTTGGCTCTGCCAAAGATAGTCAGGCGGGTGAAGATATTCGTGCCCTTTTAAGCGATGATGCCCGCGAAGATTGCCTTAATTTGGCCGGGAAAACGTCACTTGAGCAAGCCGTCAATCTCATTGCGGCCTGTGATGCTGTCGTCACCAACGATTCAGGTTTGATGCATGTGGCCGCCGCCTTAAACCGTCCTTTAGTGGCATTATATGGCCCCAGTAGCCCGGATTTTACGCCTCCTCTCTCAGATAAAGCTGAAGTGATCCGCCTGATCACCGGCTATCATAAAGTCCGAAAAGGTGACAGTGACGGTGGTTATCACCAAAGCCTGATTGATATTCAACCTGCAAGGGTTTTAGCTTCATTAGAGAAACTGCTACAGGCGGAGAACCAAAATTAATGCGTGTTTTATTGGTAAAAACATCTTCAATGGGGGATGTATTACATACTCTGCCGGCATTAACCGATGCGAAAAAGCATTTTCCTGATATCCAATTTGATTGGGTTGTGGAAGAAGGATTTGCGCAAATTCCAACCTGGCACAATGCGGTCAAAAATGTGATCCCCGTGGCGATCCGCCGTTGGCGAAAAAATTGGTTCAGGAAAGATATTCGTGAAGAACGAGCCCGATTCAGGCAACAACTGCAACAGCACCAATATGACGCCATCATTGACACCCAAGGCCTGTTAAAAAGTGCTTTTCTGGTCACTCGCTTGGCCTCTGGCCCAAAGCATGGTTACGATAGAAAAAGCGTCCGTGAACCCGTCGCCAGCTTCTTCTACGACCATTGCCACTCTGTCAGCAAACAGCAGCATGCGGTTGAACGCATTCGAGCTTTATTTGCGGATAGTTTGGGCTATGAAAAACCGCCGGAACAAGGTGATTATGCTATTGCGTGCCATTTTTTGCGTGAGGAACGTCATAACCTGAATAACTATCTGGTTTTCCTCCATGCAACCACGCGCGACGAGAAACATTGGCCTGAAAATCACTGGCGGCAACTTATCGCAGATATCGAACCCACTGGCCTGCGTATCAGACTGCCTTGGGGTGCAGAACATGAACACCTGCGGGCACTCAGGTTAGCTGAGGGGTTTTCTCATGTTGATGTACTGCCGAAACTGACACTTGCTGAAATCGCACACGTTCTGGCGGAAGCAAAAGCGGTGGTTTCAGTTGATACAGGATTAAGCCACCTTACAGCGGCACTTGATCGACCCAATATTACGCTATTTGGGCCGACGGATCCGGGTTTGATTGGCGGGTACGGGAAAGAGCAACATCCCCTGAAATCGGTGGATAATACGATGCAGGGTATTACGCCTTTGGAGGTTATGTTGCTTTTGGAAAACATATTAAAAAAGCACTTTGCCCAATGGTAATATTTCACACCAGCGATTTTTGTATTCAAAAGTAGGATTACCCAGAGAGTAACGCATAGTTTTGTCTGCCTGCTGACACAGCGCTTTTGCTTCTTGGGTATTCACCCACATCAAGATACTACCAACACTAAGATGAGCATGTTCAGGATCATAACCCCCATTTATGGCATCAAAGGAAATCCATTTGGGGCTATCCGCCCACAGAACAAAATCGTAGGCACAAGGTTTACCATTAATCAATAACACGCTGCCAAATATATGCTCACGAAGCTCAGTATATATTTCAATCAAATGTTTTTTTTGCTCCTCAGAATGGCAGTAATTCCAACGTTTCTGATACAGATCGATATAAATATCTACCAATTCTTCTGCACTAAATTCATTTGAGGAACGAATTTCTCCCCCCGCACGCTTGAATTTATTAATTTCATTGCTGCGATTACGACGGGTTTTGTAAGAAAAACTATCTTTGATTAGACAAACTTTTCGTTTGTTCAATCGGGAGTTAAAACTGGTATTGATAAAATTACTTTTGTGAATTGGAGATAATCTCTTTGATTTTACAGGTAAAAATATTTTTGCATCTTCGGCAATAGGGAAAACAAGCTCATCATATGGAATTGGATATCTAATTTGCCCTTCTTCAATTAATTTTTTGTTTTTCAAGGAAAAACAAGCACCTTTAACGCCAGATCCTGTTTTTTTAATATAAAAGCAAAACTGCCCAGCAAGGCGCTTATCCAAAAAAGATACAATATTGGGGTGTGTTGATGTACATCCACCAAAAAGGGCATGAGCTTCTTTATACTGCTCAAAACTGCATGCTTTCCATCCTGAAAAAAACACTTTTGCAGTTTCCATAGAAGATATCTCCATTAAAAAACTAAACTTGATAAATAAATCATTAAAAATGACGTTACAAGATACTGATAAACAATATAACAATAAAGTTAATCTATCTATATAATGAATAAGATATTCATAATTAGAAAACTAACAATTATTCAATGTATTTTTATTATACTCATTGTATATTTTATAACAATAAAACTTAAGGCCATATAATATCATAAGAATGAATTTTTACATCCCCAATAAGTCAATAAAAAACATACTGGGGTAATTTGCTAAAACTGAGATAAGTAATTAAGAAAAATTAATTGCATATTTTTCACCATAACCGCCCAACAATGCATTGATTTCTTCTTCCATCGTCTCTTGAGTCCAGCTCATAAATCGCCGCCAGTGATATTTGGCCTGTTTCCAGACGATTTCAATCAGATTCAGCTCAGGGCTATACGCCGGGAGGTAAAGTAAAAACAGATTATGTTCCCGTAACCACCTCTCTTCGGTTTTTGCCTCAGGGTTATGATGGATACGGGCATTATCCAGCACGACAAATGTCAGTCGAGAGTCCCCCTGCTTTGCCACCTGTGTCAAAAAATTTATCACCTTAGCTCGCGTGACACTGCCTGATATTATCTGATAAAACAGACTGTTATCCGTGTAATTCAGGGCACCAAGCACCGAGCGTCTGCCATGATTTAGCGGCTCAGCTTCATGGGGTTTGCCCCGTGGACTCCAGCCATATTGCACCGGAGGCGACGCGGAAAAACCCGCTTCATCAAAATAGACCAGACGGTAGCGGCCGGCCTGGGCCCCGGCTTTCATTTTGTCCAGTAAGGCGGATTTTTCAGCAAATTCCGTTTCATCACGTTTTTTTTAATGACAAACGGGCACGTTTATAGGTGATCCCCTGTTTTTTCAGCGTCCTTGACAGCGTTTCAAGCGTGCAGGGCAGAGGACCGTGTTTTTCCTCAACCCGTTGAGCTATCCGCGCCAGCGTCAGAGACTCCGCACAAGCGACTTCAACGGCGGTGGCGATCATTTCAGGTGTCATCGCGGGATACCGACCTCCGACATGCCCCCCCAACAGACCCGCGATACCGAAGTCATGCCATGTGTGAACCCAGTTATAGATAACCCGGACACTACACCCGGTTTCAGACGCGATCTGGCGCGGTTTTAACCCCCGACTCAGCATGAGCAACCCTGTGCCTCGTGTACGGATGTCCCGATGTTGGTGATTCAGGGCGAGTTGTTGCAACGTAATTCGTTCAGGCTCAGAAAGCACTATCTTTGATTTCATTAGTCAACGCGGTCAATAAGTGGATTAGATGACCCATTATAACGAAAGTGCAGATAGTTTCATGGGTTTACTTATATCAACATCTTCAGCAAGATAACCATTTCTAACATAAGGATTATATTTTAATATTGCACTGTTAGTTTTAGTTCCCAAAACATCAACTTGATAACCTGATTTATTTAATTCTCTTATTAAGATAGTATCAACTATCATATCACCTATTTTCCCTTCATTGCGTAATATTAATACTGTTTTTATAGTATCAACATCAAGAGATTTTTTTCCCTTTTTATCCCAAAGTAATTTAGCAATAAATAACCTTGCATAATATCTTACACCTTTCATAAAATAATTTATTTTACGATTCCAAGATCTCAACGTTGCAAATTTTTTATTTTCCATAAATCATTCCACAATTAATAATTCTTTCCAGCATATGAATTTTTATTCATCCAATATTACATTCTGAATATAAAAAACCTCCAATATACTATATTAAGTTATTTTTAATATAATTTTCACTCTATTAAGAAAGATATATTCCATAGCTAACACACTCGTCTATGAAGAATAATTTCTCTTATGTTACTGAATAAATAGCCCTCCAATAGAGGGTATATAAAAGTATTCATTGTTTACACTTCAATCTATAATACTCAGCCAACGTCATCCCTTTCACCAATGGCTGTAAAAATTCAAACAACCCTTCCAAATCGCTATAAAGCTGTTCAATCTGTGCTTCATTTTTAAATGTTGGACTTCCTCCCGGCATAAATTCAGAAGAATGTAACATAAACTCAACATAATCACTGCCATTCGCTAAAGTTTGCTGAACAACTGTTTTCATCTGCGCCAAATTTCCACCCTTTGGTCGCAACCAGTTAACCGATGGAGAACGCTGTTTTCCTCTTAATCGATCATATTTCTGCTTAACGAAGTTCATCATCGCAGAGTGCTTATATTGAATACTCATCGGTACTTGCAATAATGAAGAATCGCCTTCTTTGGCAATATCCTGCACGTCCATAAAATAAGCATGAGTTGGAAAATGGCGATAATCTGTTCCGCCATTGCCATGAGGATTACCTTTGGTAAACAGCCAGTTAACTTTTGGTGTCACAGAGCAATCCACTTGATACCCATACTCAACCAGCAATCGTGCATAATATTCGTTAAATGCCCAACGACCAGCACGATGACTCAACATCTTAGTTTGCAGCTTATCTTCCAAAAGATTAGTCATCAAATCAATTTTGGCTTTGATCTGATCTTTAGGATACTCAATAAGATACGGCTTATAACGCATATCGTCATCAGTGAGAGGAACAATAGGGGGACTATTCCAAGCATGCAAATGCATACCAATTTCAGCCGTATTTCTGGCTACCACATCCTTAGCAAATTCGATATAGCTATCATCCATTGCCATCTCAAAGTTGGTTAGCCAAACAGGTTTGAATCCAAAACACTCACATAAGCTTTGAAATCGTGGCAAATACTGCGTATTTTCGGTGGATATTTGCTCACTGTTTTGCCACAGATTATCCCCTTCAGTATCAATTGTGATGATAAATGCAGGTTTAGTCATAAAAAGTTCACCTAACGTAGGACTAAAGATAAAAGATGAACCAATATTACTCAATGGAAACAGACAACGCAATTTACTCGATTATGAGTAAGATTAACACTTTTGACTACCTCAGCTATAAAATGGTTCAAGTACTCTAACCTGAATTCTTATGTTTCCAATTTACTTAAGAAAAAACTGATCTTGTCCAAAATAACATCTAATGGTATTTCACTAATTCTACTATTTTCATTCTTCTGAACTAACTGAATAGCATTTTTATTTCTAGGCCCCCATACATAATTATTAACAAAACTTCCATGTTTATCATTACCATATAGAGCAATTGTATTTTTTTCATATGCGGCTGCTACATGTACAATAGATGTATCTGGTGAAATAACTAGGTCAGACTGTCTTATAATTTCCACTGCACTGAGAAAATCACCAAATGGATTAATTATATATTCACCCAAATACGAAAGAGTATTTAATTTATTACGCTGCCCCACTAATATGATGTTAATTGATGGGTACCATTTATGAATATAAGATGTTATCCCCATCAATTGTTCTTCTGAAAGATTTCTTCTTTCCTCAGCAGCGAAGGGATTGATAACAATAGTTGTTTTTCCAGGCAAATCAGAATAAAAATCACATACCTTGTCTTGAGTGTCTTTAGGAATATGTAGATCATATTGTATATTACAATTATAGATCCCTATACTCTCCATAAGAATCTTGTATCTTTCAGTGATATGTGATTCATATTGGAAATATTTTATATTTTTATTATATATGTTTATTTTTTCTTTATTAAACCCCAATACACTCTTAGAATTAATTAGTCGTATAAATAATAGATAAATGACTGGCAGTTGCTCTCCCATATCAATGACAAGATCATAACTCTCTTTCTTCAGTGTCAAACCAAGTTTAATTATCTCTTTAGTTTTATCAGGATAGAAGTAAAATTTATCTATATATGGATTATTTTTAACCACACAGTAATTAGAATTACCTGATAACACATGCAACTCAAATCCACGCTGATATAGCGCCTTAAATACGGGTGTAGAGATAATCATATCACCAATTTTATTATCATCTCGTAAGAAAAGAATTTTTTTTATACTGCTAGAATCAAATTCATTCTTTCTCCTCTTATCAATAAATATTTTAGCGATATTAAACCTTATTTTTTTAAAGAAGTAATTTTTCCTTCTATTTATCTCGCGTAACTTTTTGAATTTTTTATCAATCATTGAAATATCTCAAAAAATAATGTCAGAAGTACTTATTGTTGTATCAAATTTAAATACTTGCCAAGCACAACTTCCAAATCGAATTTCTTATACATATCTTCCGTGATTATCGGTGGATTTTGATAAACAAGTCGCATTTTTTCCGCTAACGAGTCGGAAGTCAACTCAGATTTATATTGCTCCAACTCACCCATCATAATCTCGCTGACTCCACCAGGGCAATTCGTGCTGACAATCGGAGTATTGCAAATCAAAGCCTCAATCAAAACATTGCCTAGCCCTTCGCTATCCGAACTTAATACAACAGCTTTAGCCTCCCGTATTACCGGTAATGGGTTCACTAAAAAACCGATTAGGAAAACTTTAGATTGCAAGTTAAATTCCGCAATTTTTTGTTTTATTGCACTGATTATATTTTCATCGCCTTGACCTGCAATTAACAACTTACAAGGTAGATCAGCCATAGCAAAAGCTTCCAGCAAGCGATCATGGCGTTTTACTCTATGGAAACGTCCAAGATGAAGAAAATAATTTTCGCCGGAATAAGGGTTATTTTCCAAAGAATGGGTTTTAATTTCAGTAAGATTGAATGGATTGTAAATCGTGACTATTTTTCTCGGAGCCAATGATAAGTTTTCTTTCAAATCCAACCCAACAGCATCAGAAACACAAATCAAGTTACGGTTTCGATAGACTCTCTGAATTTTCCATTTCTTAATCCAGCGAGATAATCCTGTTTTGTTTTCAAGATACGATTTTGAAAATACACCGTGAATACAAAACCATACATTTAAGTTTGCCAATATTTTAGATTTAGCAACAATACGATCCGTTTTATGTAAGTTAGATATCACTAACACTGGCTTACCTTTTTGAAGAAAGACTTTCGACAAAATTTTATCCATAGATTTAGCTCTACGAACAATTTCAGTCTGTCTTCTAAAAGGTCCTCTGTATTCGTCTGTATTAATGATTAGTTCAACATGATTTGGGATCGGGTAATCACATTTATCAGAGAGAGATAACAAGGTAATATCAAAACCTTTTTGTTGCAGGCCGCTACATAAACGAATTGTAACATTTTCAGCTCCCCCTCCTGGTAATCCGTCAATGATAAATAGAATATGTCCTTTCATTGGGAAAGCACCTTGCTATACAGTTCCGTAAGCTGCTGAGATAAATAAATGGGAGTATAGTTCACTATTTTCTCTTTTGATAACTTTGAGATTTTACTGGTTAAATTATCCGCAGGCACTGAAGAAATAGATTCTGCTAAAGCTGAAATATCCAGAGCATCACACACAAAGCCGTTCTCTCCTGAAACAATGAATTCAGCTCCTCCACAAGTATCACTCGTTATGACAGGTAATCCACATGCCATCGCTTCCAAAATAACGTTCGGGAAAGGATCATATAGCGTTGGTAATAACAAACCATCCGCCATTTGATAAAATGGCAGTGTCTTTTTTTGTACGCCAAAAAATCGAACCCGTTCATGACAGCCAAATGAATTGGCTAACTGCTTATATTTATCTTCTTCTTTATCTTGCCCAATCACAACCAGATAAGCATCTGTCATACTAATAGCTTCTATCGCAGCTTTTAATCCTTTTCTTTCAAAACCTGAGCCTACATATACAAAACATTTTGCCTGTGCGGGAATAGCATATTTCTGCCGTAACGCGAACCGTTCAGCTTCCCCGGCCGAAAAAAATTGTGACTGGTCAATGGCATTATAGATAACAGAGATTTTTCCATCAGGAAGATTAAAATCTTCCATTACCTCACGCTTAACCATCTCAGAGTTGCAAATAACTTTTTTTAATTCAGGGGAGAAATACATCTTTTTCTCAGCATCCATGACATAGCGATGATAGCGACTGGCAAAAAGCAATTTGCTTTTCCAGGATGGTAAGATACGTGCTCTTTGCTGCAACCAACGTCGATGGACACCATCCCCGGCTCGATACACATCACATCCCGCAATTCGTTCATGGCTTTGAACAATATCGAATTTCTCCCTTTGCCAAATGCGGCTGGCAGCATCGGCAAATCGCTTTTCTCGACTAATCCGATCCCATTTAAAAGGGTTTACCAAATGCACATGCCAATTGGGGTTACGACTCCCTTCCCAAGAGCGGGTAATTACGTTCAAATCCAAACTATCATTATCCAATGCTTCAAGTGCTCTGGAAATAAAACGTTCAGCACCTCCATCAGGCCGATATTTTTGCCGGACAATGGCAAGGCGCATAGGTTTCATGATAAATATCTCCGGGCAGCAGTAATCACGACATCAGTAGGGATAAGATCCAAATAACGAGTATCTGTTTTGGTATCAATATCATCAGGATTAGGTAATTTACCGTAATTTCCCGCCCAAATCACTTCCCCATTAACATGCCAAGGACGCCAAAAAACTAATTTAGAAGGCCCGAATAATGCAATGCAAGGTGTTTTCAATGCAGCAGCCATATGCATAGGGACAGAATCAACCCCAATAAACAACTTGGCATGGGCAATCAGTGCCCCAAGTTGGGGTAATGTAAGCTGACCAGCTAAAGAGATAACATTTTCCTGATGACAGGCGGATAAAATTTTCTCCACCATCTCTTTTTCCCGTAACTCAGGCCCTGATGTAACGACAATGGAATGTCCATCTTCTTGTAACGCGTTAATGGTTTCACTCATCTTCCCATCATTCCAGCACTTGAAAAACCAGCGTGATGCCGGGTGGATAACAATATACTTGTGATGAATTCCACCGACACGCAAAAGATTTGATACCTTATGCCAATCGTCTTCACTATAGCTCATCGTTACATCAAAATTGATATTGGAAAGTTTAATCGGTTTCAATACTGATAAATTCTGCTCAACAACGTGTAGAGATTCTTCACCTTCAGTAGAAATCAAGTCACTAAAACAAACTTTCCATAACCAGTTTTGCCGTTTGGGGAAATCAAAGGCAATGCGGATTGGAGCCCCAGAAATCTTAGACACCAAAGCGCCGTACCACTGATCAGCAAGGTTAATGATGAGATCATATTTGCTTTTCCTTAATTGACTCAACAGACACCAATGATGGGCAATATACGCTTTCGCGCCTTCCTTTTTCCACTGTCTATCTATAGAAAAAATATGGGATATGGAAGCAAAATTCATCAACATTGGTTTTGTTTCTTTGTACAGCAAAACATCAATTTCAGTGTCAGGAAAATTTTCTTTCAACGTATTCACAACTGGTGTGGTAAGCAATGTATCACCATGATGTCTTAGTTTTATGATCAGGATCTTTTTAAATCGAGGGGATATTTTGCCCATTGTGTTTCCAATATTCGCGATTGAGGCAGAAATCTCATTACATTATATTCTAAAGACAGAAACTTCTTCTTTCTATTTTTAGATATCAAGTGTATCCACCTGACTCATCAACTGCTTTCTCCCCACTTTTGGCAATAGGCGCACAACATATCCGCATTTTACACACTTTCTTTAAGCCAATGTGGTACTATAACCGCAGTCTATGTCAGTGAATTTGATAGAATGTTGCTTCGCTTATATCAGGTACTCCTCTACCTTATCCAACCCATTATCTGGTTACGCCTGCTGCTGCGCAGTCGCAAATCACCGGCGTATCGTAAACGCTGGGGTGAGCGCTATGGCTTCTGTGCCCAAAAAGTAACCCCCGGGGGAATTTTACTGCATTCCGTTTCTGTTGGAGAGACATTGGCTGCCATTCCGCTCGTGCGGATCTTACGGCACCACTATCCTTTGTTGTCGATTACGATAACAACCATGACACCGACAGGGTCTGAAAGGGTTCTGTCTGCTCTGGGCAATGATGTTAACCATGTCTACCTTCCCTATGACCTGCCTGGTTCAATGAGCCGTTTTCTTGATCACGTCAATCCCAAATTAGTGATCATTATGGAAACCGAATTGTGGCCTAATCTGATCACTGCGCTACACCAACGGGAAATCCCGCTGGTTATCGCCAATGCAAGGCTATCCGCCCGTTCTGCGGCGGGATATCAGAAAATTAACAGCTTCATTAAAACCATTTTAAACAAAATCACCTTGATCGCGGCACAAAATCTGGAAGATGGTGAGCGCTTTATCGAATTGGGATTAAGACGTTCCCAGCTCTCTGTGACTGGCAGCCTGAAATTCGATATCTCTGTGACACCAGAGCTTGCGGCAAAAGCCGTCACATTGCGTCGCCAATGGGCACCTCATCGGCCGGTATGGATAGCAACCAGCACCCATGATGGGGAAGAAACCATCATTTTGGACGCCCATTGTAAGCTGCTAAAACAATTTCCTGATCTGTTGCTAATTCTGGTGCCCCGCCATCCTGAACGTTTTGGCAAAGCCGCCGAGTTAACCCAAAAAGCCGGGTTAAACGCGATCTTACGCAGTGCCGGCACGATCCCTGATACCAATGTGCAAGTGGTGATTGGCGATACCATGGGAGAACTGATGCTCCTGTACGGTATCGCTGACCTGGCTTTTGTCGGGGGAAGCCTGATAGCGCGAGGCGGACATAACCCGCTGGAAGCGGCAGCACACGCAATTCCCGTCATTATGGGTCCTCATACCTTCAATTTTAAAGATATCTGTGCCAAGCTGAATAAAGCGGACGGGCTGATTACGGTTACGGATAGCCAATCATTAAGTTCAGCTATCAATAGCCTGCTGACAGATGAAGATTACCGCCGCTATTACGGCCACCATGCTGCCGAGGTGCTGCATGAAAACCAAGGTGCTCTTCAACGTTTGCTAAAATTACTGGAACCTTATCTCCCGCCAAGGAGCCATTGATGGTTGCGAAAAAACGGCTGTCCGTTGTCATGATCACCAAAAATGCCGCTGATTTAATTGCAGATTGCCTGCTTTCTGTCAATTGGGCAGATGAAATCATCGTCTTGGATTCCAGCAGCACCGATACCACTTGCCAAATAGCCAGTGAGATGGGAGCAAAAGTCTACTCGCATCCCCAATGGCCTGGCTTCGGTCAACAGCGACGACTCGCACAATCCTATGCCAGCGGCGATTATATTTTTATGATTGATGCCGATGAACGTGTGACGCCAGAACTTAAAGTATCCATCGAGCAAATTCTAGCCAACCCTGATGATAATAAAGTTTATAGCTGTGCGCGCCTCAATCTATTTATGGGGAGATTTATGCAACACAGTGGCTGGTATCCCGATAAAGTGATCCGTCTTTATTGTCGTGAACGTTACCAATACAATGATCATCAGGTTCATGAATCTCTGGAAACTCAAGGCGCACCTGTCGTGACGCTAAAAGGTGATTTACGTCACCTGACTTGCCGTAACCTGATGGAGTTCCAGCAAAAACAATTGAGTTATGCGAGAGATTGGGCAAAGCATCGCTACGAACAGGGTAAAAAAACCCGCTATTTTTCGATAATCAGCCATACGCTAGGCGCATTTTTCAAAACCTGGCTACTAAGGGCGGGGTTTTTGGACGGTAAGCAGGGTCTGGTGTTAGCCATGGTGAATGCCCAGTATACTTTCAATAAATACGCTGCACTTTGGGAAATGACTCAAATAAAGAGTAAAAACAACGATGAAAAGAAAAGCGATTTATCCCGGCACCTTTGACCCCATCACTTACGGTCATCTTGATGTCGTGACTCGTGCCGCAAACATGTTTGACCATGTTTTATTGGCCATCGCCAACAGTGACAGAAAAAATCCCATGTTCAGTCTGGAAGAACGCGTCGGGCTGGCTAAAGAAGCCACGGCTCATCTGGAAAATGTCGATGTGGTTGGGTTTAGCGAGCTGATGGTTAATTTTGCCAAAAAGCAGCAGGCGAATATCTTAATCCGCGGTGTCCGTTCTGTTTCCGATTTTGAATATGAATGGCAACTTGCCAATATGAACCGACATTTTATGCCAGAGCTGGAAAGTGTCTTTTTATTGCCTTCGCAAACGCTCTCTTTCGTCTCATCATCCTTAATCAAGGATGTTGCACGCCATGATGGTGACGTTTCATCCTTCCTGTCAAAACCTGTCACACAGGCAATGCTAAAGAAACTGGGCAAAGATTAATTGTGCGGGGGCGATTATCTTCTGCCCCCTACTATGTTTAATGCTGGCACTGACGGCAGAAAAATGTACTGCGTTGCCCCAATTTTATACTGTCGATTTTCTCACCGCTTGTCCCACCACATCGTGGGCAAAGTTCACCTTTCTTGCCATAGACAAACAGTTCTTGAGCAAAATATCCTGGTTTGCCATCAGATTGTAGAAAATCCTTCAGTGTCGTTCCGCCTTGTTCAATCGAACGGCGTAAGATCTGTTTGATGGTATCGGCCAATAGATGGGCTTCTGGCTGCGTCAGTGAATTTACCGGACGTTCAGGCAGGATACGTGCAACGAATAACGCTTCGTTGGCATAAATATTCCCAACACCAACGACCACTTTATTATCCATTAGCCATGGTTTAATCGCCGTTTTTTTATTGCGGGAAAGTGTGTAAAGGTATTCGCCGTCAAACCGATCGGAAAGCGGTTCTGGGCCTAAATGAACCAGTACGGAGCACGTATTAAGATTATCACTCCACAGCCATGCACCAAAACGTCGGGGATCGGTATAGCGGAGAATTTTACCATCAGCCATCATCACATCGACATGATCATGCTTTGCCGGAGGCTGTTCATTCAACAAAACACGCAAGCTGCCAGACATCCCCAAATGGATAATAATCCAGCCCTCCGGCAACTCAAGTAATAAGTACTTTGCCCGCCGTTGCACACTCAGCACCGGCCTGTCTGCAAGCGTCATGATTTGCTCGGAAACCGGCCAGCGTAAACGGGAATTCCTGACCTCAACATACTGGATCACATTGCCAACCAAGTGAGGTTCAATCCCCCTGCGGCTGGTTTCCACCTCTGGTAGCTCCGGCATACCAACTCCTTGAATAAATTATCTACGACAGTGGATCTGAACAGATTACAATACCGTTTTCATGTATTATTTGCAGCCAGATTCGATTGGGTAATATAAGAAAATAGATTGATTATTATGCTTAATATAAAAAATGGTTTTAACATCAGTCACAACAAGAAATCCTTATGGAATTTATCCCTTGTTGGGCTATATATCATTCTTGTTTATCTGCCAGATATCACAAGATACAAAAATCTTGTCATGATCCTTATCTGTATAACCGCACTCTATTATCTGGTAAAGGATTTTCGTCAAGTAGCCCGTTCATTACGTAACCACCTATTTTTATCCGTATTACTGTTCGTTCTGGCGATGTTCTACTCTGTTGGAATTTCCATTGATCCTGCATTGAGTTTCAAGGAAATGAATAAACCGATTTTAAATGGATTACTTTTATTCAGTTTTACTCTTCCTATTGTGCTCTATCAAGAAAGTAAAGAACATATCGCTAAGATGATCCTCACTGCCTTTATTATCGGCCTGACCGCTATCTCACTAACCGATATTGCGAAATACATCATTAATTACCATGCTACAGGTGAAATGCCGTTTACGAATTTCAATCACCGCGAGTTTTCTTACGGGTTTATTTTCTATTTCCCTGTATTACTTTGTACCTGGGCGTTATGGAAGAAGCATTCTCTACTCAGCTGGTTATTGTTGATTATTGCCTCAGCGATTAGCTTATTCTTACTCCTTGGAACACTTTCCCGTGGTGCGTGGGTTGCCATTGTCGTCGCCACCGTGTTTATCATTGTGATTAACAGAGAGTGGAAACTCACCTTTGCAGCGACAATATGTCTGGGGATACTGGCTGGCGCGACACACTGGTCAGCGATATCCAACCCTGACACTCGATTACTGATCCATAAACTCACCCAAACAGATAGCAGCTATCGCTATAGTAACGGCACCCAAGGTTCTGCATGGTCCCTAATCATGGAAAACCCTATCAAGGGCTATGGTTTTGGTAATAAAATTTATCATCACGTCTACAATAACCGTGTAGCTGATTATCCTGATTGGACATTCAGAACTTCAATTGGTCCACATAATATCTTCTTATCACTTTGGTTTTCGGCTGGTGTTCTTGGCTTGATCACAACGGTGTTGATGACATTTTCAGCTCTATTGACCAGTGGACAAATCATTCGTCAACATAACGACATTGTCAGCCAAGTAGGGCTTATCCTTCTGTCCGCTTTTATCGGCTTATTTATCGTCAGGGGAGCTTTTGAAAATGCTTATATCAATGAAATAGGTATCCTGTTTGGTTTAATGATTTCGCTATATAAGAAGCCAACCAATAAGGCGATAACCTAAACGGTGAAATATCAGCCCATAGGCAACAGATGCTATGGGCTGAATTTATCACTGAAGCCTGCTGATTATGGGCGTAATTTTTCCGCTATCACACTCATCATTAACTTCGCACGTTGATCCCAGTTAAACCGTTCTGCAACCAATCGTTGGGAATAATCAATTTTCGCCATCATTTCAGCGGGATGATTAATCAGCCACTGTATCTGTTCAGCAAAACTTTCCGCATTTTCACTATCTGCGAAATTGACCGCATTTTCATCCACCGCATCACGAATGGAAGGGAAATCAGAAATAACGACAGGTTTACCCATCGCCATATATTCAAAAAGTTTAAGGGGGGAAGTATAGCGGCTGCCGATACTGGTTTTCGTCAAGGGTAGAACACAAATATCACTATCAGCAATCACCTGAAAGCGTTTTTTAGGTTGAATAAAGCCAAGGAAATTAACTTTATCACTTACGCCAATCTGCTCAGCAACCTGACGCAATCGCTCAATTTGTTCAGTTGTACCGCCGGCAATGTTCAGTTCAACCTTATCCAGATAAGACATGGCTTTCATTACTGTCGGGACGCCTTTCCAACGATGCAGGCTACCCAGATAAAGCACTTTTTTAGGCAATGTGCTGTTGTGATCACTGCTGGCCGGCGTCTGTTTAGCCGCTTCAGCCGCCTGCATATCAACGCCATCAGGTGCCACAACAACCGGTGTCTTGACCCTATATTGTTTATAAATATCTTCTTGTAATAACGAAGTCAGGACAAAGACAACCTGAGAACACTCATAAACCTGCTGCTCAATCTTTCTGAGTTTATGATATTTACGTTGGTTTTTACGATTGAGCAAATCATGGGATTCTTTAAACGACTGAGAAAATATTTCATGGCTTTCAAAGAAATGGGGGATATTGGGATGATGACACAACAGGTAATTCGCCATTTTAATATTGCGGGTAAAGAGCGCATCAACCTGATGCTCTTTAAGCCAGCGGGAAACCTGCAAGTAAAACAGTTTCTGAGTATTTAGCGGGAAATACCATTTTCGTCGTATATCGTGCAGGGCAATTAATTCCACAGAAGGCGGTAGCGACCTGCCAAGGATTTCCTCAACTTGGGTCTGGCCTTTCGGGGTAATCAGACAAACACGGTGCCCCTGACGGGCAAAAGCATCTACATTCTGCAAAATTTGCAGTGATGCAACCCGATAATCAGGCACAGGATAAGGATCAATATACGCAATTTTCATTATTTTTTATGGCGTTCAATAAACGGCTAGCAGAATGTTCCCAAGTGTACATTGTTTCAATTCTCTGGCGGGCTGATTTCCCCATATTTTCCCCTCTATCCGGCAGGGACAAAAGATGATTCACCGCATCAGCAATCGCCATCGCATCACCGGGCGTTACCAAAATACCCGCACTTCCCTCATTACCAACCACTTCCGGTATTCCACCAATATAGCTGGCAATCACAGGTCGCCCACACGCCATCGCTTCTGCAATCGTAATACCAAATGCCTCATCACCAATACTCGGGAAAATACCCGCATCACCTGCCGCATAAAATTCAGGTAATTGATCATGGCCCACTGGCGGGTGAAAAATAACGGATTCTTCCAGACTTAAAGCAGAAACCCGCTTTTCAAGCAATTTCAAATCCTCACCTTCACCAATAATCAATAACTTTACATCCTTGTCCCGCAGCAACGCCATTGCATCAATGGCGACTTTCATGCCCTTCCAACCAACCAACCTGCCAGCAAACGTTAACAGGAACGTTTTCTCATTGATGCCTAATCGAGTTCGGACAGCCGAATCAGCGGGTTTGAATTTATCGATATCCACCCCATTATAGATGACACCAGGAAATTGTTTGAAGTGATGCTGAATCTGCCAGGCATTAAAATGACTACATGCAACCCAAGCCGAGATTTTCTTGCCTAATACCCGATCCCCTTTAAAAAAACTGGTTCCGCCACTCATATAGCAAAACTGGGTATGGGATGTTGCTGGCATCATTCTGGGCCAGAAAAAATCAAACGGTTTCGTCAAAATCACCCAATCAAAATTTTCAGCAATCACTGTTTCCCGGGCATGACGAGCAAAGGAATAACGTTCAACAATGCGTTGGAAGCGACGCCCAAGGTTAAGTACGCGCGCTCTGGGGACAAATGGGAAAGTGTGAATAGGGATATTTCTTCCACCTAATGCAGGCCGAACATCGCCAGTACCACCGAAAATATGGATTTCATGCCCCGCATCTGTCAACGCCTTGGCTAACTCCCAAACAGCGGTTTGAATACCGCCATACGACATGGTCACAGTGACATCGATAAATCCTATTTTCATTTTGTTCATTATCCTTTCATTGATTTTCCAGCAAGTTCTGAACAGAGTGCCAGACTTGATCTACCGATATTGCTGACATGGTATCTTGACGCGTTGCCTGCCTGTAATCGACAGGATGTTCAATGACCGCTAATTTGGGATGTTGTTGAGGTGCGAGAAAACGCCCCGGATGAAAACTGTGATACAGGGCAACCATTGGTATCCCCAATGCCCCGGCCAAGTGAGTTGTCCCGGTATCAACGCCTACATACAAATTAAGTTGACTCATGATCGCCGCATTTTGCCGCATCGTCGTCTTACCCGCCAATGAGGAACATCGGTGTGGCCCTAATTTTTCAGCCAGCATCCGCGCACTATCTTCACCCTCTTTACTGCCTAACAGCAAAATATGTGCATGCGGATAATCACGATAAATACGTTGAGCTAATTTGTAAAAATGTTCTACCGGCCAATCACGATAGGCTTTTGCGGGAAAACTCTGTAACTGAAAACCGATCCTTAATTGCCGTTCTATCCCTTGCTGCTGAAGAAAACCTTTGGCGTATGCCTCTTCACATGAGCTTACACTATAGTGCAAACGCCAATTATTCACGTCAACCCCAAGTGCATTAATTAGCAGCGCTCTTTCCTGTTGTGCCGGCATAAGTTCTCTCGGCCTTGCAACAGCATATTCATGTGATTTTTTACCCGCATTATCCGAAAAATAAACGGTTAAATTTGCGGCGCGTTTAGCGTACTGCAACAGAGATTGATCATGACCATATACGAATGCCAGATCATATTGCCGACGAGAAAACCAGCCACACCACTTAGCTTTGCCTTTTGAAAACGCCTTTAATTCATTAAGTAAACCGACATTTTCAAGAATTTCTTTTGTTTTTTTATGCACAAATATATCAATATTTGCCTCCGGCCACTTTTCTTTCAGGGCACGAATAACCGGAGTCACAAGCAATGTGTCACCAAAGCGGGCAACATTAATGATTAAAATATTTTGGGGTTGCATAATAATGAATATTAAATTATCAATCCAAGGATTGGCACTGTAAGGTACTATACAATAAAGTGATTCAATGTTCTATTTACTGTTAATAAACACAATAGACATACGAAAATAAAATTTATTATATTTCAAGTTGTTAAATAAAAATGTCGCTTATTCTGCCAATCCAGACAGAAATAATACAAACAAAATATTACCGCTTGCTTTCTATACTGCGATAAAAAATAGACTCCATTTTATCTAACATATTATCCATGCCAAATAAGTGAGTCGCCCGTTGCAATGAAGCCTCTCTCATACGTAACCGCAACGCTGCATCATGAATTAATAAGTCTAATTTTTCTGTTAATTGTTCAACATTTCTCGGTTCGATAACATACCCTGTATCGCCATCAATCACGGCTTCGGCAATCGCGCCCACGGAGGTAGAGACAACCGGCAGTCCACATGCCATTGCCTGCATGATGCCTTGGGGTACACCTTCATTACCAAACGAAGGCAGGGCAAAGATATCCATTGCATTTAAGCAATCAGGAACATCCTGACGATTGCCAAGAAAAATAACACTTTCAGTCAATCCCTCCTGCTGAACCCGCGGCTCTAAATTCTTTCTCTGCGGACCATCGCCCACGAACAGCAATTGCCAATCAGGATAACGTTGATGAAGAATTTTCCAACTATCAAGCAAATAACGATGCCCTTTCCACGTTCTCATTGTGGCAACAATACCCAACGTCGGCTTGTCTTTGATACCCATGCGCTGACGACTCAAGGACTTGCTTGCAGGATGAAAACGCGACAAATCAATCCCTGTCGGCACAGAAGTCATATGAGCGAGTGGATAATCATTATGTGCATGCAGATATTGGCGCAGTTTTTCCCCTGTTGTCACAATATGCTGGCAGGCGTGTAAATATAGCCAACGAGTCGCAATGGATTTTGAAACATGAGTTGAAACATGACGGGTTCGGACAACCGGGGGCATGCCTTTTAATGTGGCACATGCCGCAGCCACCTGCCAAGAGTCCGTCGAGCTATGGGTATTGATGACATCGAATTGGCGGCCTTCGGTCTTTAACCAACGACGCATTGCCCGCAGGCAAGGAAGACGTTTTTTTTCAATGGGAAGTGCGACAACAGGCACACCATAACGGTGAGCTTCGCGGTAAAGCGTTGAAGTCGGGCAACAAACGATAACCACATGGTGCCCACGCTGTATCATGCCCTGAGATTCTGTCAGGATACGAATTTCCTGCCCTCCCCAGCCACACGATGATTCTGTATGTAAGATATTCAAGGTATTTCTAACCATTTTAGCGCTACGCTTGACAGCTCATCATTAAAAAAACGGTAGTATAACTGAACAATGCCTGACGTTCACACACATCACCTGATTTAAACTACACAGCCATTGCATTATCAACAGATATAAAAAAACCCAGCATAATGCTGGGCTTTTTACAATCCACTAAAATTATTTAATTTTAGCTTCTTTGTACATAACATGCTGGCGAACAACTGGATCGAACTTTTTCATTTCCAGTTTTTCTGGCATAGTACGCTTGTTCTTCGTAGTGGTATAGAAGTGACCTGTACCAGCAGAAGAGACCAGCTTGATTTTATCGCGAATACCTTTAGCCATTTTTCAGCTCCTTAGTACTTCTCACCACGGGCACGCAGTTCAGCCAGAACTGTATCGATACCCTTTTTGTCAATCACACGCATACCTTTAGCAGTGACACGCAGGGTTACAAAACGTTTCTCAGACTCAACCCAGAAACGATGAGAGTGCAGGTTAGGCAGAAAACGACGCTTAGTCGCATTTAATGCGTGGGAGCGGTTGTTACCACTCACTGGGCGCTTGCCAGTAACTTGGCAGACTCGGGACATGTCTATTCTCCAAAAATCAAATCAGCTCGAGCTTTGTATTGGGTATGACCGCCTCGTCAGGCTTAGGAGCCGAGATAGGCTCTTCTCGTCAAACCCAAGATCCTCAAAGGTGGCGTAGTATACGCCCTCATTCGCAGATGCTCAAGTCCCGAACAACTAAGATCTGATCGTATCGCGAAAAAACCGTATTAAATCCAACCTCTTTCCATAAATGAAACACAAGATTGTTTACCAATGACGATATGATCCAAAACCTTAACGCCAACCAAGTCACACGCCGCAATAATTTTTTCTGTCACCAATTTATCTGCCAAGCTAGGCTCTGGATTGCCGGAAGGGTGATTGTGAGCCAGAATAATTGATGCCGCATTCACTTTAACCGCCTGTTTTACAATTTCACGCGGATGAACTTCAACTTTGTTTATCGTTCCTTTAAACATTTCATCATGGCAGATGACTTTATTTTGGTTCGTCAAAAACAGTACCACAAAGACCTCTCGATCTTGCCAAGATAATAAATCCTGCAAATAATGCTGGGTTATCGTGGGGCTGCTCATAATATCTTCGTGGATAAACTGACTGGAAAAAAATCGTTTTGCCAATTCAGAAACCGCCTGCAACTGAACATATTTGCACAATCCCATGCCTTTATGTGAACAAAAATCAGCGTAATCAGCGGATAGCAGATGGTAAAGCGAACCAAACGATTTCAGCAGATTATCCGCCATTTGCACGACAGGGACGCCCCGGGTTCCTGTACGCAAAAAGATCGCCAATAACTCCGCGTCCGTTAAAGAAACAGCCCCATAAGCCAGTAATTTCTCACGGGGAAGAAGATTTGAATGCAATTCTTCGCTACTTTCCATTACTGTGACATCCATACAGGCTCCTCCCTTAACATCCTTTGCCCCATAACCACCATCCATGACGATGGAATCCATCAAGTCGATACTCACTCGCCGCCTACTATCCCATGATGAAAAAATCATCGCCAGTTCGATTTGTGAGGCTTGCGCAGCGCTTCGCAAACTTGCCATTTTTGACGACCTATTTTTAACGGACTAAATAGGAGTGCTCAACTCAATATTTTCTTGTGATAGAATCTTAAGGAATTGCAACTGACCTCTGGACAATCAAAATGACAGGATTTTCCGGCAAACAAATTTCTGATCATCCGCTTTCTGGTAAACAGATCGTCCTCGGAATCAGCGGAGGGATCGCCGCTTACAAAACTGCCGAACTGGTGCGCCGCTTGCGTGATCGTGGTGCTCAGGTACGCGTTGTCATGACGCCCGCAGCAGAGGCTTTTATTACGCCATTGACGTTACAGGCCGTCTCTGGCCACCCTGTCTCTGATGACCTATTGGATCCCGCGGCTGAAGCCGCCATGGGGCATATCGAACTGGCAAAGTGGGCTGATTTAATCATTCTCGCACCCGCCACCGCAGACCTGCTGGCTCGCTTGACCGCAGGCATGGCGAATGATTTAGTCACCACCCTCTGCCTCGCTTCCGCAGCCCCCATTGCTGTTGCACCGGCAATGAATCAACAAATGTACCGTGCACAGGCAACCCAACATAACCTGAAGGTACTTAAAGAACGCAATATATTGATTTGGGGGCCGGATGAGGGCAGTCAGGCATGTGGGGATGTGGGGCCAGGAAGAATGTTGGAGCCGATGGCGATCGTCGAACGGGCAACGCAGCATTTCAACACTGAACAAAATTTTTCGGGTCTGCGCATGACGATTACCGCAGGGCCAACCCGTGAAGCCTTAGATCCCGTCCGTTTTATCAGCAATCACAGCTCCGGTAAAATGGGATTTTCCATTGCACAGGCCGCAGCAGAACGGGGGGCTGACGTGACATTAATTACCGGTCCGGTTAATTTACCCACACCGCAAGGTGTTAAGCGTATTGATGTCAACAGTGCTCTGGAAATGCATGAGCAAGTGCAAGCGACCACCGTCTCGCAGAATATCTTTATCGGTTGTGCTGCCGTGTCTGACTACCGTTTCAAACAAATCTCAACAGAGAAAATCAAAAAACAGGGTGATGAAATCACATTTACGCTCGTGAAAAATCCTGACATTGTCGCAAGCGTTGCCGCAATGGAAAAAAATCGTCCATTTGTCGTTGGGTTTGCAGCCGAAACCCAGAATGTGGAAGAATATGCCCGCGGAAAACTCAAGCAGAAGAATCTGGACTTGATTTGCGCAAATGATGTATCCCTGACCGGACACGGCTTCAACAGTGATACGAATGCACTACATCTATTCTGGCATGAGGGTAGTGTTCATTTACCCCACAGTGGTAAATTACAACTCAGCCACCGCTTATTAGACGAGATACTCAAACGCTATGATGAAAAAAATCGACGTTAAGATCCTTGATCCCCGCATCGGGCAAGAATTTCCTTTACCGACTTATGCTACACCTGGTTCTGCGGGTTTAGACTTACGTGCTTGTCTGGATAATGCAGTGGAACTGGCACCTGGCCAAACGGAACTTCTGCCAACCGGAATGGCTATCCATATTGCAGATGAACAATTGGCTGCGGTCATCCTGCCTCGCTCTGGCCTGGGTCACAAACATGGTGTTGTCCTGGGCAATTTGGTCGGGCTTATCGACTCGGATTATCAGGGACAATTAATGGTTTCAGTTTGGAACCGTGGTGATAAAACTTTCACCATCGAACCCGGTGAACGCATCGCCCAAATGGTTTTTGTGCCGGTTGTGCAGGCTGAATTGAATTTGGTTGAAGATTTTGATGCGAGCCAGCGCGGCAGTGGTGGATTTGGTCATTCCGGTCGTCAATAACTTTCCATAAAGCCTGATACCGTCAACCGATTTTCATATTTTTTGCCCACGATGTTTTGCCAATAACGTTGTGGCAAAAAATAGCTGGGTTTGTTTTGCTGTTTTAGCAGGGGTCTTATCAGACATGGCAGAAAAAGAACGTACAAAAAAGAAAAATAGGCGTGAGGAAATTTTGCAGGCACTGGCTCATATGCTGGAGTCCAGTGACGGTAGCCAACGCATTACGACTGCAAAACTCGCCGCCAACGTTGGTGTTTCTGAAGCAGCGCTTTACCGTCATTTTCCGAGCAAAACCCGGATGTTTGATAGCTTGATTGAGTTTATCGAAGATTCTTTGATTTCACGTATCAATCTGATCCTGCAAGATGAAAAGGACACCATCACGCGCATTCGGTTAATCCTTACCCTTATTTTAGGCTTTGCGGAAAAAAATCCGGGACTTACCCGTATCATGACCGGCCATGCTCTCATGTTTGAACAAGACAGATTGCAAAATCGCATCAATCAGCTATTTGAGCGAATCGAAATGCAGTTTCGCCAAATTTTAAAAGAGAAGAAAATCCGTGATGGGCAGGGATTCAATTATGATGAAACCGTATTGGCCTCACAATTACTGGCGTTTTGTGAAGGAATGCTCTCCCGTTTTGTTCGCTCTGAATTTCGCTATCGCCCGACAACTGAATTTGAAATACGCTGGCCTTTGATACTGACCCAACTGCAATAATCTACCTCGGCAATAACTTATCGCAGTATCGTCAGTTCGCCTCTTTTATTATGCAGCGAAGGATAACGTGCGGATTTTTTATTGAGTTGTGTTAACATATCCGAACTCATTGAGTTCACGATCCAGTGGCTCAATAATGGCATCATTATCACCATCCTTACCATGATCGATGCCATTTCTACTACTCACCCCGCCCACCCTTGGGCGAGGGGATTTTTTTTGCTCAAACCATCATTAGCGACTGGCCGTCTTTACTGTCCATCAAATACCATATTCTTTGCGATACGCTTCCACTGCGGCCAGATGGGATTGCATCTCTGGATTTTCGCGCAAATAACTGACCAAATCATTTAAGGTAATGATAGAGAAAACTTGGCAATGGTAGTCACGTTCAACTTCTTGAATCGCTGAAAGCGTTTCACGCCCACGTTCCTGACGATCCAGACACAAAATCACACCAGATAGCGTTGCTCCATGCTGCTTAATGATTTCCATCGACTCACGGATCGCCGTACCTGCTGTAATGACATCATCTACAACGACAACATTGCCTTGCAGCGGACTGCCAACCAGCGATCCCCCTTCACCATGATCTTTGGCTTCCTTGCGGTTAAAGCAATAAGGCATATCAATATCATGATGTTCAGCCAATGCCACTGCGGCCGTTGTCGCAATCGGGATACCCTTATAAGCTGGCCCAAACAGCAAATCACACTGAATTCCGCTATCCAGCAGCGCTGCCGCATAGAAACGGCCAATCAACGCCACGTCGCGTCCGGTATTAAACAGACCCGCATTGAAAAAGTACGGACTTTTGCGACCCGATTTCAGCGTAAATTCGCCAAATTTCAGCACCTGTTTTTTCAGTGCCAGTTCAATAAATTCGCGCTGATAGGCTTTCATTGGAGTTTCTCCTCTTTGATCTTTTGTCATTCATTACTATTGCAATTGCAGGTATCAGGTATATTGCAGGCATAAAAAAGGCGACTCTTCAGCCGCCTTTTTTATTGATTATTTTAATGGTTCTTGTTCCAACGCATCTCGCTGTGCTTTGAAAATAGTTTCCAGTCCCTGTTTTGCCAATGAGAGCAGTGAGAGCAATTCATCATGGCTGAACGGTTCACCTTCTGCCGTGCCCTGCACTTCAATCATTCTGCCGTCATCCATCATGACGATATTCATGTCAGTTTCAGCCGCAGAGTCTTCAACATACTCCAGGTCACAACGCCCTTCACCCTCAACGATCCCAACAGAAACTGCCGCAACCATCGCTTTCAGTGGGCTTTCTTTCAGTTTGCCATCCGCAACCAACTTATTCAGGGCATCAACCAATGCCACACAAGCACCAGAAATAGCCGCAGTGCGTGTACCGCCATCCGCTTGAATCACATCGCAATCCAGCGTAATGGTAAATTCACCCAGTTTTTTCAAATCGATGGCAGCACGCAGCGAACGTGCAATCAGGCGTTGGATTTCCATCGTGCGGCCTGTTTGTTTACCTCTGGCAGCTTCACGCGCATTACGGCTATTGGTCGCCCGTGGCAACATGCCGTACTCGGCCGTGATCCAGCCTTGCCCCTGACCTTTCAGGAAACGTGGAATTCCTTCTTCAACGGAGGCATTACATAACACTTTGGTATCGCCAAACTCCACCAGAACAGAACCTTCCGCGTGTTTAGTGTAATGACGGGTCATTTTAATAGGACGCACCTGCCCCGCTGCTCTTCCCGCCGGACGCTTTCCTACTAAGCTCATAATGTGATCTCCGTTGTTCGTAATTATTGGGGGCGCATTATACGGCCTAAAGCGGCGAATGCCTATCCTACATCTACATGGAACGTTATAATCCGCCCATCATTTTATAAACTGGGAATGAATTATGATCCGTAGTATGACCGCTTTTGCACGGCGAGATATCAAAGGAAATTGGGGAAATGCAGCCTGGGAAGTGCGTTCCGTCAATCAGCGTTACTTGGAAACCTATATTCGCCTGCCAGAGCAATTCAGAAGCCTTGAACCTGTCATCCGTGAGCGCATTCGTTCCCGCCTGACGCGCGGCAAAGTGGAATGTAACCTGCGTTTTGAACTGGGCACCCTTGCCCAAAGCGCCTTAATTCTGAACGAAAAGCTGGCAAAACAATTGGTTGAAGCCGCAAGCTGGGTGAAACAGCAAAGTAATGAAGGTGAAATTAATCCGGTGGATATCCTGCGCTGGCCGGGCGTGATGTCTGCCGAAGAGCAGGATTTGGATGCCATCAGTGCACAATTACTGGTGGAATTGGATCGGGCACTGGATGCGTTTATCCAGAGCCGTGAGACTGAAGGACAAGCGCTCAAGACACTGATTGAACAGCGTCTGGATGCGGTCACCGTGGAGGCGATGAAAGTCCGGGAACAAATGCCGGCAATCCTGCAATGGCAGCGCGAACGCTTGCAGACCAAGCTGGAAGAGGCACAAATTCAATTGGATAATGGCCGCCTTGAGCAAGAGCTCATTTTATTAGCTCAACGTATTGATGTGGCAGAAGAGTTGGATCGTCTGGATGCCCACGTTAAAGAGACACGTAATATCCTCAAGAAAAAAGAGGCCGTTGGCCGCCGACTGGATTTCATGATGCAGGAATTTAACCGCGAATCGAATACATTGGCTTCAAAATCCATTAATGCGGATATAACCAATTCTGCGATCGAGTTGAAGGTGCTGATTGAGCAAATGCGCGAACAGATCCAAAATATTGAATAACATTCCTTAGCATTTCAGAGAAAATCATAAAGCCAGATATACATTGTTATATCTGGCTTTCAGGACGTCCACAATCAGCCGCCAGAATGAAATCAGCTTCAAGATACTGCTTGCCCTATGCTTACGAAAAATGGAGCTATGCGGCGCACGTTGGGAAGAATTCAACTTTAAAAAGGCTGTCTGGCACTTTCCGGCAGAACGCAGCAAGAACGGTGATGCGGTAGACATTCCACTGTGTCCACAGGTTATAGAGTGGTTTATGGAATTAAGGGCTATGGCTTGTGGTAGTCAATATGTTCTACCCGCCAGAAAAATGCAGCATCGCATGATCCCACATATTCAGGAATCTACCTTACCCGTTGCGCTTGCCAAAGTAAGACGGGAATTACCTGTTGATATGCCTAACTTCACTATCCACGACTTTAGACGAACTGCCAGAACCCACTTAGCCGCGTTAGGTGTTGACCCCTTTGTAGCCGAACGTTGCCTAAATCACCGTATAAAAGGCGTTGAGGGCATCTATAACCGACATGATTACTTTGATGAGCGTAAAGCCGCACTAGCTCAATGGTGTGATTTGTTGGTGGCGCTGGAAAAAGGCGAAGACTACAACATTACTCCAATAAAACAAATCAAACGGAAATTTTTATGAATAAGAAGCCACTTGAGATTGATGTATTTAAGTTATTTTCATCCCAAGGACGTGCAACTCCTAATGCTGTAGCCCTTGCGGTTCTTGGCATAGATCCTTATACGGCAGTTAAAGATATACCAGAGGAGTATTCAGAACATATTAATAAGCTAAGAAGTGCTATTGTGAATAATGTAAACGCTATCAGGCCATTACAGGATACAAGAACAAACACAGCAGTTGATTCTGATATCGTGTTTGGTGCTGCATATCCGTGCATGTGCATATTAGAAGGTGTTACCCCAGAGATCATTACATCAAGAATAGAACAAGCTCTAAACAATATATATACAGAGCATAGAAAAAATGATGAATGGAAAACATACATTAAAGCCTTTGGCGGGTACTCTTTACAGGGTAAGAGCACGAGTGCTCATTTCTCACCCAAAGCCGTCAAACCGGCAATTAATACCTTATCCAAATAGTCACTACTCATGCCGGCTATTTTTCGTTTACG
>NZ_JAQRFK010000110.1 GCF_028598745.1 Xenorhabdus sp. IM139775
CTGACGAAAACAAAAGGCGCGTTCCCAAATGAAAACAGCCTGCTCAAACTGCTTTATCTGGGGCTTCTCAATGCCCAGGAAAAGTGGACGATGCCAATCCAAAGCTGGAACCTGACGCTGTCTCAGCTGTGTATTTACTTTGAAGGGCGTCTGGATAATGTGATAACGTTATAACAGCTAAATTATCGTGACACAGAATACTGAACGCCCTCAACTAAAAGGCTAAGTGCCAATCGCACCCAGCCCATGTCAAACAGCGGGTTTTTCTATTATTTTTGCAGGGCAGGAAGATCCGCCAGTGGCCAACGTGCTTTTACCGTTACGCCTAATTCACCGGCAGTCCCCCCTTGCAAGCGGATCATGCCAGCCAGTGCGATCATGGCCCCATTATCAGTACAAAATTCAGGGCGGGCATAGAAGGCTTCGCCTCCCAGCTTTTCCATCACCTCCTGCATCTTGGTACGCAATGTCCGGTTTGCACTCACGCCACCCGCCATCACCAGACGCTTGAATCCCGTCTGTTGCAACGCCCGTTTACACTTAATCGCCAACGTATCCACCACCGCATCTTCAAATGCGCGGGCAATATCCGCCTTGGTTTGTTCATCCTCAGCCACATCATGACCATGAATGTTATTGCGGATCGTATTCGCTGCGAACGTTTTCAGGCCAGAAAAACTGAAATCCAGCCCCGGACGATCGGTCATCGGACGCGGGAAGACAAAACGCCCCGCCTTGCCCTGCTGCGCTATGCGGGAAAGCACTGGCCCGCCCGGATAATCCAAACCAAGCAGTTTGGCTGTTTTATCAAAAGCCTCACCTGCGGCATCATCAATGGATTCACCCAACAATGTGTATTCACCGATACCTGTCACGCTAATCAGTTGGGTATGACCGCCTGAAACCAGTAAGGCAACAAAAGGAAACTCAGGGCTGTTTGCTTCCAGCATCGGTGCCAGCAAATGGCCTTCCATATGATGCACGGGAATAGCCGGGACATCCCACGCAAACGCCAGTGAACGCCCGATGGTTGCCCCAACCAGCAATGCACCCACTAATCCCGGCCCTGCGGTGTAAGCAACTGCATCAATGTCTTTACTCGTCAGACCCGCTTCTTGCAAAGCCGCCTGAATTAAAGGAACCGTTTTACGAATGTGGTCACGGGACGCCAGTTCAGGCACAACACCGCCATAATCAGCATGTAGCTTGACCTGACTGTACAATTGATTGGCTAGCAGACCGATTTTGTCGTCATAAATTGCGATTCCGGTTTCATCGCAGGACGTTTCTATACCTAAAACTCGCATTGCACTATATTGTCTCGTTGTTTGGTCATTATACATTCGTATCACTTTCAACGGGCGTCAGTGTAACACTATCGATGTAACACTATCTATGTAATACTATCTCACATTATCTATTTATGAACCTCTATGTTTATCTCCCTCTGCCCGTTTAAATCCTTTGTCAGCAATATCTCGTCATATCAACATTCTCAGCTTTGAACCCATTACACACTGGCTATTTTTTCTGTTTAGTCTATAATCAATACCCTACTTGAATATCCTGTGTGGTTAATGTTAATAACGCCGATTTCGGATTGCTTGTTTTATATACGAAAAAAGCATCCTGTAACCCATGGCGTTATCGGTTTCAATTTTCCTCGGCACTTTACAAAGCCGTGTTCATTGAAGTAAAATTCCGCACCATTTTAAAGACGGCTGGCACTATCGCGCCAGCGACAAACCCGATTTCTATTGAGGTGAGAGGCACATGCCAGTAATTAAAGTACGTGAAAACGAGCCATTTGACGTAGCACTGCGTCGCTTTAAGCGTTCTTGCGAGAAAGCAGGCGTATTAGCAGAAGTTCGTCGTCGTGAGTTCTATGAAAAACCAACGACTGAGCGCAAACGCGCTAAAGCTTCTGCTGTTAAGCGTCATGCTAAGAAGCTGGCTCGTGAAAACGCACGCCGCACCCGTTTGTACTAATCTTTGCGGCCAGTCCGCTTAGTGTTTGTATTAACAAACTACTGCAGTTAAAGGCCGTGCTTTCCCAAAGGAAGCGCGGCTTATTCTCGTTCATCAACAGGCGTAAAAGGGCTTATGGCTGGACGAATTCCACGCGCATTTATCAATGACTTATTAGCAAGAACCGATATCATTGATTTGATCGATGTTAGGGTGCCTTTGAAAAAGAAAGGTAAAAATCATCAGGCGTGTTGTCCTTTTCATAACGAAAAAACCCCTTCATTCACTGTTAATGGTGACAAGCAGTTTTACCATTGCTTCGGTTGCGGAGCGCATGGCAATGCCATTGATTTTCTGATGAATTATGACCGGTTAGATTTTGTCGAATCCATCGAAGAACTGGCAACCATGCACGGGCTGGAAGTGCCTTACGAAGCAGGTTCCGGTGGCGGTCAAATCGAACGTCACCAAAGGCAAAATCTTTACCAGTTGATGGATAAGCTCAACAGCTTCTATCAGCATTCACTGAATACCCCCGGCGCTCAATCAGCCCGGCAATATTTGACCCAACGTGGGCTCAGTGAAGAGATCATTCAACGTTTCGCCATCGGCTTTGCTCCAAATGGCTGGGATAATGTCCTGACAAAATTTGCCCGCAATGCGGAAGAGCAGAAGCAGTTAAACGATGCCGGCATGCTGGTTACGAATGATCAGGGACAGACTTATGACCGTTTCCGCGGGCGAGTGATGTTCCCTATTCGCGATCGTCGTGGTCGCGTGATTGCATTCGGCGGCAGAGTGCTGGGCGATGCACTTCCCAAGTATCTGAACTCGCCGGAAACCGACATTTTCCATAAAGGCCGTCAGCTATATGGTCTTTATGAAGCCCAGCAAAATCACAAATCGCTGACAAGGCTATTGGTGGTTGAAGGTTATATGGATGTGGTTGCGCTGGCCCAATTTGGCATTGGCTATGCCGTGGCTTCGCTGGGCACGTCCACCACGGCTGAACACGTTCAGTTGCTTTTCAGGACAACCGATAATGTCATCTGTTGCTACGACGGTGACCGGGCAGGTCGTGATGCCGCATGGCGTACACTGGAAACCGCATTGCCTTATCTGAATGACGGGCGGCAATTACGTTTTATGTTCTTGCCGGACGGTGAAGATCCTGATTCACTGATCCGCAAAGAAGGGCGGGAAGTCTTCGAGCAGAGAATGGAAAAGGCCTTGACCTTATCTGCATTTTTGTTCGAATCGCTATTGCCACAGGTTGATTTAAGTAACCCGGAAGGAACGACTAAGCTCAGTTCGCTAGCCATGCCACTGATCAGTAAAATCCCGGGGGAAACACTGCGGCTCTACCTGCTGCGAGAGCTTGGAAACCTGTTAGGTACTCCTGATACGGCACAATTGGAACGATTTCTGGCAAAACTTGTCAAAAAAGATACCAATACATATCAGGCGCTAAAACTGAAACCAACAACAATGCGCATACTTATTGCATTGCTGGTGCAGAATCCGCATTTAGCGACATTAGTTCCCCCACTACAGGGAATGTTTTCTACCCAGATAGCAGGATTGCCATTATTCACAGAGCTTGTCGACACGAGCCTTGCTCAACCGGGTTTAACCACAGGGCAACTGTTGGAGCAATACCGCGATAATAAATATGCTAAACAGCTTGAAAAACTCGCTGCCTGGAACGATATACAGATAGAAGAGATTGCTGAAAAAACTTTTAGCGATGCACTCGACCATCTTTTCGCGTCAGCACTTGATGAACGTTTTAATTTTCTGATTGCCAAAGAGAGAACGGAAGGCCTGACACCAGACGAGCGCGAAGAAGTCCGATTAATTACGGTATCTAGCGCGAGAAAATAAGAATCTGTCTCAGCAAGGCTATATTGCTTCAAGATGATATTAACTTGAAGGCGATATTTTACTGGATTTACTGAAAATAACGCGCGATGAAAATATAGCTTGGTGAAACAGGTTCTAAACCAAAACCAAAAATCACAGACACAGAATTCACGGCTTAACTGCCGCATTAGGTAAGGTGGATAACCCTACCATTGCCGCAATTGAGGGCAGCGGCAATACAATGAAAACGCCCCTAAATATTATTGTTGGCATATTAGTTTCGCCGACCGACACCAACCAATACTCTGAAGTGTGGATACCGTCTTATGGAGCAAAACCCGCAGTCACAGCTAAAGCTACTTGTCACCCGAGGTAAGGAGCAAGGCTATCTGACCTATGCTGAGGTCAATGACCATCTGCCGGAAGATATCGTCGATTCTGATCAGATAGAAGATATCATCCAAATGATCAATGACATGGGCATCCAGGTGATGGAAGAAGCACCTGATGCCGATGATCTCATGTTGGCAGAAAACACAAACGACACAGATGAAGATGCTGCGGAAGCGGCTGCACAAGTGTTATCGAGTGTCGAGTCAGAAATCGGCCGTACCACCGATCCGGTTCGCATGTACATGCGTGAAATGGGAACGGTTGAGCTTTTGACTCGCGAAGGTGAGATTGACATTGCAAAGCGCATTGAAGATGGCATCAACCAAGTACAGTGCTCCGTTGCTGAATACCCTGAAGCGATTACTTACCTGCTGGAACAGTTCGACCGTGTTGAATCTGGTGAGAGTCGCCTGTCCGACTTGATCACGGGTTTCGTTGATCCTAACGCAGAAGAAGATCTGACACCTTCAGCCACACACGTTGGCTCAGAACTTCCTCAGGCAGAGCTTGACGACGAAGATGACGAAGATGAAGAGAGTGATGATGATACTGACAGCGAAGATGATAACAGCATCGATCCAGAACTCGCCCGCCAAAAATTTGGGGAACTGCGTGAGCAGTATGAACTGACTCGTCAGGCGATCAAAGCTTATGGTCGCAGCCATCCCAATACCGCCGCAGAAATATTGACTTTATCTGAAGTATTCAAACAGTTCCGCCTGGTACCAAAACAGTTTGATCATCTGGTCAACAACATGCGTTCCATGATGGATCGCGTACGTCTTCAAGAGCGCCAGATCATGAAGATGTGTGTTGAGCAGTGCAAGATGCCGAAGAAAAACTTCATCACACTCTTCTCTGGCAATGAAACGACTGATACATGGTTCACCGCTGCGAAAGCAATGAACAAGCCATGGTCTGATAAATTGCTGGAAGTTGAAGACGAAGTAATGCGTAGCCAGCAAAAGTTACGCCAGATTGAAGAAGAAACCGGCCTGACCATTGAACAGGTCAAAGATATCAACCGTCGTATGTCAATCGGTGAAGCGAAAGCCCGCCGTGCGAAAAAAGAGATGGTTGAAGCCAACCTGCGTCTGGTTATTTCGATTGCGAAGAAATATACCAACCGTGGACTGCAATTCCTTGATTTGATTCAGGAAGGTAACATCGGCCTGATGAAAGCGGTTGATAAATTTGAATACCGTCGTGGTTACAAATTTTCAACTTACGCGACATGGTGGATCCGTCAGGCGATCACACGTTCTATCGCGGATCAGGCACGTACCATTCGTATTCCAGTGCATATGATTGAAACCATCAACAAACTCAACCGTATTTCCCGCCAGATGTTGCAGGAAATGGGTCGTGAGCCTTCACCGGAAGAGCTGGCAGAGCGTATGTTGATGCCTGAAGACAAGATCCGCAAGGTACTGAAAATTGCCAAAGAGCCAATCTCCATGGAAACACCTGTCGGTGATGATGAAGATTCACATCTGGGCGATTTCATCGAGGATACTACGCTTGAACTGCCGCTGGATTCAGCAACTTCAGAAAGCCTGCGTTCAGCAACCCACGATGTACTGGCGGGCCTGACTGCACGTGAAGCGAAAGTTCTGCGTATGCGTTTTGGTATCGATATGAACACTGACCATACTCTGGAAGAAGTGGGTAAACAATTTGATGTCACCCGCGAGCGTATTCGTCAGATCGAAGCAAAAGCACTACGTAAACTGCGCCATCCAAGCCGTTCCGAAGTATTGCGCAGCTTCCTTGATGACTAATCAACGAATTTGCTGATAAATCTGAAAAGCGTCTGTTTCAGCAGGCG
>NZ_JAQRFK010000111.1 GCF_028598745.1 Xenorhabdus sp. IM139775
AATTAATCATAAAACACCATGGCCTTCAAGCACATTTAATATGGCGGTCAAATACAGGATGTACCACTAGAGCTATTACGTTTTGCTAAACAGTTCGATAATCGTTTAGATGACTTCTTTGACATTCATCCAGAGTTTGTATCTAAGATCGTTATTGTGAACGATAGTTGTTCATGTATTGATAAAATTAAAAAAACTAGGGCCTGTTGACGGTTAGTGTTCACAAATGAATCAACCCACATAGGCAGGCAAATAATGATAAACGCCAGAGCTAATTTACTGGCGTAATTGTGTTCTAATTTATCGTATTTTGTTGCTATATCGGGGAAATCACCTGTCGATGATATTCATGGTGAATGCAGACTGGCAGTCGGGAACTGGCTCCCTGATTGGTTAATTGATGTCGCCGATTTCATTTGAGACGATGCCCTGATGAATACGACGCAATCAAATCAGCAGGTGTAATTAAATAAGAGAACGCATTGCCACCCCAGAGCAAACGATCCTAAGGTGGCAGAAATAATCCTGCCACCTGCTCAATATTGTTATGAACAATATATAGCGCCTAGCGTATCCGGATGTTCCGCTATACATTGAATTACACAGGCTTTATATAATTGAGTGTTTAGTATGAGGGGGAGGCAAACCCAAGCATAAGTTTGCATTGAAGCTAAAAGAGTAGAGCCTGCCAGCAGGCAAAGAAGAATGAATTTTTTCATTTTATTCTCTCTCTATCACTGTTTATCACTGACTACAAAGGTCGATATATCTAATAAACCCATCTTCACCCAATAACAAGCGAATAATACTTAACAATTAGTTACACATTGAAACTAAACGCATTATTTCTTTATGATCGGGGTTGAATCGCACCCCGATTATCACGGATAAGGCCATATTTTTACTGTGTCAGATGGAGAGGTTAAGTCATTTCATGCCATAACTTAAGGTAATCTCCCAATCCTCGCGTCCACAACCACCCCGACAATATGCACGTGATTGCTCAAAGGAATCATATTGTATTGAGAATTCAGTGGTTTTAAAAATGCATCATATCCTTCGGTAATCAGTTGCTTGAAAGTCAGTTCTTTCTCGCCATCAAGTTTTGCTACGACTAACTTGTTGGGAACAGGCTTAACATCTGGGTCAACCAAAATGATCATGCCTTGTGGTAGGCTTAGTCCATTCGGCGATACCATTGAATCACCTTGTACTTCCAGCCAAAAAGCGCGTTGTGAGCATTCAACAGAAGTCCCATATCCTTTTTCAATACGGTTTGTTTGATATTTTGAAGCAGGATCTTCGCACCAATTACCTGCACTGATCCAGTCGAGCAGTGGGTATTTCTTATGGAAGAGCATGTGGCCAGAAAATGAAGCATTATCAACATCATAAAGAACAGAAACAAGTTTCCTTGCTTGCCTATCCAGCTCCGGACTGAAATCTGCAATTTGGACTGCCAATTTTTGGGCAAAATAAGCTGCCATCTCCAAGTTAAGGGCATTTATCCCATTGAGATAGTGTGAAATTGCACTTTGTGTCTTGCCGATTTCTTCTGCAAGCGTTTCTTGAGAGATGCCAAGCTGTTTTTTCTTGGACTCAAATATCGCTTTTAAACGTGCTGCATCGGCAAGTTGTTCTGCTGTGAGTTTCTTTTTCATTGGCTCATTTTAATACCAACGCTATTAAAATGATAAATACTAAAAGTATTGAAATATTTAGTACTTTAGATATTATTCTGAGGGAGAAGGAGGAAAGGTATGGAAAAAATCTCATTATCAGAATATGTGAAATTGAATGGTCAGGTTAAAGCTGCACGTTTGGTCGGCGTTCATCAAACTGCGATCAGTAAGGCATTACGTTCGGGGCGTAACATATTTTTGATTCGTCAGGAAGATGGAACTTACAAAGCGGAAGAATGCCGTCCATTTCCCAGCCAAAAGCAAAATTTTTTATGAGCAGAGAAAATATCAGAAGTATGATTAATTCATTTCTATTATAGGTTGACGTTAATTATCTCACTGATTTTATTGAGATGTTTTTTGTGTATATTGTTGAGGAAGAAAATATGAACGCTAACATTGGTCATGACTTCAGAGCGATAGGGAGCATTCTTGACATTATGCCCGCAAATGATTACCACGATACTTTAGATGATGATTCATCAAATGGATATTTGCTTGAAAATAAAGAGATATCTCATTGTGTTGATTCATTTCCATCCCCTGAAATATTAAAGAGTTATGAGTCTATTTTACCCGGTTATGCTGAAAGGGTATTTGCCCTTAGAGAAAAAGAGCAGATTTTTCAACATGAAAAGCAGAACAAGGCGCTGGATGGATTAATCAATAGAGATAAAAGAGGGCAATGGATGGGCTTTTTTATTACGATATTTATCTTAATCGTTGCGACGGTTTTTGCTTTTAAGGGCGAAATACTCTTTGCTGGCACGTTAATCACCATTGATTTGGTGGGATTGGTTTCTGTATTTGTGATTGGGCGTAAATTGAATATAAAATAATTTAAAAAAAACAAGTGATTATCTTTACTGCAAGGCGAGAGCGCGAACGTTTTTTGAGCTTGAAATGTATGCTACGCAACCATAATTAGAATAAATATCACTCAATCTGGTCTTGTTAAAGTATGAATTAGTGCTTTATTTACACAATTCGTTCGAAAATTAGTCTTTCATGCTCTCGCCCTGATCTTTACTGGCTATCTTTTACTTTAGTCATTTGTATGCTACATCAATTAAATCATTATGATAAATACCATTCCAAAATTGTTGAGCACTTCTTACTCGTTACGGCGCGAGGCGTAAGGAGTTATCATGATTTGAGTGTGTCTCTATTATGGAAACCTATTTATACATCGACAAATATAAAAAAATTTGTATGATAGGGGCGTTTATGTATTAAAGATAAATTTGCTCATTATAGAGAGTTAATATGGATATTAAAACCTTATGTGATTTATTCCAATCAGGAGAAAAACTATAAACCAATCAATTTTTTCTGTTATAGGAAAAGATATGAATAGTGATAAAAAATAAATTTGGAAGGCTCATGGTATTAATATCTTATAAAATCAGTTAATACGCTACAATGGAAAGGCTATGATCAGATATCAAAAAAAGAAAATTGTTGTCAATGGTGCTCAACTTGAGTATCTCCATAATCATGAGGATCATAAAACACCTTTATTGTTTCTGCATGGTGCGTTGGCTGATAGTTGTATGTGGAATCGACATATGATTGAGCTGGAAGACAGCGTATCGCCGATGGCTTTAAGTTTGCGTCATTTTGGCGGTTCTGCAAAGATAGGTGCCTTTGGTATTGAAACACACGCTAATGATGTTATTGAAGTAGTCCGCAAAATAGGCTGTTCTCCGGTACATTTGGTCGCATGGTCTTATGGCGCTGATGTAGCGTTATTGGCAGTATTAAAAGCACCGGAATTGTTTCGTAGTCTTTTTCTTTATGAACTTGGATATCCATCTTATTTAACTGAGGAAGAATTAGTACTATTTATGGCGGATGCCCAGGCTATGTTTGGCCCTTTATTTGAATTAGCAGGGAAAACAAAATTGCCTGAGATGGTAGAAATTTTGATTGATGGTTCAGGCAATCAAAAAGGTTATTTTGCCTCACAACCTGAGGCTGTACGCATGGCTCAGTTAGCCCAAGCAGATACGATAATTAAGCAACTGAATCAGAATGAAAAACCAGATATAAATGCAAACGCCCTGACGGCGATAAAATTGCCTGCCCATGTTGCTTATGGTGAATACTCCCGTCCATTGTTTCAGCTTGTTAGTGCATCAGCAGCAAGAAATATTCCCAATTGCCAATCGGAAATTATCACGGGGGTAACGCATATGTTTCCGATAGAGCAACCTGTCGTTTTTAGTGCAAAGATCAAGCATTTTATTCTGAGTGTATGACTTAAGTGGTAACTAACTTATAAATATATATACGATTATTGACTTACACCCATCTCAATTTTTTAATAATGAGAATGTTACTTCCATTAATGGCTTAATGATTAAATAGGATAAAACAATGGCATCAGAAAAAATAAGCAGTGACAGTCGGTTTTCTGGCAAAAAAATAATCATTGTTCATGGATATACGGCTTCACCTTCATCTAATTGGTTCCCCTGGTTAAAAGAGAAATTGACTGAACAAGGTGCAGAGGTGATCGTACCTGCAATGCCTGAATCATCAGCCCCCAAACCTGAAGCTTGGGCTAAGAGGTTGATGGATATCGTGCCTGAGGCAGATGAAAATTCGATTTTTATTGGTCATAGTCTCGGTTGTATCACGGTATTACGCCATTTAGAGTCGATACGTTCACAGCATCTTCATATTGGAGGGTTTATTTTGGTTTCTGGATTTGACTCTCCACAGGCCACTTTACCAGAACTGAATTCTTTTATTGTTGAACCGTTAGACTATGATTTCTTGCGCAAGGTAACTGAACAGCGTATTTCACTGATTTCTTCTAATGATGACATTGTTTCTCCACAAGCTTCTTTGGATTTGGCTCATGCTTTGCAAACAGAAGTGATGAATGTTGCTAATGGTGGACATTTTATCTATAGGGATGGGTTTACTCGTTTATTACCTGTCTATGATATTTTGGAAAATATGTTATCAGAATAAATCCAGATAAATGACATCTTATCTCCCCAGTTTATCGGGCTTAATCTGGGGAGACATTAAATATAAAAGACCAGTGAGTTATTTTAAATATGGCTTATCAGTTATAAAATTTGACTCTCATTTCAAACAGGAACAAGATAAAAATATATTTTGTGATGAATTTTGGCTTAATTTAAGTTGTATGGAGATTTGTGGTGACAGTATGAATATAACTTACTAAGGAGTTAATTATGGCGCCGTCTTATTCTCGCTTTATTTCTGATGCCAATAATGATGATTTGATTCATGTGGATTTTGAACACAAGATAGGAAAATATTCTGCCAAAGATTTTAAATCCGACTGGGGTATTTCACCCACTTTATCGACTGGTCTTAATCAAGGCAGATTAAATATCGTTATTGATCCCCAAGATGATAAAAACAAAGTGTTAGAGCTTACTTATCTTGCCAATACTGTTGGCTCTGAGGCCGGAACCTCATTTAATGCACCGGTTCATGGTGAACATAAAGCATTATGGTTGCAATATAGGATGATGTTCAGTAAAGAATTTATGTGGGTTAACGGTGGGAAATTACCGGGTTTGGCTGGTGGAGATCACCCATCAGGTTGTATCGATAATGACAATTTTGATGGTTTCAGCAGTCGTTTGATGTGGCGAAAAGCAGGCGAGTTATTTGGTTATTTCTATTATCCTGAAAAAAATGAACGATGTGGTGACTATATTAAATTAGAAACTTCTTTAAAGAAAAACACTTGGTATACTTTGACGCAATATGTAAAACTAAATAATATCGGAAAACATGATGGTATCTATATACAATATATCGATAATCAAGAGGTTTTTAGCACAGATAGCCTCAAGTTAAGAAATAAAACTAATGTTTTCATTGATGCAATAAAATGGAGTTCTTTTTTCGGTGGCTCTACGCTGGATTGGGCTCCACCAGTGGAACAATATGCTTATTTTGACGATTTTGTTGTTAGTGTTGGGAAGCCTGATAATATTTAATCAGTTATTATCCTGTAAAATTATTTATTTCATCCAATCATTTTGGATTGAAGCT
>NZ_JAQRFK010000112.1 GCF_028598745.1 Xenorhabdus sp. IM139775
TATTAGGCCATACCACCAATAGTTAGATGCTAATAATAAATACCAACTTTTTATTGATAATAAATTTAGCAAAATTGGGAATCATAATATCCTATATATTTCAAGTATCAAAATGCATTTTATATCCCCAACATTATGGATAGATATAAATTTGGTGGGGAGATGAAACGGGAATAAAAACACCTGCCAGCATAGCCGGGGCTTTGCACCCAGAGGAAAAACACCTGTTGTTGATATTTGTGCAACGCGCTTTTTTCAACACTTGATAAAAGAGGTCGAGCGTAAGGTTTATTTGATACTGGATAATTTGCGTGTCCACCATGCCCGGCTGGTCAAAAAGTAGTGCTGGAGAAGCACAAAAACCGAATTGAAGTGTTTTAGTTGATAAATTAAACATACCAAAAACAGGCAATTACACAAATTCAGATACAGGGTCATTCCAGAGCATCTTTGACAGTCACAGGTTTTAAAGTTTCTTCTGTGCTCAGTTCCAACTCCATCCTGGGATCAAAACCTTCAGCCAGCCACCTTCTGCACTGTTCACGTTTTTCTCTTGCCACTTTTAGTGACATATCAGGGTAACGGCCTAAAGTGAGGCGCTCCAAGCGACTACCACGCCCACCTAGGCGATACACAAACACCCAACTTAACTGTCCACTTTTGAAAGCCTTAATGCTCAATCCTTCACCATCAGCAATCATAGCCGGAGAATCCCTTTTAACGCCCAGCAATGCTTTTAGTTTTTTGTCACTGAGTTTGTTGGTCCCTGTCATTAGTTACCTCACCATAGTGTCTCTGTCTGAGTGATACACCGAGTGATACACCGTTCACTGTAACAATCAAAAAATAGACATTAACACCAAAACACAAAATGAGTCTATCTTTTTGATATATAATGATAAAAAAGGATAAAATTGAAAGCACCTGATAGCAGAAAAACACAAAGTTTTATGCTTCTACAATATGTTTCTTCATCAATATAACCAGTTGATTTTGTGTTAAATAATCACAAGTCAAACCCAAAAATGAATGTGACTATTTACTTACCGCTCAATACCATAAGCTCACCGAGCGCATAAAATATCATTCTCTGCCACCAGAACAAACCTTTCGTTAACTCACAACTAAATTTTTAGCTGGCAGAAAAAACCGTAATTTTATCAAAATTAAGAAAATAAAGTTTGGCGAACAAAGATATTAATATGTTAATTTAAGTAAAATGGTAGAAAAGCAGTATAATGGAAATTATGCAAAAAATTACCTTATTCACATACATTCTGGCGCTGTTTAGTTTTGCTCAACCAGCCAAAGCGCTGTCCGAAAATGAAGCGGAAGATCTCGCCGATCTGACAGCCGTCTATGTCTATCTAAAGCATGATTGTGGCTATAGCCAAATCCCAGATCTGCAAATTAAGCGCACCGTTATCTATTTTGCCCAGCGCAACAAGTGGGATCTCAGTGACTATAATGGTCAGTTAATGCAAGAACTCAATCAATTAGGTTACAACGACTTAAAGGGAATCGATCTGCCTCATGAGGTAAAATGCCGCTCCCTTGCACGAAACACCCTCAGTTTACTCTCCTATGTAAAGTAGCTCTTTTTGCATACTTTCAAAGTTAATTTCATATTGAAACTAAGTGACAATTATGTAAATAATTGGCTATTGTGTGCACTCGGTGTTTATGAATATCACAATGGAGGAATAGCAGAAAATGTCACAAAAGGAAATTTGGTATGAAACTTTGCATCCCAATTTCGGTCAGTATTTCGCAGTGGAAACAGTACTTTATCACGATAAAACACAGCATCAAGATCTCATCATTTTCGAAAATACAGAACTAGGCCGCATCATGGCACTTGATGGTGTAGTACAAACCACAGAGCGCGATGAATTTATCTACCATGAAATGATGGCTCATGTCCCCCTATATGCCCACGGCCAAGCCAAAAAGGTGTTGATCATTGGCGGTGGTGACGGTGGGATGCTACGGGAAGTGTGTCGCCATCATTATCTCGACAGTATCACCATGGTAGAGATTGATGCGGGTGTTGTCGAATTCTGCCGCCAATATTTGCCAAATCACAGTGCAGGGGCCTATGACGATCCCCGATTCAAGCTAGTGATTGACGACGGGGTTAATTTTGTCAAAACCACATCTGACAAATTTGATGTCATCATTTCTGATTGTACCGATCCTGACGGGCCGGGTGAAAGCCTGTTTACCTCTGAATTTTATGCAGGCTGCGCCCGTTGCCTGAATGAAGGGGGTATTTTTATCGCCCAAAACGGTGTCTGTTTTCTTCAACAAGATGAAGCCATCAACAGCCATAAAAAGTTGAGCCACTATTTTGCTGACAGCAGCTTTTATCAAGCCGCCATTCCAACCTATTACGGTGGGATCATGACGTTTGCATGGGCAAGCCAGAATTCGGCTTTACGTCAGGTGCCCCTGACAACACTGCAACAACGCTTTAAAGATACGTCCATAACCTGCCGTTACTACACGCCAGCCGTACATGCAGGAAGTTTTGCACTGCCGCAGTACTTACTGAATGCACTATCTGAAAACCCATAATCCCCCATAAGCCGGGAGGTGAATTAAATTGCGTCAACTGAAATTGCACGGCTTTAATAATCTTACAAAAAGCTTGAGTTTCTGTATCTATGACATCTGTTATGCAAAAACGAAAGCCGATCGCGACAGTTATATCGCGTACATTGATGAACAGTATAATGCAACCCGCCTAACTGAAATACTCAGTGAAACCTGTTCAATCATTGGTGCAAACATTCTTAATATTGCTCGCCAAGACTATAACCCACAAGGTGCGAGCGTTACCATTCTGATGAGTGAAGAACCCATTGATCCCAAACTGGTGGATAATACAGAAAACTCTGGCCCGCTCCCTGATTCTGTCGTCGCCCATTTGGACAAAAGCCATATCTGCGTGCATACCTATCCAGAAAGCCACCCGGGTGGCGGTATATGTACCTTTAGGGCAGATATTGATGTGTCAACCTGCGGTGTTATTTCTCCTCTTAAGGCTCTGAATTATCTGATCCATGAATTGGAATCTGACATTGTGACAATGGATTATCGTGTTCGTGGTTTTACTCGAGATATTAATGGGATAAAACTTTATATTGACCATGAAATTAGCTCCATCCAGAATTATCTGACAGAAGAAATTCAATCTCAATACCATATGATTGATGTGAATATTTTTCAGGAAAACCTCTTTCATACCAAAATGATGTTGAAAGCATTTGATCTGAATGAATATTTGTTCAATTCCACCGCCGAAGAATTAAATGAAACGGAAAAGCAGGAAATCATCCGTTTACTTAAAAAAGAGATACAAGAAATCTATTACGGCCGAAATTTACCTGACCTATCGTTACCTTATTAATAAATCGTTATATTCGGCCTGATCTATTTGACTGGCAGAATATCAATCTGCCAGTCATTAATTTCATATTCATCAAATATCGCATGATTTATTATTTTGGCGGCACACCTAACTCGATACTTGTTGTAATTTCAACACCATAAACGGTTTTTAAATAATCAAGCGCTTCACTATGGTCAACCTCAGGTAAAACGCAGACTGCATCAGACAACACGGTGACATCATAACCCCGGGTAAATGCACTATAGGCGGTATGCCGGACACAGCAATTAGTATGCTGCCCTGTCAAAACAACGTCTGTGACACCGTATTGCTTGAAAACATCGTCCAGATTGGTTCCATCAAAGGCACTATAAAAATGTTTGGGAAAAACAATTTCACGTTCGGCGCCAATAGGGGCCAGAGCATCAACCACCTCCGCTCCCCATGTTCCCGCCATCGCGTGTTTTCCCCAAATGCTCATCTCTCGGTCATCTGCACAATGTGCATCATTAGCATACACCACTAACCAATCCGGTTGATTTCTGGCATAGTTAACCGCTCGTTGGATTACCGGGATAATTTCCGTTGCCTGCTTTTCATTAGCGAGCACACCTGTGACAAAATCATTCAACATGTCAATTATGATAAGCGCTTTCATCTGTAAGACCTTCTTTGTGTTCTATACGTCGTTTTTCCTAAAAATAACAATAGAAAAACAATAAAGTGTATTTGATAATGCAATAATGTTTTTCCCATGTAGAGAAGAACATTCCATTTTTATAGGAGAAAAGGCTATAGTGAAAATCAGCATTATAAAAACACCTGAATAGAATATAACGCCTAAATTTACATTTCAATTCATCAATTATTTCAATATCTTTTATATATTCATAATATGTAGTTTTTGAAAAAAGACTTTACTAATAATTATGAATATTTACTTTAACATATTAAAAAAACCATATTGATTTACATAATAGCTTAAACAATGAAAATAATTTGAGTGTTTTTTGTTAATGACTTGAGTTATCAGCACAAAAACCATCGCGGTAGTCGCACTAAAATTTTTCGTTACCTGCATAGAGGTATAGGAACAGAAATCAAATAATAATAACCAATTGAAACCAATAGGGTTTAGCAATCTAAAAATAAAATTTGTTATCTAACTAACAAATTTAGTTTATTTATTTTATGAACATTATGATATCTAAACGAATTTATTATAAAACACCCTACAACATACAATAAAAATGAAGATAAAAATTGCCCTCATTGATGACCATGTTGTTGTCCGTTCAGGCTTTGCCCAATTATTGACACTTGAAGATGATATTAACATCGTAGGTCAATACAGTAGTGCCAATGAAGCATGGCCGGATTTACTCAGAAAAACGATTGATATCGTCATCATGGATATCTCCATGCCCAACGAAAGTGGCCTACAGCTTCTGGCACGGCTGCGTCCCACCTGCCCAAATTTTCGCACAATTATGCTCAGTATTTATGATACGGCTGCACTGGTACAAAGTGCGCTGGATTCAGGGGCGCGAGGTTATCTCACAAAATGTTGCGGGCCAGAAGAGTTAATCCAGGCGGTCCGTGCTGTCCATAAAGGCGAAATTTACCTCTGTGCTGATGCCCTAAAAGCCCTGCGTCAAAAACCTCAGGAAGTTGCTGCCTTGCAAGCACTGACCCCAAGAGAAAAAGAAATTTTAGAGGGCGTTCAGTATTCTGTGTCACGATAATTTAGCTGTTATAACGTTATCACATTATCCAGACGCCCTTCAAAGTAAATACACAGCTGAGACAGCGTCAGGTTCCAGCTTTGGATTGGCATCGTCCACTTTTCCTGGGCATTGAGAAGCCCCAGATAAAGCAGTTTGAGCAGGCTGTTTTCATTTGGGAACGCGCCTTTTGTTTTCGTCAGCTTTCTGAACTGACGGTGTACCGACTCGATAGCATTCGTCGTGTAAATAACCTTGCGGATAGCCGCCGGGTAGCGGAAGTAAGCCGACAGATTAACCCATTTACGACGCCAGCTCTGGATGACGACCGGATAGTGTTGGCCCCATTTCATGTCCAACTCGTCCAGTGCACTTTCTGCCGCCTCTTTTGAAACCGCCCGATAGAATGGCTTCAGGTCAGCCATGAAAGCCTTGTGGTGCTTTGAGGCCACGTACTTGAGCGAGTTGCGGATTTGGTGAATGATACACAACTGAACCTCGG
>NZ_JAQRFK010000113.1 GCF_028598745.1 Xenorhabdus sp. IM139775
GGAGCCAGATGGGTATGAAGTGAGAGCAGTTCCTGTTCCCAGGCATTGGTCGGTGAGTGCATTGAACACCTCCCGTATTTTCAGGAAAAAATGTCATGGGCTATCATGCCACAATGGGGCGTACGACTGTAGTACTAGGCCAAATTTCAGAGGGATGTATGCCGAGATAGTTCGCGATTATCCATTCACCTTTAGGCCACGGCCTACTGAGAGTATTTGCCAGGGTTGATGAACTGAGCCCTGCTTCACGAGAAACAGCCGCTAAGGTTGTGCCACGCTTACGTAATGCAGCAATTATATCGGCTTGATGCCAGTCATTTCTAACGTTATTCATTCCTGCTACCCTTTCCATTAATTGATAAAATTGATGGTGGTGATTCAAACAGGGTTCGCAGTACCGGGAACTATCAACCGGCGAGGCCGAAGCCTCCCCTGCCTGAACCACCATTGAAAGGGTGATAGCAGACACACTGGTAGAGATATCCTACCAGTGGATAGTTCATTACAAGGCTGCGAAACCTTACCACCGGATTTTGCCGATGGCGGGGCTACTTTAATGAATTGGTTTATCAAATTCAATAAGTGAACCAGTAAAACAGCTTAACTTTTTACGTTATATCCCATTGAACATGTTAAGGCGCTCTTGCTGCTCTTCACTTAAGCTAAACGCAAACTCTTCATGCTCAATCTGCCATGTGCCAAAACTCATCAGGAACGCAATTGCAGGGTCAATCTTGTTAGCGGATTTCTTTTTGTTCGGTTTGATATTCGCGTTCGCGTCAGTTTCCATCACCACATTAGACATCGCCCACGAAAGCACCGGATCGCCGTTGTGACGAATGACCTTACGATTAACGAACACCTCAGCCGATTTAGCCACGGGACTAAAGCGCATATAGGTTTGCGGGAACGGCTCAACATCCAGCCCTGCGCCTTGTAATTGCGTGCGTAAATGGGTAGCGTTCCATGTGTCAAAACCCACCAGCTTAATATCAAACTGCTGACTATCGTTGAGAATATCATCACGGATACGGTCATAATCAATGCAGTCGCCTGCGGTGGTACGTATCCAGCCTGCTTGTGCCCATTGGCGATAGACAGCCCGATTTTTATTGGCGGGGTTCTGCAATTGGGCTTCGGGTAGATAATGGCGGGTCAGTAATAACAGTTCGTTATCCACGGGAAACGTGTAACAAATACTGGTGATATCGCCTGTTGAAGATAAATCCAGTCCAGCGTAACACTCCAGCCCTTTGAGGTCATTTTCTTCATAATCCGTCTGACAGGCTTTCCAAGCGCCTTCACCCATCCAAGGCGTTTCACCCTGACACCAGATATTAAAGCGTTTGGTTAGCATCTCCGTCCATTGGGAGGGAATGCCCCGCGCTTTCTGGATGGTGTCATGCAAGGCGGCGCTGTCTACCGATACATCCAGATTGGGATTAGCCTTAATCCAAAGCTGCTCATCATCAATCTCGTTCTCGTCGTCCAGTTCGTAGATTAGGGCAAACAGCGATTCATTCTGTTCTTCCCCGTCCAGTATCTGACAGCAATAATCATAATACTGCTTACAGGCCGAAATCACGTTACTGCCCGCTGTGGTAATGGCAAACAGGATACCTTCGGGACGGGCACCCATCCCCAGCTCAAGGGCAGAGTAAACCGCGTTATCAGGGTGTAAATGATATTCATCGACAATTGCTAAACTGGGGTTTGTACCTTCAATCGTGGCGGCTTTGGCTGCCAATGGTTTTAATAAACTGTTAGTTTTGGGATAGGTGACTTTGTGTTGCTGGATAGCGACCCGTTTTTTCAAGGGCTTGGATAACAGGCTCATCTGGCGGGCATCATCAAACACGATACGTGCCTGATCCCGACTCACGGCGGCGGTGTAAATATCCTGCTGGCCTTGTTCCATCACCAGAAACCAGTTAGCCAGTATCGCGGCAACGGTGGATTTGGCATTTTTGCGCGGCACCTGAATATAAGCACTGCGGTATTTTCGATGTCCGGTTGCTTTCAATTTGAAGCCGAACAGATTGGCAAAGGCGAACTGCTGCCACGGTTCAAGGATGATGGGTTTACCGCGCAAATGGCCTTTGACATGCGGACAGACACGGGAAAAGGCAATAAAACGCGCCACAATCTCAGAATCAAACATATAAAGCGGGTTATTCAGGTCGTTATAGTAGCGTTTCACGGCCTGTTTTACGCGTTTACAGGCCGGAATTTTACCATTTTCGATATCAAACGCGTACTGCTCCCATGCGTTCATAGGCGATCCAGCTCGTCTTCTTCTTCGGTTTCCACCGGATTTTTACGCCGTGATACCGGATCAAAACCCAGCAACGACGACATTTTTATCATGATTTTTTCGGCATCTGCTTTGGCACTCAGTGACGGGTTACGGCTCTCGCTGCCCTGACTGTTCACAATACTAAAGCCCCTGATATCAAGGTCTGCCACGGCTTTTCGGTAAATGGCATAGTTCGCGCAATAGAGTTCTAAGTTGTTCCAGTCAGCGGCGTTCAGGTCTTCCCGCTCACTTAAAACTTTACCTTTGGCCTTCCATTGACTGGCAGCGATATCATTAAGGTAGGTTGGGGGTTTTGGCGCTCTTGCCATGATTTTTTCCTTGTCGTTTTATTTTCAAAAAAAGTACCGTGTATAAAAATTTGAGGAGGGGGCGGTTCCGCTGGGAGGGACATTTGTCATTTTTGATACCCCCACCCCGTTATTTCGTTTTGTTATTATTCTTTTGTTAACCAGTCACGATATCTTGCCGCTTCGGTTTCCTGTTGCCGATAAATCCCCTGCTTGCGCTTTGCTTTGGTGATGGGATCGGTCTGTACGGTCTTACGGTTATGGCAGGTCTGGCATAACGCTTGATGATTGGATGCAGGCCAGAACAGCACATCAGTATCACCCAGTATCGGGACAATGTGATCCACAATGGTAGCTGGGGTATAGATATTGGTTTTCAGGCAAATCACACATAACGGGCTAGCTTTCAGGTAGTGAAGCCGATAGCGTCCCCATTGATTACTGTAGCCGCGTTGGGTACGAGTGCCCCGTTGCTTATCCTGCTGGCGTCTGGTTTCCCGCTGATGTTGCTCGCAGCGGCCTGATTTCACCCGCTCGCGGCAGTGTGGGTAGCTACATCGCTTTAAGGGCTGCCACGGCATCAGTAGACTCCCACATCACGATAGACAGACCACAATGATTTAATGGTGAACGGGACTTCTTTAAGCTCAATATCTGTTGCCATTTCCCGATTTTCATACAGGAGGCCGATATAAAGCAGACAGCCGACTTTGATTGATGACGTGAAAACCAAGCCATTATCAAACCGCTTGCCGATATGTTGCTGACAGACTTCCAGCGCGGCTTCGGCGTAAGCCATTAATAACGCATCATCAAGGGCATCGCTTTCATCAATCCGGCAGTGTTGTTTGATTTCACTCAGGGGAATATCAGGCATATTTCACGCCCCCCTTGCAAAGCAGTTCTAAGCGGGTATGTTTCGGTTCAGGAATAACGGCAACGATGGCAAAGGTCTTGCCGTGGGTGCTGGCGCCTTGATAGATAATGCGATTTGTTGTCGTGATATCATCACGGTAACGCAGCCAGATACGCACCGTGGCTTCGGATAGTACAGCACCGGATGCGACCAGTTCCCGCCCGCTAATCGGCTGTACTTCTGCCCAAACGTCGGCAACATCCACCCATTTGTTTATCACCGACCCCATCGGCGAGCGGCTTGATTCGTTTTTCTGAAGGGTGATCCGGTGTCTCAATCTGCCTGCCCTCATGCCTTGCCCTCCGGTGGTTGCTTGATTTCGACGGTTTGCTTCCATGCCTGGCTGAATTCATCACCCCCTTCACGGGGTGATAAGCCCTCCCGTTCACGGGCTTCATTCGGTGACATCACCCCCGACTTAATCGCTGTCTCATAACTCTGGAAGCGTTCCCGTGGATTGGCGCGCAGCAAGTCGGCCGTATCAAACTCCACCTGATAACGTATCCCCCGTTTCGGTGAGGCCATCAGCAAGGCCGATTTGATTTGTTGCTCAAAGTTGGCAAGCCACGGGCGCATGGTGATAGTCAGAAAAGCACGCGACGCCTCGCTAAAGTTGCTGTAGGTGCTGTTCGAATACTCTTGCAGAAAGATCGGGCTGACGTTGAACATCCGGGCGATATCGTCAATGGTGAAACGGCGGGAAGCCAGCCACTCCGCATCTTGGTTACTCATCCCCAATTGTTGGTATTCCATCCCGCCCTCAAGAATAGGCGTTTTCCCTGCATTGCGGGCACCCTTGTAGCGTTCGAGGGCTTCCAGTGCCTTTGCTCCTTTTGTGCCATCCAGCCAGTCAGCGGATTTAATCACCCCCGCCGCCATCATGCCGTCTTTCATAATGCTGGCACCGTGGCGTTGTTGTGCCAGCCCCAAGCCCAAGGTTTCGCGGCAAATGGTGACAGGAGAACGCCCCAAAAAGCCATCTTCGGTGGCATAGCGCAGGTGCAGGACTTCTTCCTGTAAATAGGTTTTTACCTTGCCGCTATAGGGTTCGGTGATGGTGTACGCGAACCGGTGATCCGATAACCGTTGCGGTACAACCGCTGACGGAGGATAAGGATGCAATGACTGTGGCTGACCATCCCGCCCCCAGATAATCACTGCATACGCATTACCATTCAGCAGGCAATGACGCATCAAAGTTCGCTTGAACTGGTACGGGGTCTGGCAGTCATTCGGGCACTCATTGAGCAAGTAATCCACCGGGTGATCACTGAGCCATTCGCGGGACTCTTTGCTGTTCTGGTGTTGAACCCGATAGAGGTAGCAAGGCATGGATGCAACGGCTTCACTAATCACCGTGACGGCATTCATCACGGCGGGTAAACCTTCCGCTGTGGAGGGTGAAACATGCTCCCCCGATTTAGTGTTAGATACGCCTGCCAGAAAAAGAAACTCCTCCATCGTCATACTACGGGTTTCAGGTGCTTTGCGCTTAAACGTCCACATAGTTACACCTCAGACAATTGCAGCCAGTAATGACGCAAGTCAGTGTCGCTGGGTTTAATGGTATTCAGCGAACGCTTGGCAATCTCTACGCCGCTCTCAGGGTAGGCGGGCAGACTGGTGATGGTGATTTCCCGTAATTCAGCCTCCAAGACGGTTCTGACATACGGTTCCTGACCAATATCCCACTGGTCTTTAATCGCCCTGAACCCGAAAGACATGCCGGAGATATCCCCGCGTTCAACCAGCGTTAATACATCGCTGCCTAATTGGGTATCCGGTGGGGTTAATTCGAAGCGTAATCCAGTGGCATCTTCGCTAAGTTGCAACGTGCCCGATGCAGTGCGGCCTAATACTACAGTCGTACGCCCCTTTGTGGCATGATAGCCCATGACATTTTTTCCTGAAAATACGGGAGGTGTACTATGCACTCACCGACCAATGCCTGGGAACAAGAACTGCTCTCACTCCATACTCGTCTGGCTCCCTTGTTTCACCATCCCGGCCCACAACACCTCAGCCTCGC
>NZ_JAQRFK010000114.1 GCF_028598745.1 Xenorhabdus sp. IM139775
AGCACTGGATATAGATCATTATCTGAATATGGCCCGTACAGCAGAAAAGGGCTTACTCGATTTAATTTTTCTTTCTGATACTCCCTCTGTTTTTCAGGATGACCAGCTAGGTTATGGGAGCAGGGTCGTGGTATTTGAACCTATGACGTTACTATCAGCATTAGCGATGGTTACTCAACATATCGGTTTGGTTGCCACGGCTTCGACCACCTACAAACATCCATTTAATATTGCCCGCGAATTCGCTTCGTTGGATCACATTAGTCATGGGCGTGCTGGCTGGAATCTGGTGACTTCCTCTAAATCTCATGCAGCGAAAGCTGGGATGATGATGCCTTACCTCGCGATAAACAAAGTGGTATTTTTTATGTTCCGTCAAAATGCCATGAACTAAATTTCCAAGGAAAATATTTTTCTGTAAAAGGCCCCCTGAATATTTCTCGGCCTCCTCAAGGACACCCAATTATTGTACAAGCAGGCTCCTCTGAACCCGGTAAAGAACTTGCCGCCAGAACAGCTGAATTAGTGTTTACTGCACAACCAGACATTGACTCAGCAAAAGCATTTTATAGGGATTTGAAATTTCGGCTTAATAAATATGATAGAGACTATAACGATGTTTTAATCATGCCAGGGTTGTGCTTTTTTATTGGCCCAGATGAGGATAGTGCCAAAGAGAAATTCAATAATTTTCGGAAGCTTATTCATCCAAAATTTGGTCTTAGTATGTTATCCGATTTGCTTGGTGGTATTGATTTGTCAGCATACGATATTAACCAACCGCGCCTGACATTCCTGTTTCTAATGGTAATCAGAGCCGTCGGGAACTTATTGAAAAAATGTCTAAATCGGAATCTTTAACGATTAAGCAGTTGTACGAAAAAATCATTATTTCCAGAGGGCATTTAGTATTTGTTGGTTCTTACCAACAAGTTGCCACCCAAATAGCTCAATGGTTTCATGAAAATGCCTGCGATGGATTTAATATTATGCCTCCCAGTATGTCTGGATGTTTAGATGAATTTATTAATTATGTTGTTCCTGAATTGCAAAAACTTAATATATTCAAGACCAAATACAAAGATGGAACATTAAGAGAAAAATTAAACATTCCTAAACCTACCAGCATATTTCACATTTAACTAACTTCCCATCAATAAAAATAAGGTGACGATGCTATGACTATTAAAGAGAATATTATTTTGGAAGATACAACTTTACGTGATGGCGAGCAAGCTCCGGGGGTTGCATTTTCAAAAAAAACTAAAGTGAGTATTTTTAATTCATTAGTAGAAGCTGGTGTTAAATGGATAGAAGCCGGTATTCCAGCGATGAAAGGCGATGAAGTACTTGCATTACAAGAAATTCTGGAACGCAAGGATGAAGTGAATATCATCGGTTGGAACCGTGGTGTACTTGAAGATATTAAATATTCCCTCTCTCTGGGATTTAAGGCGATACACATTGGTCTGCCAACTTCAAATATTCATCTTAAACACAGCGTAAGCAAAGACAGAAATTGGTTGTTAACTACGTCCAGCGATATGATCAAATTCGCTAAAGATAAAGGTATTTTCGTTTCAATCAGTGCGGAAGATGTCGGCCGAACTGAAATCAGTTTCCTGCAAGAATATGCGGGCAATGTTGCAGAAGCTGGCGCTGACCGTCTGCGTCTTTCAGATACCATCGGTATTCTTAACAGTCAACAATATGCACAACGAGTCTACGCCGTTCGTGAGGCATCATCTATTAATCTACAATGCCATTGCCATAATGATTTTGGGCTGGCTGTGGCAAATACGCTGGCGGGTCTTGAAGCTGGAGCGCGTTATTTTCACGTTTGTGTTAACGCAATGGGGGAGCGAGCCGGAATGCCGGATCTGTCTCAGATAGTTATGGCTTTGCAACATTTTTATCAAATAGATGTCGGTGTTGATACCCAGCAGCTTACCAGCCTCTCTCACAAAGTGGCTCAGGCTAGCGGATATTCTATTTCCCCTTGGCAACCTATTGTTGGCAGCAATGTTTTTGCACACGAGTCCGGCATCCATGTCAATGGAATGTTAAAAGACAGCAAAACTTTTGAGCCCTTCGAACCGACCATGGTTGGTGGTCAGCGTCGCATGGTGATCGGTAAACATTCCGGTCGGGCGGTCTTGCAAAATATTTTAGAAGAAAGAGGTATAGAAACAGTGCCTCAAACATTGGAACACTGTCTATCTCTGGTACGAAAAGCGGCTGAAAAACATCCAGGAGGAATACCTGCTCATACATTATGTGAACTCTATCGTCAGGCAGAGGGAGCAATAGCATGACGACTTATGATCAGCCAATTGTTAATCAAATTATTGCTGAACATAGCCAAAATACTAAAGTTGAGGCTAAAGAATTGATCACAGTTGAGGTCGATAGAATTTATGTTCAGGATGGTAATTCACCAACTATCGCTAATCTTTTCCGCCAACATAATTTAAAACAGGTCTTGCATCCCGAAAGAATTGGTTTTTTCTTCGATCATTCAGTAATAGTTCCCGATAAACGAATGGCTGAACGTGTTAATGAAGCAATGGATTTTGCTAAGTCGATTGGAGTTAATATTTTCGCCAGAGGAGAAGGTATTAGCCATTTAATCGCACTGGAAGAACAGTGGTTTCAACCGGGCAATATTGTTATTGGTGCTGATTCTCATACTTGTACTGGGGGAGCAGTACAATCATTAGCTTTAGGAATGGGATCCTCTGATGTATTGGCTACGATGCTTACAGGACAGACTTGGTTGAAAGTGCCAGAAACGGTTAGTTTAAGTATTTCGGGTCAACCACACCCAGCGACCCGGACGAAAGATATTATGCTCGCTTTACTGCGTCGCTTTGGGCAATCACCATTTTTATACCATTCAGTAGAACTTAGCGGGGAATGGGGTCATAGTCTCTCTTTAGATTCTGCCACCAGTTTCGCCAGTATGGGCGTTGAACTGGGTGCAAAGTGCGTATTTATGCCGGATGGGCCAGAAAGGCCCGCCAATATGAGGTCCATCTATCCAGAGTTAGCGGATTACCAGCTGACATTTTCGATATCTGATTTGACACCGCACATTTCCCTGCCACATTCACCTGCTCAGGCAGTACCACTAGAAACCCTTTCAGGGCAAAAGATAGATTATGTTTTTATTGGCAGTTGTACCAACAGCCGTTTGGAAGATATTGCCGAAGTAGCTGCAATTCTTGATAACCAACGGATTCATCAAGATGTTCATTGTATTGTGACACCGGGTTCAAAACACGTGTATCTGGAAGCTATGCGACGCGGCTATATCGAAAAAATTGTTTCTGCGGGTGCTTTGGTGACACCTCCCGGATGCGGTGCTTGTGTTGGAACGCAAGGTACAATTCCAGCCAAAGGAGAGCGGGTTTTGTCAACGATGAACCGAAATTTCCAAGGGCGCATGGGGAATGCTGATGCGGATATTTACCTCTCATCACCTTTAGTTGCAGCAAATGTAGCATTGCACGGTAGAGTACCGTTGATTACGGAGCTTGAATGGCATGATTGAACAACAAAATTATCGCGTCAGGATGATTACTGGTGATATTTCTACTGATGACATTATTCCTGCACGTTATAAACACATGTACACCGATCCAGCTCAACTGGCTCCACATCTGTTTGAGAATCGGTTTCCTGAGTTTTTTTCCACGTTACAACCTAGAGACATTATTGTTTGTAAAGGTATTTTTGGTATTGGTAGTTCAAGGGAACAAGCAGTAAGTACATTATTAGCCGCAGGTATATCTATGGTTATTGCTCCCGCTTTTGGACGGATTTTTTTCCGTAACGCCTGGAATCTTGGTTTGTTAGCGATTGAAGTCGATATTGAAGGTTTTTGTGAAGGTTTATCCGTTGAATGTTTAATCAACGAAGGTCATTTTGTTTCTGAAACACCATTAGCTAATTTCTATCCACCATCGGAACAAATGTTGGTTGTTATTCACGCAGGTGGACGACTCAACTACATCCTTAACCAATTGTCTGAGCAGAAGAAGCAGAGGATCTTATGACACAGCAGAAAGAAAAATTTGATGGTTTAGCTAAAGGATATGATCTCTACCGTCCCAGATATCCAGAAGTACTTTTCCGTGAAATTTATCACTGGCTACCTAAAGACAGATTGTTGTCCATTATCGATATTGGGGCAGGAACGGGGATCGCCATTGAAGGACTGACAAATCTATTGGGGCAGCAACATCATTGCACTGCCATTGATATTTCACAAGATATGATCGATATAGGTAAACAAAAGCTACCGTGGGTCAATTGGTTGCATGGTAGTACAGAACAACATCTTTCTTGCGTGGGTAGCCCCGATCTGATCATAGCAGCACAATCTTTTCAATGGATGGATAGGAAAACAGTATTAAATCTGGCGCGAAATAGCCTAACGGATAATGGCGTTATGGCTATCTTACAAAATAACCGAGATTATCGACACAATGAGTTTCTTAATGAATATGAAAATTTATTGGAAGAACTAAGTCCCAATTATAGCCGTCACTATCGGGATTTTGATTATGCACAAGAATTAAATGTTGCATTCCAACATGAATATGCTTTTCACATTACACTCAATATTCACTGGAATATGATTATTCCCGGAGAAGCGTTTATCGGTATGAGTCGTTCATCGACTCAAGTACAACGAGCTTTAACTGCCCACGGTGAACAGTTTATCGAACGATCAAAAATGCTGGTAGAAAAATATCAATCTGATGATAAATTGACAATTTTATATGAAAGCCAACTTTTTATGGTTGTCAAACAAAATAAGCATGGGGCAGAGAAAGAATAATGTCAAAAACAGCGATTAATTTCTTCATACCCACTGCGGAAGATGTTAATGGAATATTAATGGTATTGCGTGAAGTCTATACACCATTTATCTCTGATTTTATACCTTCAGCACTGTATGAAACTTCTGCCAGTATTATGGGAAAGTTAACATGTTGGAGAATTGCTAAATATGATAATCAGGTTATTGCGGCTGTGCTGTTTGAACAAGAAAAGGAAAATCTAACGTTCAGTTATTTGTCTGTATTACCGAAATTCAGATGTCAAGGTATTGCCAGTGAATTACTTAATATAATTTGTAAAGAGGAAAACAAACAGGCGCAATTACCTATTATTATCGCATTACGTCGGTCATTAATAACAAATATCCACTTTTTTACTCAAAGAGGATTTGAATATTTAGGCCCTTTTGA
>NZ_JAQRFK010000115.1 GCF_028598745.1 Xenorhabdus sp. IM139775
CCTACCATCCATCACATTACGATTAGATATGGTTCTATAGGAATAGACTTGAAATCTCTGCATTCTACTTAAATAGAAGAATAACTAAAATTAACTATCTATTCTTATTATCTAAAAGAAGCAAAAGGTGATGATAGTTGGAACCCATTTAAATGGCTCAGGCTGATCTGAAGGGGCGTTATTTTGAATAAAACGATTTGATATTCATCTCTTCCAAGTTGCAAATAGATGGATAGTGAGAGTGAGCATATAGTAGCTCTTTTTGAAGAGCTACTATTATGATGCAATAAGAAGCTATCCTTGGGGACCCTGTTTACTATTAGAATAAATGGTCATGGGTAAATGAAACCTTTCTATATTATCCAATATTTCCGGTTTTATTTTCTTCTTTTTTCAGCCTATTTTATCGTTCTTATCCACGGATTAATTTTGATAACGGGTAATATCCAACAACAAGTTAATCAGATAGTTACCGAAAGGTGTAGGCCACTGGTGGGACTCCACTCTCAGACGCAAAAACATGATAACATTAAAGTCATTGGCATCGTGTAGGTGTGAGAGGTGTAATGAAAACTATCAATCAAAAAAAGTTACTGGCACAGGCTAAAGCAATCTGTCTGTCAAGAGGGGTTCGTTTGACACCTCAACGCCTTGAAATTCTTCGTCTAATCACTGAACAACCTAGTGCGATAAGCGCTTATGATTTGTTGGATTTGTTGCGTGAAGTCGAGCCACAAGCCAAGCCCCCAACGGTTTATCGTGGGTTAGAGTTTCTGCTGGAACAAGGGTTTATTCATAAAATAGAATCCACAAACAGCTATGTGATTTGTCATCATTTTGAACAACCTTGCCATACTTCGGCGATGTTTATCTGTGAGTTTTGTGGTTCAGTGACCGAAAAGGAAGCGAAAGATATTGAATTCGCCATTCAACAGCTAGCACAAGGCACCGGGTTTCATTTGCGAAATAGTGTGATAGAAGTTCATGGCCTGTGCTTTTCCTGCCATGAGATTGAAGCCTGTACCGAACGCGATACCTGCCAGCATAATCATTCGGTTGAAGAGAATAAAAAGAGATGAGAAAAAACGCTTGAAGCCTGATTGGGCAATAAGGCGGCCATCGCTGATATCATCATCTGTTTTTCAAGTTCCCGCTAAACCTAAGTTTAACGGGTACTGGGAAAAATGACCGCCCCAGAGTGGAATCAGAACCAATCCCCACTACGGATAACACCTACTGCCAATCCTTCAATAGTGAAATTCTGCTCACTCAAATCAACAACAATAGGTTTAAATTCCGGATTCTCAGCAATCAGTTCAATGGTGTTTCCTGTTTGTTTGAAACGTTTTACTGTCACTTCATCTTCAATACGCGCCACAATGACTTGCCCATTATGAACATCTTGTGTTTTATGCACAGCCAGCAAGTCCCCGTCCATAATACCAATGTCTTTCATGGACATCCCACTGACACGCAATAGAAAATCAGCGCTTGGCTTGAATAATGCAGGATCAACCTTATAGTGACTTTCGATGTGTTCCTGAGCCAGTAGTGGTTCCCCGGCAGCAACACGACCGATCAGCGGCAATCCCGCCCCACTGCCTTCCTGTTCAAGCAGCAAACGGATACCCCTGGATGCACCAGAGATAATCTCTATCACCCCTTTACGCGCAAGTGCTTTTAAATGCTCTTCCGCAGCGTTAGGTGAACGAAAACCAAGACGCGCAGCAATTTCAGCACGTGTTGGTGGCATACCCGTTTGCGAAATATGGTCGCGCACCAAGTTGTAGACTTGCTGCTGCCTGGCAGTTAATGCTTTCATTTCGCCCCCTGTTTGTTTATACAGTCAGACTGTGAGTATATACAGGTAAACTCGAATTGGGAACCTGTTAGCATGCAAAAGCACCTAAATAACGTATTCTGATGAAAATACACGTGACCTCAGTGCATGAAATGCGCCCAAAATATCATTCCCCAGATAAACAACGCCAGAAGAATGGTGAGCAATACAGCCGCAGACCCCATATCTTTCGCTCGTCCCGATAATTCATGATATTCACTACCGATACGATCCACCACGGCTTCAATGGCACTATTCAGAATTTCGACAATGACCACCAACATAACAGAGGCAATAAGCAGAAGTCTCTCAAGTAAGCCAAAATCAAAAGAAAATGCAATGATGACCGCAAGTATGGCAACAATGGCTTCCTGCCGAAACGCCGCTTCATTCTGCCATGCGGCTTTAATGCCTTTCGCCGAATACTTAGCCGCTTTAATGATGCGGATCAAACCTGTTGATTGATTTGCCATAAAAGTTTTCTTAAATGAACTGGATAATTGTATGTTTATATAACTTTTAGCCCTTATTATTGTCTTATTTCCACAGATCTCAAAATCTGTTTCTGGTATCCTTGCGACGCATTGCTAACAAGAGGCTTAAAGCAGTTATGTCAGGTTGGCGTAAAATATATTATAAGTTATTGAATTTACCAATAAAATTTTTAGTAAAAAGTAAACTAATCCCTACGGATCCCATTGCGGAGCTGCGTCTTGATACGACCCGGCCTATTTTGTACGTACTGCCGTACCACTCAAAAACAGACTTATTGACCCTGCGTCAACAATGTCTGGCGCAAGATTTGCCTGATCCGTTGGAACCTTTGGAAATTGGTGACACACAGCTTCCCAGTTATGTCTTTATTGATAACGGCCCACGTGTGTTCCGTTGTTATGCGCCAAAGCATGAATCGGTGAAAATTTTTCATTCCTATCTGGATTTGCATCGCAATAACCCCGATCTGAATATCCAGATGGTGCCAGTTTCCGTCATGTTTGGCCGCTCTCCGGGACGCGAAGGACAAGAAGGAAATACAGCGCCACAATTACGTTTGCTCAATGGCGCGCAGAAATTTTTTGCGATTTTATGGCTTGGGCGGGATAGTTTTGTGCGTTTCTCCACCCCCGTATCTTTACGTCATATGGCCGATGAACATGGTGCGGATAATATCATCGCCAACAAACTCGCCCGTGTGGCACGGATGCACTATTCCCGCCAGCGCCTTGCTGCGGTTGGGCCTCGTTTGCCGCTCAGACAAGATCTGTTCAACAAGTTGCTGGCTTCAAAAGCCATAGAAAAAGCGATTGCTGATGAAGCCCGTGGCAAGAAAATCTCTCCCGAAAAGGCAAAACAGAACGCCATTAATATGTTGGAAGAGATTGCGGCAAATTTCTCCTATGAAACAGTACGTTTGACCGACCGCGTATTAAGTTGGACATGGAACCGGTTGTATCAAGGCATTGATGTGCATAATGCCGAACGGGTTCGCCAGTTGGCACAGGATGGTCATGAGCTGGTTTATGTTCCATGCCATCGTAGCCATATGGACTACCTGCTGCTCTCGTATGTACTCTATCACCAAGGGTTGGTTCCACCGCATATTGCGGCGGGCATTAACCTGAATTTCTGGCCTGCCGGCCCGATATTCCGTCGTCTTGGTGCGTTTTTTATTCGCCGTACCTTTAAAGGCAATAAGCTCTATTCCACGATTTTTCGTGAATATCTTGGTGAGTTGTTTGCCCGTGGTTATTCGGTTGAATACTTTGTCGAAGGGGGACGCTCCCGTACCGGTCGTTTGCTCGATCCCAAAACCGGTACGCTCTCCATGACCTTGCAAGCCATGCTGCGAGGGGAATCTCGTCCAATCACGATTGTGCCGATCTATATCGGTTATGAACATGTCATGGAAGTGGCGACGTATGCCAAAGAGTTGCGCGGTGCGACCAAAGAAAAAGAAGGCTTTTTCCAGATGGTGCGAGGGCTGCGCAAGTTACGTAATCTCGGACAAGGTTACGTGAATTTTGGTGAGCCGATCCCGTTGGTACAATACCTGAACCAGCATGTTCCAGAGTGGCGTGACTCCATTGACCCAATAGAATCTCAGCGTCCAACCTGGCTGGCGCCAACAGTCAGCAAACTGTCGCGCAATATTATGGTCAATATCAATAATGCTGCAGCCGCGAACGCGATCAATTTATGCACCACGGCCTTGTTGTCGTCACGTCAGCGAGCACTGACCCGCGAACAGCTTATTGAGCAGTTGGATTGTTATCTGCAATTACTGCGTAATGTGCCTTACACTGGTGATATCACGGTGCCAAACAAAACCGCCGAACAATTGTTAGATCATGCTCTTCTGATGAATAAGTTCGAGGTCGAAAAGGACAGTCTGGGCGATATTATTATCCTGCCGCGCGAAAGTGCGGTATTGATGACTTATTATCGCAACAATATCCAGCACTTATTGATCCTGCCATCCCTGATTACCAGTATTGTGACGCATCACCGCCGCATTAGTCGCAGTGAATTGCTCAGACAAGTCGCGCTGATTTATCCGTTGATCAAGCAGGAGCTTTTCATGCGTTACAGCAAGGAAACGCTTGCCGATGTCGTCAATACCTTGATTGATGAGCTGGTACGCCAAGGTCTTATCTGCAACAAAGAGCAAGGAATGCTGGTACTGAATCCGGCACGTATTCGCCCACTGCAATTGTTGGCGGCCGGTATCAGAGAAACGCTGCAACGTTATGCCATTACGCTTTCTTTGTTGAATGCCACACCTGAAATCAGCCGTGGCGTACTGGAAAAAGAGAGCCGGATGCTGGCACAACGTCTGTCAGTGCTGCATGGCATTAATGCGCCGGAGTTTTTTGACAAGGCTGTTTTCGCCTGCTCGGTGAATACGCTGCGCGAAGAAGGTTATATTCAAGACAAAGGCGATATGATTACCACCAGCACGCAGGAACTCTATCATGTATTAAGTGAGCTGATGTCACCTGAAATTCGCTTGACGATTGAAAGTGTCAGCATGCCACCAGAGCAAAATGAACCGGTACAGGTCGCCCAAGAGCAGCAATAACGGCACAAAAAAATCAACGGGCGGATCACCGCC
>NZ_JAQRFK010000116.1 GCF_028598745.1 Xenorhabdus sp. IM139775
GTATCGTATTCTACGTGAGAAGTAGAGATGGTGATACCACGCGCTTTTTCTTCTGGTGCGTTATCGATCTGGTCGAATGCACGCGCGCTACCGCCGTAGGTTTTTGCCAGAACGGTGGTGATTGCAGCAGTCAGGGTAGTTTTACCGTGGTCAACGTGGCCGATAGTACCAACGTTAACGTGCGGTTTTGAACGTTCAAACTTTTCTTTAGACATTAGGTTGTTCCTCTAAGACACGGAATCGGTGGTTTCACCACATCAACCAAGCAATTGCTTGTAAGATATTTACAGGAAGAAAACCAGGAGGCAAGAACAGGGGAAGTGGTGCTGATAGGCAGATTCGAACTGCCGACCTCACCCTTACCAAGGGTGTGCTCTACCAACTGAGCTATATCAGCACATCTTGGAGCGGGCAGCGGGAATCGAACCCGCATCATCAGCTTGGAAGGCTGAGGTAATAGCCATTATACGATGCCCGCGTGAACTCGGCTACCTGACTTTAATCAGCTGTATACTGTACCTCAAGTGTTTTGCCTAGAGTATGAATCGAGCAGAACACTCAAGATTAAAACTGGTTAATGGTGGTGGGGGAAGGATTCGAACCTTCGAAGTCTGTGACGGCAGATTTACAGTCTGCTCCCTTTGGCCGCTCGGGAACCCCACCTTTCCAAATTTTTAATGGTGCCGGCACCAAGAATCGAACTCGGGACCTACTGATTACAAGTCAGTTGCTCTACCATCTGAGCTATGCCGGCATCAAGTGCTGCGCATTCTAGGAAGAGTTGGGCCACGATGCAACAAAAAAATTGCTTTTTTTGTTCTTTCGCTCACAAAACAGTCATTTTTAATGCTACTGGTGTTTTTTTCAATAGTTACAGCTTAAACATTCATCAATAAACATTGATACAGGATGAATCAATAAATGCATCTGCCAATTATTTTTTGAAAACGATTTGTATTACTTTGGCTCTCTCCCTTTTTAAAAACGGAACTAACCATCAGAACAACCTCAGGAATAGTACAATTTTTTACATTTTTGCATTTACCATCAAAAAAAATTACTAAGATCATAAAAAATTCTACGCCTACGATAACGCAACCTATATGATGAGATTTATTTTTTTGTCGGGTACGGGTGTTCTCAACAACCTGTCCAACCTGCATAGACAGGCAGATGTTGGCTTATGAATAAGAAAGAATCTTTTTTGACGACTCCATATTTACAATTTGAACGTGAACATTGGGCAACATTACGTGACTCAGTGCCCTTAACATTAACAGAAGAAGAAGTTGCGGCTTTAAAAGGGATTAATGAAGAAATCTCAATAGATGAAGTGATTGAGATCTATCTTCCATTGTCACGCCTACTTAATTTTTATATTAGTTCCAATTTACGGCGACAGGCTGTTCTTGAGCAATTTCTGGGAACAGATGAACAAAAAATACCTTATGTTATTGGTATCGCAGGCAGTGTTGCTGTCGGGAAAAGCACAACTGCCCGTTTATTACAGGCATTACTAAGCCGTTGGCCGGAACATCGCCGTGTCAAATTAGTGACAACGGACGGTTTTTTGCACTCCAATAATGTACTAAATGAACGTGGCTTAATGAAAAAAAAAGGGTTCCCTGAATCCTATGATATGCGTAGCTTGGTCAAATTCGTCGCTGACATCAAATCAGGCACCGAAAAAGTTACTGCACCAGTCTATTCTCACCTGAGCTATGACATTGTTCCTAATGAACAACTTATTATCGAAAAGCCAGATATTCTTATCCTTGAAGGTTTAAACGTATTACAAAGTGGCATGGATTATCCACATGAACCACATCATGTATTTGTTTCTGATTTCGTTGATTTTTCTATTTATGTTGATGCGTCAGAAGAATTACTCGAACAATGGTATGTCAGTCGTTTTCTCAAGTTTCGACAAGGTGCATTCTCCGATCCTGATTCTTATTTTCACAATTATTCTAAGCTAACGACAGAAGAAGCAATAAAAGTGGCATCAAATATTTGGCGGGAAATTAACGGCTTAAACTTACAGCAAAACATCTTACCAACGAGAGAAAGGGCTAGCTTGATTATGACGAAAGGAATCAATCACACGATTGAAAGCGTCAGATTAAGGAAGTAAAACGGAAGCCGGAGATATTTGAACTGACCCCAAAAAGTTGGACAACCAATTACTGGGGGTCACTTCATATTTCCGGCTTTACATTCAATAACCTCTCAAGGATATTTCGCCACCAATATAAGGCGTAACAACGCCATTAATATCAAGTAACAGAGCCCCTTGTTGATCTATTCCACGGGCTATTCCATATACTTCCTGATCACCAATAATTAATTTCACTGAGCGATTAATAAAATTATCTAACTTAAACCACCTAGGAATGAACGAAGCTAACCCTTCGTTTTCAAATTGAATTAATGCTTCTTTAAGTTCCACTATGATTTCAGTAACCAATTTATTCCGTTCAATAACCGTCCCTGATTGCTGTAAATTGATCCAATTTTGATTAATTGATTTTTGTTGATCACTACTCATCGAAATATTCATACCTATTCCGATAACAACATGGGCGGCATCCCCTGTTTTTCCCGTCAACTCAACCAATATTCCAGCCAGTTTTTTATCGTCCAAATATAAATCATTTGGCCATTTTACTTTTACCCTTTCTGCTCCCTGACGGTTAAGGACTTCTGCAATGACGATGCCAACCACTAAACTTAAACCTATCGCTGCTGCTGGACCTTGTTCCAAACGCCAATACATAGATAGATATAAGTTTCGGCCAAACGCAGAAACCCACTTCCTACCACGGCGCCCTCTACCTGCATACTGATATTCAGCAACACAGGCATCTCCCGAATCGAGTTCAGCTAACTTATCCAGCATATATTGATTTGTGGAATCAATGACTGATATCACTTCAATATGATTATTGGGAAGATAGTTTTCGATAAGCACTTTATCCAGCAGATTCATTGGGGCAGGAAAACGATAACCTCGACCTGAAAGAGTTAGAACCTCTACTCCCCATTCACGAATAGTTTGAATATGTTTATTGATTCCGGCACGGCTCATTCCTAATTCTTGGCCAAGTTGCTGGCCTGAATGAATTTCACCATCAGATAACACTTTAATTAATTTTAATGGGGTACTAATATCTTTCATGAAATACATTCCACTGCGTCTATCTCACCTTCACAACCAATGAAGCGTACTTCAGGTTCTAAGAAGATATTAAATTTTTCTGCAACCTTGTTACGCACATGAGCAGCCAAAGCAATGACATCTTGTCCTGTTGCATTATTTTTATTAATTAATACTAATGCTTGTTTCGTGTGGACGGCGGCTCCACCGATAGAATAACCCTTCAATTGGCACTGCTCGATAAGCCAACCCGCTGCAATCTTTACGCTATGCTCATCATAAGAATATTGAGGACAATCGGGATATTCAGACTTAATTCTGTATGCTAATTCAATCGATACGATAGGGTTTTTAAAGAAACTTCCAGCATTACCCATCAGCGCAGGATCTGGTAATTTATTCTGGCGCATTTCACACACAGAATCGAATATTTGTTTTGGTGTAGCTTTTTCCCGTGAAAACTGTGCTAAGGCACCATAAGTTAAAATTGGTTCCCATTTCTTATTCAAGCGTAAGCCGACCGCTGTGATAACATAATCATTTTTATATTGATGCTTAAAAATGCTATCCCTATAAGAGAATAGACACTCATTCGCCGTTAGGCGGATTGAATTACCTGTTTTCAGTTCAACAAAATCCACATACTCACAGACTTGTTTAAACTCAATTCCATATGCCCCAATATTTTGAATTGGAGCAGAACCAACATTTCCGGGGATCAGAGCTAAATTTTCCAAACCATAGATCTGTTGATTAAATAAATACGTGATCAGTTCATGCCAATTTTCACCTGCACCAACACGAACATGCCAGGCTGTATCAGACTCTTGTATATTAATACCAAGAATGCGGTTTAGAATCACAGTACCTTTAAAATCTTCGGTGAAAAGAACGTTACTTCCGCCTCCCAACAATAAAATAGGATGATTCTTTTCCATTGCTTCTCGCCATAAGGTCAGAAGAGATTCAATAGAGGTGGCTATACCGATATGATCGGCGCGGGCTGAAATGCCAAACGTGTTGAACGCTTTTAGTTGGGTAGATTGACAAACAGACATTCACTTCAAGCTCAATAGGTAATTTAAGTCGTAGTCTATCAGACTCTATATTTGAAAGGTAAGTTTGAAAGAAAAGTAAGTAGTTGCTATTTGTTGATAGAAATACAAAAGAACTAGAAATGCAAAAGGCCACTCATATGAGTGGCCTTTTGACTGGGTATTAAAGCTTGGCAGTTCCCTACTCTCACATGGGGAGACCCCACACTACCATCGGCGCTACGGTGTTTCACTACTGAGTTCGGCATGGGGTCAGGTGGGACCACCGCGCTATCGCCGCCAAGCAAATTCTGTTTTATTTGCCGAACATATTATTCATGGTGCTGATACCCAGATTCGAACTGGGGACCTCACCCTTACCAAGGGTGTGCTCTACCAACTGAGCCATATCAGCAAATGCTGAAGATAAAAAGTGTTGCCAATCGGGCAACACTTATAAAGTGATGTCTGGCAGTGCCCTACTCTCGCATGGGGAGACCCCACACTACCATCGGCGCGACGGCGTTTCACTGCTGAGTTCGGCATGGGGTCAGGTGGGACCACCGCGCTATTGCCGCCAGACAAATCCTGTTTTCAATCCCGAACAAGCTGTTTATCATCT
>NZ_JAQRFK010000117.1 GCF_028598745.1 Xenorhabdus sp. IM139775
CATGGAAATGTAATTCGTCAGGGATCATAACAAGGAGCAAAATAGAATGAATATAATAAACGGGTTAACGGCGGCCAAAAGCGGATTACGCTTTACGTTTCAGATAGCCGGCCTGCCTGAAACCCCCTTTGCCGTGGGGGAGTTTTCCCTTCAGGAAGGGTTATCTGAACTGTTTACCCTCAACCTGACGCTGGTTCAGTCTTTGCCAGAAAATCCCTTTAAGCCAAAGCCGGAAATTGATTTAACCACGCTGCTGATGCAGGAAGCGGTGTTACAGGTATTTAACGGGGAAACACGGCAACGCAAAATTACCGGCATCGTCTCCCATGCGGACTGGGCGGGCACCGATGGCAATAAGACGCTCTATAGCGTGACGGTTCGGCCTGCGCTCTGGCGTCTGACGCTCAATCAGGACAGCCGGATTTTCCATCAGCAGAATATCCCTGCCATCCTGAATAGCCTGTTGAAAAAGCATAAAGTCCGCGCCGATTCGAAACTCTACGATCCCCATCAGGACCGAGAATATGTGACCCAGAAGCGGGAATCGGACTATGGGTTTTTCAGCCGATTAGCAGCGGAAGAAGGCATCAGCTTCTGGTTTGAGGATGAAACGCTGTTTTTCAGCGACAGCCATCTGGGAATGACCGCCGGGCTGCCGCTGCTTTACCGGCCGCAGCCGGAAACCGCGCACGGGACTGATACCATTTATCAGGTGCGGCTGGGCGTGGGAATGAGTCCGCAACGCAGTTTTCATAAAGACTTCAACCCGGAGAACCCGCGCTATCACCTCTCCCATATGCACAGCAGCGAAGGTTTCCGCGATTTCGGCAGTAAAACCCCCTATACCGTATTTGAAAGTTACGGGCGTTTTCAAAAAGACGCGGCCGCCAAACCGTTTCTCAAATACCGCCATGAAGCACTGGATAACCAGAAAAAAACCGGCAGCGGCAACAGTAACTGCATCAAACTGATGCCGGGCAAAATTTTCGAGATAAAAAGTCACCCGCACGCCCCGCTGAATGCCCGCTGGCAAGTGGTCGGTATCAGCCACCACGGGCGTTGCCCGCAGGCACTGGGCGATAACTGTGGTGAAGGTACCACCCTCAGCAACCAGTTCAGTTTTATCGACGGCCTTGCCGACTGGCGTCCGCCGTTCCACTACAAACCGCTGGCCGCAACCGATGCGGTTTTACCGCCCCAAAGACTGTAACGAAGGTAACAGCGAAATTCCGTTTACATTGGGTGAACATTTGCTGGCAGTCTGGCTTAGTTCTCCCTATGGACTGAAAGCCTTAACCAGCGCCCTCTATAACGATTTATGGGAAAACCACGGTGCAATGGCGAAACAATGGGATCAGCCAGAAGGCAGTTTAGAACCCCGGATTGAACAGTGGTTGAGGCAAAAACTGGAAGCCGGACAACGTATTGAAAATATGTCCGGTCAGGATTACCTGCTGGCGATGGAACAAGAAAAATAACAGGAGTACTTATTTATGAGTCATACTAATTCGGTTTATTGCCCTAATTGCCCGGGAATGTTAAAGAACAAAATAGAAATTCAGCTTGTTGATGAACACAATAAACCCATTTCTAATATGCCCTATATTTTAAAAAATAGTAAAGTTGAGCGTAAGGGAATGACGGATGGAAACGGCATGATCCGAGAAGAAAAATTGCTTGCTTCTCCTTTACGTTTATTTCTCAGTGGGCAAAAACTTGCAGATGAGATGGAGACACGGCCATTACGATCATTGCGTGGTGAGTCTAATTCAACAGTAAAGCCAGATGCCGAATCCAAAGGTTGTTTTTATCGTTATGCGGTCATTGGTGAATTGTGTGACAGTGCCCCTGATATTGCAAAGTGGGAACAAGCTAAGTTTGGGCTACCTTACTACCATTTTCCGAAAGAAGATGAATTTAAAGGATTAGAGTTTTACGGTGAGGATTTTAATCAACGTCATGTGATTGAAGTATGTCCGTTTAGAGCATGGTCTTTAATCCTAAAACATACACCAAACTACGATATAGTGAATGCGTATAACCTAGGGCTCATGTCACTATTGGTGTATAAGGATGAAGTGATGGTTGACCCAGATTATCCTGATATTGATATGAGGGAATTTATTAATACTCCCGATACGATAACTTCTTTTTTCTACCAGCAATGCTTTGACTTATCAAAAGCCCCTGTTATCAATGATGCTTCCGTTTATCCCGCGATTGTAAACGATGTACCATTTAAAAAACGTTATCGACCGGCAATATTCTTGGATGTTCAACAAGTGAAAACGCCTGAAACGTTTGAGCATGATACTCAAATGTTTTTTGTTGAAAATGAAACACAAATTATTGCGGCATGGAGAGGAACGGCAAGCTTGAGAGATGCGCTGACGGACGGGACTTATCGCCCCATTCCATGCCCAGAGAATATTCTTCCCGCTGAAAAAGCCAAGGTTCATAAGGGCTTTTTAGAAGCTTATCAGTGCATGGAGAAATATTTTGAAAGTAGAATTAAACAAATCAAACAATCATCACAAGATATTAATCTTAAGAAGTTATTTATCTGCGGTCATAGTTTAGGAGGGGCACTCGCTTTATTGCATGCCACAGAGCTAAGAGATAATAACCCGCTCCTTTATACTTATGGTATGCCTCGGGTCTTCACGGGAAGTGGCGTCAAGGCCTTAACATCACTGAATCATTTCCGACATGTCAATGATGCCGATAGCGTAACGAGCGTGCCGTTTGATACCAATATGGATAACTGGTTATTTGAAGTTTATGGGCCACTCGGAACCATTTTTGGCTTTGGTTGGACTTTGGCCACATTGCCGACCATTCCAATACAAAAATATCTCCCCGAGATGGGTGAGGTCTATTATCATCAGGGAAATACCGTGAGTTTCTTTCAGGCGAGACAACTCGGTGAAGAAAAAATCCCAAGTAAGAGTGGAATAGAAAACGATTTTGTGGGTAAAAAACGTTGGCGTATGAATGGCACCTATAAGTTTTATTTAGTGCCGAGCATCGCTAATTCGTTAGATAAAGGGTTAGAGAAAGAACAACAGGAATATATGAACTCATTAAAGGAAGATCAGTCGGTTATCGATGAAATATTCCCACAATGGAATAATCCTGATTTAGATACGATTATGACGATGGCAACAGACCATTTTATGGGTAGTAAATATCAAGCCATTATCAATAATCAATTGCTCAGTTTATTAGAGTCAACGAAAACGCCGAAGCGAATAGCGTCAAGAGGGGCATTTGATGAAATCATACATCATAAAGATGCCTATCTACCTAATGCAAAACGTAACACCACTTTTATGGCACTCGAAAATAAACTGCACGATGTTTTTAAACAAGATGTTAACCAAAATGAATTATTGAAACACGCTCTTGAGCGATATAAGGAAGGCACCCATGAAATTTCTCTATAATAAAAGCGTATTATCCTCCCTACTGGCTGTGTTTTTCATACAAGGATGCGCGAGCGAATCATTCTCTCCCCCGATTAATGGGGAGAGTGTTCATTTGACGGCAACGCTGCCTGATGAGTTGGATGCCTTACCCATTTCAGCCATGTATCGTTCTAAACTTTGCCGCAAAGAACGCCGAACCGCGAATATGAAGTCCTATTCTGTGCCGGGTTTTCATCATGCCACCTACCCGCTGTCAATCGGTCATTCAAATCAGGTTGAGGTCAGTGTCCCTAAGGAGGGAGGAGGGAAGTGTGATTGGAAACTGAGTAATATCACTTTTGAAGTGAAGCTGAAAGATACGTCAACAATTGCGCCTCTTATTGACGATAATTTTGGATTTAAAACGACATTTGTTATTGATGGTAATGCACCACAAGAATTTGATGGTGGTTATATAAAAAAAACAGGGGATTTACATGAAAAAATAATTCTATTTCCCCTCCTAACAAAAAGCTTTTTAAGTGGCAATGAGAATTCATTTTACCTTATAGGGAAAGGAGATCCGTTAACGTATAAAACAGGAACGGCTAAAAAAATCAACCTAAATTACACATATATAAAACAAATGCTTTCAATTTGGACTGGTAGAAAGAACAACGACAGGCCATTTATGACATATCCTAATGGCGATATTATTTATGGCGAGGTTAGACCTGAATATAAAACGTTAATGCGTATTCTTGAATCAAGAAACAGAAAATAGACCAAGATGTAGTCATTCAGACTTAATCTGACAAGCGCCCACTTTGATTTAGTGCCTGTCAGATTAAGATATAAGGCAGGCACCCATGAAATTTCTCTATAATAAAAGCGTATTATCCTCCCTGCTTGCTGTGTTTTTCATACAAGGATGCGCGCAAAGCGGATCATTCTCTCCACCGATTAATGGCGAGCATGTTCATTTTATGGCAACTATTCCTGATGAGTTGGATGCCTTACCCATTTCAGCCATGTGTCGTTCTAAAATTTGCCGCAAAGAACGCCGAACCGCGAATATGAAGTCGTATTCTGTTCCGGGTTTTCATCATGCCACCTACCCGCTGTCAATCGTTCAGTCAAATCAAGTTGAGGTCAGTGTCCCTAAGGAGGGAGGGGGGAAGTGTGATTGGAAACTGAGTAATATTACTTTCGAAGTGAAGCTGAAAGATACGTCAACAATTGCGCCTCTTATTGAAGATAATTTTGGATTTAAAACGACATTTGTTATTGATGGTAATGCACCACAAGAATTCGATGGTGGATATATAAAAAAAACAGGTAATTTAAATGAAGAAATTACTCTGTTTCCTTTACTAAGAGAGAGGTTTTTAGGAGGG
>NZ_JAQRFK010000118.1 GCF_028598745.1 Xenorhabdus sp. IM139775
CGCCGATTGCACTTAATATGTTAATTCAGCCCTACCATTTTGACAAGCTATTTAGCATAATTAACCCCCTGTTTAATTAATTATGATAATAAATGAAATGCATTGGAAAATATGTAATTATCTTCAATAGAACAGGTCTTATATTGTTAACTCTAGCGGCGATAGTATAAATATCAGGTTCAACACGTAACTGCCGTCACTAAAAAAACATCCAAATTATAGAGATAATACAATTGTAATATTAAATCGAATTTAGAAATTTTATCTGCAATCGAACATCCATAACGACCTAAAAAAATAACATAAAAAGCAGATGAAGATTTCCAATATATACATTTTAAAAAAACTTATATACATATACTAAAATGAATCTTTCACAATAAATGAAGCTAGGACTGACGTATACTTAATACGCTTTGAATCTAATACAATATGAGATTTTTTCTCTTGAAGAGAGTATGAATGTTTCATTTGCTCCCAATGATATCTAACTGCAACGAAAATATCAGGGAACATTTTTTCCAAATTAGATTGATTCTTATCCTGAATAGCATGAAGCCATTCGTCAACCTCAACAGCCTGGATATTAACACCTAGAGAAGAAATCATTGAAAATACTTCATCAAATAAATACAGTTCACTATCTGCAGGTTCGAGAATGCTTGTATCAGATACCAAAGGGGTGGTGGCAGCATGGATGACACTATTCGAGAGTATATCAACCGGTACACCATAAAAGGCTTTCAGCTCCTTCGGGTATTTCCCTAAAAGACAGCAAAGTTTCAGATAACGAACAATAAAATCATTAGAATTCGCATACCCTCTCTCCGAATGACCCGTTATTCGACCAGGTCTAATGATCAAGCCTGAGAGTCCCCTCGAGAAAGCATCATTCATCACTTTCTCAGCCGCACGTTTGGACTGAGCATACCCTCCTGTATCTGCTAATTCTACAGCCGAACGGGAAGATATATAGATAAAGCGTTTCGGAACGCCGAAAGAAGCCAATTCGGCTAACTTGAATGTTGATAACACATTAGATTGGCGTAATGAGTCATAGTCATACGCACTATTAATATGAGCTCCACAGTGAATAATTAGGTCAGCGTCAACAATGGCTACAGCAGCCTCACCTGTTTCGCTTATAGGACCAGCGAGATCAAGCGGAACCACTTCAATTCTCTTTTGCCATTGCGGGTTCCATGTGCCAGCTTTTCTCATTCTGGATGTTAGTCTCTTAATTTGCACCTCAAGATCTGATGATCGAACTGTACATGTTATAAATGCAGATGTTCTCGCAAGTAAATCTTCAAGAATTAATGAGCCTAAAAAACCAGTGCCACCAGTCAAGAAAACCTTTTCCGGAAAATACTCATTCCAGATAAAAGGGGGATATGTTATATGGGATAAGGATATTTTTTCTTCAGTCTCCAAGAGCGGTGCTTCTGTTTGTTTCAGGAATGTACTTATTGAGCGTAGTTTTTCCGCCACTCCAGCAACTGTTGGCATATCAATAAAATCTTTAGATTTGAAAGCCGTTTCAAAAATCGTTCGAAGTTTCTCAATAAATCGTATTACATCCAACGAAGTTCCACCGAGAGCGAAAAAATCGTCGGAACGTCCAACCTGCTCAACCTGAAGAATCTCTAAGAAAATTGCAGTAATACGCTCTTCTAAAGCATCTTCAGCAGGTTTAGACTTATTGTATTCTAATTCTTCTAAAACAAGAGTGACGAGTTTTCTTCGATCAAGCTTCCCATTTTGGTTAGTGGGCATTGAATCAACTAAATACCATTTAGACGGCACTAAATGACGAGGAAGTGATTTGAGTGCATGTTCCGACAATTCTGCCACAGTAGGGTGAGGTTGGTTAGGTTCAGGGAAGATATACGCCGCTAGACGGGTTTTACCATCATTATTTAACTTTGCCGCAGCAACCTGACGTATCGAGCTAAACAGACTGAGAACCCGTTCGATTTCAGATAAATCAACTCTACGACCATCAATCTTAACTTGGTCGTCTTTTCGCCCTTTAAGGGTAAGTTGTCCGTTGTGATCTTTAAAGCCAATGTCTCCCGTTAAATATCGCCTTTTTCCATCAGCACCGCTGGAAATAAAGGAGGCGGCTGTGGCATGTGGATCGTTTAGATAACCACATGAGACACCAACTCCGCCAATGACAACTTCTCCGACAACATAGTTGGGAACAGGCTCAAGATTTTCGTCTACGATTTCAATTTCAACACCAGGCAGCGGCCATCCAACCGTAATTTCATCACCTGCCCGAAGGGGGCTTGTCACTGTTGCACATATGCTGGCTTCAGAAGGACCGTAAGCATTATATAGTATTCTATCATTAGCCCACCTCGTTAATGTAGTAGGCGAAAACGGCTCGCCAACAAGCACTATTGTTATTCCTGTTGGGATGCGTTTTGGATCTGCAGTTTCTAGCACTGTTGGAGTGAGTACAAGATGTGTAATGCCATTGAGAAGAATAAAATTTTCTAATAGTGACCCAATGAGTGGTTCTCTATTTTCAGGTATCACTACAGTTGCACCACTTAACAAAGCGAGTAGTGGCTCAGCAATTGCGGTATCAAAACTCAAGGAAGCCGCCCATGCAATACGAGATCCTATTTCCAGTTTATAATGATGTATTAATCCAAGGATGATGTTTACCAAGCCTGAATGGTACAACCCGACACATTTAGGTGTTCCTGTCGAACCAGAGGTGAACATTATCGACGCCAGCCTATCCGTTTCCGAGTTTAATTCTTCATCAGCTGAGAGTTGAAACTGCTGATCAAGCATATCATGAAGCTCGTCGCGTTTTAACGCTTTAACAAACTTAAATGAAAAAGAATTATTCGCCAGAATGTCACTGCCGATAATGATATCTAAGTTTGCTATTTGCTCTTTATGCTTAATTTGTTCTAAAGGAGTCTCCTCGTCAATAATTAATACAGATGCTCCAAATTTCCAACATGCCAGAAGATATACTAAGAGTGGAAGATCTTTTTGTAAAACGAGGCCTACACGTGAGTCTTTCTCAATATTAGTCAGCATTAGTGAATTAGCACAACTCCTTGCCAAAGAATACAGTTGCAAGTAGGTCAAAGGAACATCTGATATCAGGCATGCAATATTTTTTGGTGACCTATTTACTACTTTAACAAACGCCTGCCAAATAGATTTTATAACCACCTTGTCATTGCAACTCATTAAACATTCCAATTTCTCTGCCTCCTGAAAATAAATATTTCTTTCCCGCATAAATACTCCTTCAAAATTGTAATCTGAGCTAAATTAACAATAAAATTATTTCGTTCCAATCAGACCTCAACGACCTGATTAGAATTTCAGTCAATCTCAATTTTTTTAATATATAAATAAATACAGTCTGTTATCTTCATCAAAATAAATCTTTAAAAGGTTACATCGGTGTGAATCATTGATTCCCGTTTTCCACAGGAAAATTTATCCAGTTCATCATAGTCAACCGGCGTTCAGAGAGTTTTTCTCCGAACCAATTTGGATCCCAGCTTACACTATGAAGATTCCAAGTCGGATGTAGTACCAGACGGTTAAATGCCATATCAACCTGATCTACGATTTCCCAAACCTGATTTGACTCTGTTAAGTATCCAAATGTCGGGGGATTTTCGTTCATTATTGTTTTCCAAACAGCCTCAAATCCCTTTTCCGTGATAACCTGCCCCTCACACGTGTTGATAACATTATCATGTACCCAAGATTTGCTATGTCCAGCTCGCAATTCCTCGTAAATTTTTCCATAAATGATTCCATAAGAACGCGTTTCCTTCAAAATTTGGCAAAGCCTCTTTGGAAGACCTGATGTGGCAGGAGGAATAGTTTCGATTCCTGTTTGTCGGTGCCGGACGAACACAGTTCCGCCACGAGACTGTTCAGGTAAGGATAAGTACAGAACTGATGCCAGAAAACCGATAGAATCTACATGCGGGTTTTTTGCCCATGGCGCTTCGTTAAATGGCATAGTGATTGCCCCAAATCGCGTTTGCAAGAACCATGACGACCACTGATCAGCTTTCATATTCGGAAGTACGGCTGGAAAGCCATAGTTATTGTAATCCAAACCTATAACGGGCTCAATATACTGGCGTGTAATAAACTCCTCAATTTTTTTCCTATCCAAAGATGCTGCTGCCTGTATACCCGGCCAGTAATCACCAGGTAAAGGCTTATCATAATTAAGTGATAATGCAAATTTTCGTACTTCTTCTGGACATTTCAAAAAATTATCAATAATCATGACAGGAATATTATCATTACCTATTCTTTTTATCTGAATAGACATGTCTTTGATAGCATTAATTTCAAGTAAACTATTCACTTTCATTTGTCTCTCCCTTTTTAAAACTATAAATTTTCATATTGAGTTTTTAATTAAATCGCTCCGTCATAAACAATCTATATTTTCCAAAAAAATATCTATTAATTGAATTAAAAAATTAAATCAAAAGCCATTTTACTGTTATTTTTACATGCTATTTTTGTGATTTTAGTTATTTGATAAAGTTTATTTACACTTGCAAGGAAGTTTTATTATTGTTAATTTAAATCCAATTATTCTTATAAAAATAAGATATATGCCAAATTAAATCCCTTCATAATTTAAACCTCGAATATTTAATTAATCTTACTGAAATCATAATTATTTTTGCCAGTGAAACAAGCTAATA
>NZ_JAQRFK010000119.1 GCF_028598745.1 Xenorhabdus sp. IM139775
GGAGCCAGACGGGTATGAAGTGAGAGCAGTTCCTGTTCCCAGGCATTGGTCGGTGAGTGCATAGTACACCTCCCGTATTTTCAGGAAAAAATGTCATGGGCTATCATGCCACAAAGGGGCGTACGACTGTAGTACTAGACGCAGCACTTCAAGCGTACCCAGTACGTTAGTAGCTTTCAGCTGACGATATGGCATGGCATAGCTGGAGATCGCCGCATTATGGACGATCATTTCAATGTCCTGACAGAGAGAGTACCAGGTCGGTTTATCCACCCCTAAATAAGGTTTACCCACGTTACCAGAAATACCGCGGATGCGCGCTGCGTCGCCTGAACGTTGGAGTCCATACTGCTGCAAGTTACTGATTATGCGCTCAAGCGCTTGTTGTGAATCTGCCGCTCGTACGATAACCCAAAGTGTGGCGTCGGAGCGGTCCAGAAATTCCCTGAGAAGGAATGCGCCGGTATAGCCGGTTCCGCCAGTGAGAAGGATATGCTGGAAATTATCTTGCACAGCGGCAAGGGCATCGGGTTGTGCGCTAATGTCTACAGGCAACCGGGCTTCCTCAAGTAATTCCTGATCGGTTAAGTTTTGTAGGGCAAATGCTGTGGTACGGTGCTTGCCTTTTATATAGGCTGAGAGCGATGAAATGGTGGGGTTTTTGAACACGTAGCGCAGGTTGATAGGCGTATCGAACTTCCTGCGAACCAGAGACACCATTTGTACAACTGACAGTGAGTCCCCTCCCAATTCGAAAAAACTGTCTTCAATACTGATCGGTGAAACGGACAACACATCCTGCCAGATGCGGGCGATTTTCTCTTCTTGTAAGTTGCGTGGAGCAATGTAAGTCTGTTGGTTCCTCTTCTGAAGGGGCAGTGCTGGAAGTTGTTTACGGTCAATTTTCCCGTTGGGTAACTTTGGCAGTCTGGGCAAAACCACATAATGAGTCGGTATCATCGCTTCAGGAAGCTCTTTGCGAATAAAATCGCGCAGTTGCCTTATCACCTCGGCATCATGCTCCTGTGCCAGAGGATTGTTGGAAAGTGATTGTGGTGAATGCATTGTGTTGTTTTTATTCATCATTAGGATACTCACTTTGATTCAACGATTAAGCTGCTTTCGCTGCGTTCAGGTAACATATCTTCACGCAACATCAACTCCAGATTGAAATGCTGTAAGCCATCGTTTGGACTTAGTATCAGACGCACCTGATAGCCCAAGACTTCAAAATGACTCGCAATATCTTCCGGAGAAAGCAGGTCCGGGATGGAAATCTCCCATAGTCGTTTCTCAATATCCCAACGAGTCTGATTCTCATTAGCCTCCGCTAGCAGGGTCACCAAGTTATTACTGTGCTGGAAACGGTTATTGGGAATGTTACTGACTGTAACGTACCTGTGCCTTTCGAAACGCTGAAGATACACGTTCAGTGCGTTTAGCTGTTCAGCGCCGACTAAGTCCCCCTGCCAGTCAATTTGCTCAGTCGGTGGGGTCTGTTGATGACCAGTAATCACAACGTCATAGCGGAAGTCATTCAGTTCGTTTGTCAGCTTTCCGCGTTTTAGCTCCAACTTTATTTTTCGAGAGGGGCCGATAAGAGCACTCAGGTCATGGAAATAACGGAAAGAAAGGCAAAGCTCTTTTTCTGCTGAGATGTCCCTTTTTACTTGTTGGCGGATTTCAGCTACGCGAGCCATCGGTGAGGCCTTAAAAAATTGCACGCTGGTGTGGAATGCCTCTAGGTCATCGAGGCTTCGAATATCGCCAAGATAGATGACACCGTTCTCTTGGGTGATTCTTAATGCTTCCTGTAAGACACTCTTCAAGTAACTGAGGTCAGGGAAGTACTGGATAACCGAGTTCAGAATGACCAGCGAGTCTGGTTTGGCGTCTATCGTCTTGAGCATTATCGCATCTCCCTCAGTGAGGACGATATGCGGTGCGGAATGAAGGGCTGACGGCAAAGATTGATGGGCTACAATCAGCGCTTCTTTAGACAAATCGAAACCCGTGTAGGATTTACTGTCCGGTGCCAGATGACGCATGATTTGCCCCATGCCGACTCCGACATCAATAAGATGAGAACAATCGTAACTGCGGAGCTTATTCAGGGTATGGTTCAACCACTCATGCATTTCAACAGGAGGAATGGGTTCACCCGTATAACTGCTGAGCCAACCCGCAAACTGGCGATCCTGCTCATGGTCCACATCGTAGTTGGCACGCTCCTCATAGGCGTTGTTCCACAGGTGACCCCAGTGAGCAATCATATTATCTGCTATATGTCCCGGTTCTGTCCGATCAGCATAGGTTTCGATATACGCAACCAACTCTTGTCGGTTGTTATCTTGGATAACGGTAATAACGGCAGCATTCTGAACAAGGGAATGACGTGATATTACGTTCTCGATTTCATCGAGTTCGATACGGTGGCCGAGAATTTTTACTTGTCGGTCAAGGCGACCAACAAATTCAATTTCACCATGACTATTCCAAAGTGCTCTGTCACCCGTACGATAGAAAGTCTGACCGTAGTGGGGGTAGAACACAAAACGTTCAGCGGTTAGCACCGGTTTTCTCAGGTAGCCCTGACATACACCGTGGCCGCCAATCCATAATTCCCCCACAACGCCAATTGGGCTGAGATGTTCACCAGGACCCAGGATCAGCATCTGGGTGTTAGCGATAGGTCTACCGATGGGGATGCGTCTGGCGGAACAAACTGTGCCGGAAGGCACCTGATGCACGCTCGACCAGATTGTTGTCTCAGTCGGGCCATACATATTGTAAATGGTAGCACTAAGGCGTTGTGTCAGTTGCTGTGCTAGCCCAACAGGGAAAGGTTCACCACCCGTCAACACAGCACGTAGATGCGTCATTGCACTAACAGCATCAGGTTCTGCCATCACAGCTGCCATAAAGGATGGAGTACTTTGCACTATGCTGATTTTGTGCTTCTGTAACAGGGTGGCATAATTAAATGGCGCATCGCGAAGTTCTTTTAAATGCAACGTCTTAAGGTGTTTTAGCTCCTGCAGCCCTTCAAGTACGCGTTCTTTATTGATGCCAAAATCAATTAATGAAGCTATTTCATCAACGCCCGACTGTTGAAGGCTTGAAAGTAGTGGCATTACGCTCTCTGCTGATCCGAACAGTCCGGATCGTTCAAAATAACGCTCCACAGCCATATCCAGCAGCGATTCCAGATCTTCTGAATGTACGTCTTGTTGGAGTGTCAGCCCCATACTGGCACTCAACTCACGAAGGAGAGTCGCTGAAGTGCGCAGATATTCGCGGAAGGGATCTTTTGCTTCACATTTGGCAAGATGTTCATCCGGCAGCAAAAAGGTATGAATCATTAACGTGACATGTCCTTTCCCCGGATGGCCAGCTGCACGCCATGCCTGTCGATAGGCAGCAATTTTTTGCTGAAGTTGCGCAGTGTCTTGACCCAGTAAGTGCGTCAATAAATTGACTCCATAGCTACCTGCTAATTCGAAGGTATTGACATCGCCAGAAGAGGTAAACCAGATCGGCAGCTGATGCTGGACGGGCGAAGGGTAAATCTTCAGACTTATCTCCTTACCATCACCATTGGTGCGTTGCAGACTGTCACCCTGCCAGAGCGTCCGAAGCTCTTTCAGCTTGTTTAACATGACTGTTTTTCTTTGCTGATAGTTGTCCGGTGCCAAAGCAAAGTCATTGGTGTTCCATCCAGAAGCGAAAGCCAACCCGATACGACCGTCGGATAAATTATCAACCAGCGACCATTCTTCAGCCAGACGTAAGCTATCATGCAAAGGGGCTACAACACTGCCACAGCGCAGTTCGACATGTTGTGTTATGGTTGCCAGTGCTGCAGACATTACGGAAGGGTTAGGATACAACCCGCCAAATTCATGAAAATGGCGTTCAGGGGTCCATACAGCCTTAAACCCATTGGTGTCAGCGTAACGAGCGGCATCCATGACCAGCTTGTATTCTTCCCTGCGCTGTTCGTTGTTGGCAGCAGCACCAAAGAAGAACAGGCTGAAATCCAGCGAGTGTGAGGGCGTTTCGTCTTGTTGCACCAAATTATTGATGATGTTTTCAGGAGCCAAAACCACTTTGGCACCTCGCGTTAATGGCCAAAATATTTCAAGAACAGAAATATCAAATGAGATACTGGTCAGCGCCAGTAATGCATCATCCTGTTTGCATCCTACAGAGCCATCCATCCCGATAAGAAAATTCGTCAGGTTTTCTTGAAGGATAATAGTCCCTTTAGGTTTTCCAGTTGAGCCGGAGGTGTAAATGACATAAGCCGGTGTATCGTGCCGGGCCAATTGAGCTGGATCCTGACACTTCTCATTGAGTAGTTCCTTATAACCAGGCCATTCTATACGGGTGTTAACTGCCAGTGATGGGGTGTCTGTTTGGGTGACAATCCAGGACAACTGGGCATCGTTGACAATGTAATCCAGACGTTCGATCGGATAATCAGGATCAAGTGGTAACCAGGCTGCCCCCGCTTTGTGAATGGCAATAAGGCTTGCGACTAGTGGTACATCCTGTATTTGACCGCCATATTAAATGTGCTTGAAGGCCATGGT
>NZ_JAQRFK010000012.1 GCF_028598745.1 Xenorhabdus sp. IM139775
GCCTGACTCTGACATCATTAAAAGGTGGCTTTTTATTATTAAACTCATAGAAATAAACTGTTGCTTTGGGAGAAATACGTATCTGATCAGGCAATGATTTTTTTAATGATGGAAAAGATTCCGCTGCAATAGTATTGGTAATATCAATTTCCCCCGCCAGATAGCGGTTTAAATCCGCTTTTTCTGAAGACAAGGGAAGATAAGTGACTTTATTAATCACCGTATTCTTATCATCCCAATATTGAGGATTTCTGACACCGACGATCTTTTCATTGACCACCCATTCAGAGAGTTTAAACGGCCCACTGCCCACAAAGGTTTCCGGCCGGGTCCACTTATCGCCATACTTTTTGACTGCCTTTTCACTTATCGGAAACATAACAGGATGAACTAACATCTGTAGAAAATAGCCGATAGGTTTATCTAACTTCACCTCGACGGTAAAGTCATCCAGTGCTTTTACGCCAAGCTCTTGCGGTTTTTTCTTACCGGTCAATACGTCATTCGCATTCATCACAGCGGCATTTTCAAGATAACTGCCATAAGGTGAAATCGTATCGGGATCAATCAAACGCCGCCAACTGAATACCACATCATGAGCCGTAATCGGTGAACCATCTGACCATTTATTCTCTTTTTTCAAATGAAAAATCCATGTTTTATTATCAGAGGTTTCCCAACTCGTGGCTAATCGTGGTTCAATATTGCCCTGATGATTAACATGAATTAAACCTTCAAAAAAATCACTAATAATATTGAACTCGACATTACTGGAAACTTTATGCGTATCCAATGAAGCTGGCTCTGCACCATTATTGCGGACAATTTCTTGTTTAGCGGCCAATATTGTCCCCTCTGGAACCACCGCTGCATAAGAGAGTGAAATGTTTCCCCATATTAACGCGATGGCACAGGACAATAACTTTATTTTATTAGGGCTTGTTATTTTCAGCATATTCTAACCTTCCATAATTGTGTTTATTCTCGTCTGTTAAAATAATAACTTTATTAACTTAACGGCTTCTATATTCAGAGCCTGATAAAACAGGCTCTGATTTATTTTTAATGCTTGATAATATAGAGATCTTTGGTGGAAACATAATCCATTGGGCTAACATAAAACCCACCCACATAAGGTTTCACCATACGGTTAGTCACATAGTGATAAATAGGCATGACTGGCATATCGTTATTGAAAATAGCCATCGCTTTTTGGTAATACACCGTCTCATTCGTTTCACCCGCTTTAGTTACCATCTGGTCAAAATCACTATTGGCATATTGTGGGATATTATGGCTGCTTCCGGTCAGGAAAGTATTCAGAAAAGACATTGGGCTATTGTAATCCGCTGTCCATGCGTACCTGACAACATCAAATTTGTTCTGGTGCATATTATCCAACATCACTTTCCATTCCTGGTTTTGTAAGTTGGCCTGAACACCCAGATTCTGCTTCCACATAGATGTCACGGCAATGGCAATTTTTTTATGTGATTCTCTGGTGTTGTAAAGCAAGTAAAATTTAAGCGGATTTTTCTCGTTAAAACCGGCTTCGTGCAAAAGCACTTTGGCGTGTTCAATTCGCTGTGCTTGTGTCCATGACGCATATTCCGGCGGGGTTAATGTAAGCCCGCCAATATTGGGTGGCAGGATATCGTAAGCAGGCAGTTGCCCCATTCCCAATACCTTTTCAGCAATCACTTCCCTATCTATGGCTAAACTTAATGCCTTCCTGACTCTGACATCATCAAATGGTGGTTTTTGGGTATTAAAGACGTAATAATATGTGCTTAACATCGGATTAACATGAACTTGATCGCCCAAGGTTTTCTTTAATGAGGCGAAAGAATCCAAAGGAATGGAAAAAGTAATATCAATTTCCCCCGCCAGATAACGGTTTAAATCTGATTTTTCTGATGTGAGGGAAAGATAAGTGACTTTATTAATGACCGTGTTTTCATTGTCCCAATAAAGGGAGTTTCTGACACCAATGACGTTTTCATTCACTTTCCATTCGGATAATTTGAATGCGCCACTGCCAACAAAAGACGCTGGGTGCGTCCATTTATCGCCATATTTTTGGACAACCTTTTCATTGATTGGTACTAAAATCGGATGGGTTAACATCTGCAAGAAATAAGCAACGGGTTTATCCAGTTTTACTTCTAATGTGAGATCATCCAGTGCCTTAACACCGAGTTCTTCCGCTTTTTTCTTGCCCAGCGATATATCTTTTGCATTAATGACATGGGCACTGTCGAGATAACTGCCATAAGGTGATCCTATTTTTGGATCAAGCAGACGACGCCAGCTAAATACCACATCGTGGGCAGTAATCGGCGTGCCATCAGACCATTTCGCCCCTTTTCTGATATGAAAAATCCAGGTTTGGTTATCGCTGGTTTCCCAGCGCTCCGCCAGCCGGGGAATAATCTTACCCTCATTATCGGTGTAAACCAAACCATCAAAAAAATCATGGATAATATTCAGCTCAACGTTACTTTCTACTTTATGCACATCCAAAGAGGCTGGAAAAGAGCCATTATTCCGCACAATCTCTTGTTTGTCAGCCAATAGTGTGCCCGGCGGAACAACGGCAGCATGGGATGGGATAATATGGGTTAACAGTATTCCCAGCGAGCAGGTAAGAACTTGGGTGAGTTTATTTTCAATTAAACTCGCCATGATTTTTTTCATATTTTTACTCTCCATTAACGACTTGTTTTATTATTACATTGCGATACCATTTTCATTTAGATTATGAAGATCCCTTACTCTTCTCGGCGCGAAGAGTAAGGCAGTGATCGATAATTTTGGAATATCCTTTAACAGACTCAGATTATCGAAAACTCAATGTTTAATAACATAAAGATCTTTTGTCGGAAAATTTCCCATCGCATCAATGTGAAATCCGCCGATATAGGGTTTAACTAATTTTACCCGCACATAATCATAAACCGGAATGGCCGGTATTTCTTTATTGAGGATATCAATCGCCCGTTGATAATCGGCGGGATCGTTAGTTTCATCGGCTTTTAATGCCCATTGGTCAAATGCCTTATTTTGATATTTCGTGTAGTTATTGGTATTTCCCGACGTGAAAATGTCCAAGAAACTGGTCGGGCTATTATAATCCGCATTCCACGCATATCTTGTCAGCTCAAAGTCGCCTTGAGCCATACTATCATTCTGGGTTTTAGATTCCTGATTTTGCAAAACAACATCCACGCCCAGATTTTTTCTCCATGCTGAACTGGCAGCAATGGCAATTTTTTTATGGGCATCAGAGGTGTTATACAACAAAGTAAACTTGAGTGGGTTCTTTTCATTAAAACCCGCTTCACTCAATAACTTTTTGGCTTTAGCGACGCGCTGTTCCTGTGTCCATGAGCCATATTCAGGCGATTTTAAATAAATCCCCCCGGCTCCCGGAGAAACCACATCGTAAGCGGGTTTTTGACCATTCCCCAATACCTTGTCGGTGATAATGTTTCTGTCTAATGCCAAAGCCAGCGCTTGTCTGATCCGAACATCATCAAATGGCGGCTTTTGGGTATTAAACAGATAATAATAAACACTCATGACGGGCCTGACATGCAATTGATCACCATATTTTTTCTTCACCAGTGGCAGGAATTCCGATGGCCCACCGTTGGAGATATCAATTTCGCCTGTCAGGTAACGATTGAAGTCAGCTTTATAATCTGACAATGGCAAGTAAGTCACTTTATTAATGACGGTATTTTTATCATCCCAGTAATAGGGATTTCTGACACCGACAATTTTTTCATTGACTACCCATTCCGAGAGTTTAAACGGCCCATTGCTGACAAAATTTTGTGGCAGCGTCCATTTATTGCCATATTTTTTAATAACCTGTTCACTAACAGGAGATACCGCGGGATGTGCCAGCATTTGCAGAAAACCCGCTTTTGGCCTTGCCAGTACAATTTCTATCGTGGCGTCATCCAGCGCTTTGACACCCAATTCTGCCGGATTTTTCTTGCCTGAAAGAACATTCCCCGCATTCACAATCTGCGCTTGAATCAAATAGCTGCCATAGGGAGAAAGCGTATCAGGCGTGACCAATCGCCGGAAAGAAAAAACCACATCGTGGGCGGTAAGCGGTGTACCGTCAGACCATTTCACCCCTTTTCTTAAATGGAAGACCCAGATTTTATTATCTTTGGTTTCCCAACGTTCAGCCAAGGCAGGAATAATATTCTCCTCTTTATCCGTATCAACCAAACGCTCAAAAAAATCCCGCAAGATATCAAATTCACTGCTACCCTCAGATTTATGCGGATCTAAAGAACCCGGTTCAGAAAAATTATTACGGGTGATTTCTTGCTTATCCGCCAATTGAACATTGGGAGGAACAACAGCCGCATAAGAGAAAGTGACACTGCTTAGAATAAGACTAATAGAACAGATTAATATTTTGGGTAGTTTATTTTTTATTGTTCTTACCTGCATTTTCTGCATATTCGTGCTCTCCATAATTGTATTCATTATTAAATAATCATGGCATATATCACTATCACCTTATAACTATCACCTTATAACTATTACCAATATGAATATTACCGATATGAATATTACTGCATTGAGTTACATCTTCGATGTCATTAGAACGATTTGTTGGATTCACATAATTAAGTGCAACGCGTAATCATTAGCGTTGCACTTATGATTTGGATCAAACAACCATGACAGTATCTTTGATCTCTGGGTTTTATCTACGATGATCTACGTTATCTTTTATCCCCGTCACACTATTTTGCACCGCGATCACCCTCGGGGGTCAGATCAATTTGATAGACGGCAAAACCAACATCATCATTTTTCAGGTATTTCACGGGATACTGGGCGTGTTCTTTAATGAATTTTGCCGCTTTTTCTGACGGTGACGTTTCGAAACGGATATCTAATTTTTTATCTGTTTTGATTGGCAGGAATGACCAATTATTTTCAGCTTGGGTTGATACGACGCCTTTCTCTTTAGTGATCCGGGAAATGTAAGCCGCTAAAATAGTGCGGTTTTCATCCGGTGAAGCAAACGCAATATGATCTTCTCCGGTTCCGGCGAATTTGCCACTGTAACCACGGTAATTATTGGTGGCGATCAGGAAAGTGGCTTTCGGATCAATCGGCTTGCCCTGATAGGTGACGTCTTTGATGCGGTTCGCACCTTTATTGATAAGCTGGCAATCGGTGTCGTATTTTGCGGGTTGGGTCAGGTCTATCTGATAATTAACCCCCGTGATGGTATCGAAGTTATAAGTACGGAACCCATCCCAGTTCAGTAGTTTCTGCGGCTTGCTGGCGGTTGGGTCAACCTGGTTAAACATCCCTGCCGAACATTCCAGCCATTCCACCACATCCGCTCCCGTTGCTTTCACGACAACCAGGGTATTTGGGTAGAGATACAGATCGGCCGCGTTACGGAAAGTCAGATCCCCTTTTTCAACTTCCACAAAATCAGCCGGTGCATTTTTACGTCCGCCCACTTTGAAAGGTGCCGCCGCCGCCAAGACAGGCAGCCCATCCAGATTAGGATCACCCTGAATAAAGCGTTTGGTATAATCCACCTGCGCATCATTGACGATCTGGACGGTAGGATCACTCTGGATCAGGGCCAGATAGCTGTACATTTCGCCAGAGGCTTTACCAATGAATTTACCCACGAAATTTCGGGTTCCCTGATCCTCTTTTTCGATGATGGAGGCCAGCTTGCCATCGCGCGCAACCAGCGCTTTTTTATGCGCCTTGTCATAGATAGGGCGGGCTTCCGCTTTGGCGGATTCGACTTTCCATTTACCACTGTCGTTATTGATCACCATATCCACCACGCCCAGATGATCCCCCCATTGCCCCGGCATCACGGCAGGAATGCCATTAATCGTTCCGTTGGCGACATCAACGCCCTGAATGCCGGCATATTCTTTGTTTGGAAACACGCCGTGGGCATGACCAAACATAATGGCATTAATGCCGGGTACTTCGCTCAGGTAGTACACGGAGTTCTCTGCCATCGCTTTATAAGGCTCTTGGGAAAAACCTGAATGAGGAATGGCGATAATCAGGTCAGCGCCCTCTTTTTTCATTTGCGGAACGAATTTTTTCGCGGTCTCGGTGATATCATTGACAACCACTTTGCCCGCCAGATTAGCTTTATCCCAAATGCTGATTTGTGGGGGCACAAAACCGATATAGCCAACCTTAATGGTGTGCGTTTTACCTTCGCGATCTTTCACTGGCGTATCAACGATAATATAAGGCGTAAAGTAATTTTTGCCGGTTTTGGCATCCATGATATTGGCGTTGATATAAGGGAATTTGGCACCGGCAACGGCCTGTTTCAGAAAATCCAGCCCAAAGTTAAATTCATGATTACCAAAGTTACCGACGGTATAGCCCATCGTGTTCATCAGTTTATAGGCCGGATGAACCTCCCCCGATGCTAACCCCTTGGCCGCCATGTAATCCGCAAGCGGGCTGCCTTGAATCAAGTCACCGTTATCGATCAGGATTGCGTTGGTGGCTTCCGCTTTGGCGGCCTTAATTAAGGTTGCCGTCCGAACCAAACCAAATTGCTCAGTGGATTTATCTTTAAAGTAATCGAAATCCATCAAATTGCTGTGAATATCCGAGGTTTCCATTACCCGTAAATCAACGGTTGCCGCGTTCACATTGAATGCCACCAGCATTGCCAATGTTGACATTTTCCACACATTCTTCTTCATGCCCTGCCCCTTATAGAATCATGCAGGAGAACCCGAATAAGATCCCCCCGTGAAATTCGGATTATTGTACTTAAAAAACAACAGTACTTAAAAACCATAAAACGTTTGCATGAAAATCGTCGGAGGCAAGCGGATCAGAAAATTGGCGGAAAATATTTTGTCAACTAAATTTACCTTAAGTTAGCCTATTCCGCTTGCCCTTTGCTCTTTTTATTCAAGATGTTATCGAATTCACATGACCATCAATATTAGGGGTTTATTTCCATGACTATTTTTTGCAGAATTTGTCGTCTTTTAATGCCCTTAAAATCTTATATACCCTATAAATTTCAAGTCGCAGCTCACAAGACAAAAGCAACGCATTATCTCCCCGCTCAGCGGAGAGATACTCAATGCCTATTGACGTATAACAATTATAGTTGTGTGTATTGCAAAGGAAAAAATAACATTATGAAAATGAAAGCCCTTGTTGCAGTAGCTGTTTCTGCTGTGATCCTGACAGGTTGTAAAAATCTTGATCAAGGCATGCTGGCTCAATCCGGAATGCAATTATTCCAGGCGGCGACGCTGAATGATTCTGATGTCAAACAGTTTACTACCCAAGCATGTAAAAAGATGGATGAACAGAATAAAATTGCCCCTGCATCCAGCCAGTACACTAAGCGCCTGAACAAAATCGCCAAAGCATTAGGTAACGAAGTTGGCGGGACACCGGTTAACTATAAAGTTTACCTGACTAAAGATGTGAACGCATGGGCAATGGCTAACGGTTGTGTACGCGTATACAGCGGCCTGATGGACATAATGAACGACAATGAAGTCGAAGGCGTTCTGGGTCATGAAATGGGTCACGTTGCGCTGGGTCACAGCCGTAAAGCAATACAAGTTGCCTATGCTACGGTTGCTGCACGTACCGCCGTTGCCTCAGCCGGTGGTGTAGCAAAACAACTGGGCGACTCTCAATTGGCAGAGCTGGGCGAAAAACTGATCAACTCGCAATTCTCACAGCATCAGGAAAGTGAGGCAGATGACTTCTCTTATGATCGGCTGAAAAAACGCGGTATCAAAACAGAAGGTTTAGTCACCGGCTTCGAGAAACTGGCTAAACTGGGCAGTGATGAAAGCAGCATGTTTGATTCACACCCACCTTCACAAGAACGTGCCAAACACATTCGTGATCGTATCGCCACAGAACAGAAATAATCAGTTTTGTCATAGTCAGTTCTGTATAGATCGAAGCGGTGCCAATGACACCGCTTTTTTTATTTTTCAATACAGTGTTATTGCTGAGGCCATAACCAAGCCGCGCCACGCACACCACTGGAATCACCATGCACGGCCTTTCTGATTGGGGTTGCACACTCGCCACCAAACACCCACTCTTTGACCAAATCGGGTAATGTTTGGTAAAGGCGCTCAACGTTGCTCATGCCACCGCCAAGCACAATCACATCCGGGTCCAGTAAATTCATCACCTGTGCCAACGCTCGTGCCAAGCGTCTTTCATATCGGCGCATCGCCAATTCAGCGAACTTATCTCCCTGCGCCAAAGCCTCAATAATTTCATGGCCTTTTTTCTGCACGCCGCTCAAACGGAAATAATCCGTCATAAATCCGGTACCCGACACAAATGTCTCAGTGCAGCCCGGTTTGCCACAAAAACAGCGGACTTCTTCCTGATAAGCACGATCGTCTTCATCCATCCACGGTAATGGGTTATGTCCCCATTCCCCGGCTAATCCATTGCCGCCGGCATGCACCCGCCCCTCAAAGGCAATCCCTGAGCCACAACCCGTTCCGATGATAACGGCAAATACCATTGGCATGCCTTCACCGGCACCATCAATGGCTTCCGATACTGCCAGACAATTTGCATCGTTGGCGATACGGACTTCACGCCCCAACAACGCAGCGATATCCTTATCCAATCGTTGTCCATTCAACCAAACTGAGTTGGCATTTTTGACTTTTCCGGTAAAAGGCGAAATCACACCGGGAATGCCAACCCCCACGGTGCCTTGCTGTCCGGTTGCCTGTTCTGCATCACCAATCAGTCCAACAATGGCTGCCAATGTTTTCTGATAGTCATGTTGAGGCGTATCGACCCGTTTACGAAATAATTCTTCCCCCAGATCGCTCAATGCAATCACTTCAATCTTGGTGCCACCGAGATCAATGCCTATGCGCATAACTTACCTTTTCTATTTAACAGGATAACGCTTTTTATTATATGAGAATGAGAAAGTTATGATATGACACTGATGAAGTTCTAGGGCTTCGTCACATGATTCGTTATCATGCACCCTTATGTTTTAAGATAACCTTTGTCACGATGCGCAACAATATGGGGTAACCGCATGTTATGGTTTAAAAATTTAATGATTTACCGTTTAAACCGAGAGATCGCCCTTTCGGCGGATGAACTGGAAAAACAATTAAGTCCATTGGCATTCACCCCATGTGGCAGCCAGGATATGATGAAAACGGGCTGGGTTTCGCCAATGGATTCCCACGGTGAAGCACTGACCCACGCTTGTGGCAATCAGCTCCTTATCTGCGCACGCAAGGAAGAAAAAATGCTGCCTTCTCCTGTGATTAAGCAGGAATTACAGGCCAAAATAGCCCGTTTGGAAGGTGAACAACACCGCAAGCTGAAAAAGACTGAAAAAGATTCACTCAAAGATGAAGTGATCCACACGCTATTGCCGCGCGCATTCAGTCGTTTCAGCCAAACCTATATTTGGATCGATACGGTCAACCATTTGATCATCGTTGATGCTGCCAGCGCAAAACGTGCAGAAGATAATCTGGCGCTGCTGAGAAAAACATTGGGTTCACTGCCCGTTGTTCCCCTGACTTTCACCGATCCGATTGAATTGACGCTCACCAAATGGGTACGTTCAGGTGATCTTCCTGCCGGTTATGCCCTGATGGATGAAGCCGAACTAAAAGCCATTCTGGAAGAAGGTGGCGTGATCCGCTGTAAAAAGCAGGATTTGGTTTCAGACGAAATTGCCGCCCATATTGAATCCGGCAAATATGTCACTAAGCTGGCCTTGGATTGGGAAGAGCGCATTCAGTTTATGCTGTCAGATGATGGTGCTTTCAAGCGCATCAAATTCAGCGAAACCTTACGTGAGCAAAACGATGATATCGATCGCGAAGATGTTGCCCAACGATTCGATGCTGATTTTACCTTAATGACAGGTGAATTAAGTGCGCTAATCAAAAACACGATTGACGCACTGGGCGGCGAAGCCGAAAGATAGCCGCAGATGCAGTAATCACCGATGAACTGCCTCAACAGTGAGAACCATTGGGGCAGTTCGGCAAGAAAACACCCGCAGTTTTTCAGCCTGTGTCTCTCATTCAGTGACCATCTCAATTAAAAGCGGTAAACCAAGCCGACCCCAAAGACGTCATCAGTGTTAGTCTTCGTTGTCTTGGAAAAATCATTGTCTTTTAACAGGTTGAATTGATATTCAGCATAGGTGCCCATATTCTTGTTGAAATCATAGTAGGCACCGACGGAAACATATTTCACCAAATCTTCAGATCCCTTGCCAGCCAGTATGCCCTTGTCAGCCAGATCATTCCCCAAATCTTTACCCTTGGAATACACAAAAGCCAGCGATGGGCGTAAACCAAAATCAAACTGATACTGAGCCGTCAGCTCAATATTTTGGGTTTTATTGGCAAACATCGTGTAGTTGTCCACGGAACTACCAAATCGGGTCAAGTTACGGGTTTCACCATACATGGCTGCCAAATAGACGTTATTTTTGTCATACTTGGCAGAAACTATCCAAGCCTCGGCTTTATTCCCTTTCGCCAGAACCTTAGCGGAATCACTTCCCAGTTGCTGGGCTGAGGTACGGTTAGAATTGCCGTATGATGCAGCAACGCTGATACCATTACCAAAATCATAGCTACTGGAAAGACCAAACCCATCACCATTCTGCCTTGAAACATCGCTACGGCTATTTCTGGTGCCATTGTCATTTTTGGCTTGATATTGCAAGGCAAAATTCAGGCCATTCACCAAACCAAAAAAGTCCGTGTTACGGTAGGTTAATAACCCGGTTGAACGCCCCATCAGGAAGTTATCGGTTGCCGCCATGGAATCACCACCAAATACCGGCAATACGTCTGTCCATGCGTTGGCATCATAAACCACACCATAATTACGCCCGTAATCCAGCGAACCGTATTCGTCAGATTTTAACCCGGCGAAAGCCAGACGGGTTCGGGTATTTGCCCCACTCTCTACTTCTGTGCCATTGGCACCCATATTAAATTCCCAGCGTCCGAAGCCAGTCAGTTTATTCGTAATTTGGGTTGAACCCTTGATACCAATACGGCCAACAGAACCATCACCATCCTGACTATCAGCTTTGGAAAAGGTTCTTTGCACATCGGCCTTGCCATATAAATCTATTTTATTACCATCCCTATTATAAATCTCGGCAGCATTGGCTGCCCCCGTCATGAAAAGTACCGGAATTGCCATTGCTAATGCGTTGTGTTTTATCATTATCATCATCCTCATTCATCTTGTATTATTTAGCCACCACCAAGAGATCCCTATTTCAAGAACAACTTTCTCTGGAGTAATAAAGAATCGGGTAGGCAAAATATCTTACTCGCTTTAGTTAATCAGATGTTAAATTTGTAACAAGCAATGACAATATTAAGATCTAACAAAGCCTTTTGCTAACAAAAATTAGCGAAAAATGCCATCCTGTGAAGGATGTCACATTATAGAGATGTATCCCATAATCTAATTATATTAATTATGCTAATAATTTATTAAAAACAATAAGTTATAAATAATAAACGACGTAATAAAAAATGAAATTCCCATGAAGATAAGTTATTTTCTTATATCAATTTATATTTTTCGCCAATAATGGCCAAAAATTAAGTGATAGTCATGATTTGATATTATTGACAAGTATCTGCGAATTTTATAATCACGCCAGTACGGTACAAATATTACACCCCGCATTACTGCCGCGGTAACTTTGTTTAAGTATGAATTTGTAAAGGAATAGCCGTTATCAACAGCTGCTAAAAACAATATGTTTTTTATAATGATAAGGCTGAGAAATAGATTCCCAGCCTTTTGTGTTATATGACCCTATTACCACTCTATATTTACCGCTGTATTATACATTGCTTTTGAGGAGCCTGTTGTTGATACACCCACTTTAAAAGCAACGTTTTCATTAACCCGATACCCTGAGCCGACAGCTACAGCCTGATGATCGCCATATCCACCAAAAGCGACTGATATATTCGCTTTGCCGACGCCATAAGGCTGAAATAAGCCATTCATTGCCGCCGACATCGCTAAGCCCCTATTTACTTTTTTATCAATCTTGCCAAGTTCTTTATCTACAGCACTCATTTTGTTTTCCAGATTATCAATTCTGTTCGTATTATCATTAATCCAGCTCGTATTAGCATTAATCCTGCTTGTGTTAGCATTAATCCTGCTTGTGTTAGCATTAATTCCGCTTGTGTTAGCATTAATTCCGCTTGTGTTAGCATTAATTCCGCTTGTGTTATTATCAACTTTTTGATTTGTCGCGTAGAGTTGAGATCCTGTGACAACCTCTGTCGATGATTGGCTAACTTCGCCTTGTTTAACCCCAGTTATATTTTTATTTTCAAGGTTAAATGTTGTCGCATCGTCAGCAAGTTTACTGACCATAATTGTTTTATTATCCTCAGTGAGCTGAATAAGGCCGACTCCACTTTTCATGATATTTTTAAGCGACTTATCTTGTTCCGCGAATTTATCATCTGCGGCTTTCTTATTGGTGGTAATAGCAGTCGTGTTACTGTCGATAAATTTCTTGTGTTCCACGAAATTAGCATCCACGGTGTTCTTATTGTCGGTAATCACTTTATGTTGTGCTGTCAGGTTATCGTCAGCCTCCTTTTTGTTAGCCTCTATAGCCTTATCAAGAGTATCTCTAACTTTAAACAGTTGGGAACCATTGATAGCCTCGTTTGAGTCTGCCGCAAGAGCACCATCATCAAGATAAGTAATCTTCCGTTTTAAGTTGTCATTTCCGAGCGAAACAATATTGTCCTTATCTGCAACTGACTGACTACCTAACGCAACAGAATTTGCCTTATTTGCAACTGAATAACTACCTAACGCAACAGAATTTTTTGCTATTTTGTTAGGTTTGCCGGAGCTGCCGGCGGTTCCTACTTTAGCATTTGTTCCCAGTGCAATACCACCTTCTGCGTCACCGTATACAGCACTCTCAGCACCCACCGCAATAGAACGGTCAGCCCCTGATTCGTTGCCTGAAAATGTACCAATAACTATACTAAGTTGCGACTCAGCATCGGCTCTATAACCTATTGCCGTTGAACCATTATAACCATTGGCTGAAGCTCCTACTCCTATTCCCGCTACTTTTGATGGCTGCCCTGCGTCTCCATCAAATGTAACTGTAGCAGATGATACTTGAGGGGGGCCTGCATCATTAGGAGACATAGCAATAACCTGATCAAGAGTTAGTTGTGGTGGTGGTGTTGTTGCATATGAAACTATCGGCGTAAAAAGAATTAATGATATGGCAGTATAAAGATTGGTTCTATTCATTAATAATATCCTATTTATTGAGAAATTAACCACTGGGTTATAACTTCCTGACTTACTTATTTATGCAACTTATATAAAAACAGTAGTGGGTAGAAAGTCAGTAAAAAAAAGCACATTAATAAAATGTAATATATAAATTCTTTACTGCGATGAAATATTCCACCAAAGAATGCTCATTTATCGGGATTTTTATTCGTGATTTTTATATTATTGTTAATTTACAATTAGTTATTAATCATCATTATGGTTGCATTTTAAATAATAAGTTATTGTGATATTTTTCACCTCATGGTTTTTTATTTATGTAGCAGCAAACGTTGAATTTACCAGGGCGAGAGCGCGAACGTTTTTTGACCTTAATTTGTATGTAGCATAATCAATTATAGGGTGAATATCACTCAATTCGGTCTTGTTAAAGTATCAATCAGTATTTTATTTGCACGGATCGTTCAAAAAACAGGCTTTCATGCTCTCGCCCTGTTGAATTTACTCTTTAACCGATACCCATTATTGCGAATAACCAGATTTTATAATCCATTTCCGGATATTAATGCGCATTAAGCTCTGCGTTATGTATTAGATTGAATTAAATACCAACCATTTATTAGTAAGTATAAAATAGTTTGAACAAATAACACGCTGAGCAAATGCAGATCTTGTACAACAAGTCAGCAGATAACGCCTTCAAAGAGCAAAATCCGCTAACAGAGGTTATCTAAATCAAATTTTACCTAGAGAAATTGTCACACAAATCCAGTTAGCAATAATTAAATCTATAAATGCAAGTCAATTGCTATCAAAATAAAGTCTGCCTCTTGACCTTTCCGGTCAAATCGCAAATAAACTCGAACCGTAAAACATTCGGTTATTCAAAATAAGTTGTAATACATAACAAGACCATTATCATTTTCATTGAGTGAGGACATTATGAGTAAGGCTAACCAACACTTTAAATATATGACCAAAAAATCAAACATACCCTCATCTAACAGTATTTATATTCCGTCAAAATACCCCGGAACTTTTCAAAATCAGTGAGTTTACCGAGCGAACGAATAACACTATCGTGATGGAAGATATCCAACAAGGCATCATAACTCTCAGTAAAACAGGTTTTATCTACCCGATTTATTGCGCTCAAAAATATAACATGCACGCGTTCGTTTTTGCCCCAGCGTATACCTTTTGGGCTTATCACTACAGCGATACAGGTTTTTACCGCATCCAGTTTTATCGAATGAGGCAACGCTAAAATGCCAAAAGCGGTTGAAGAGGCATTCTCACGCTCATGGACATAATCGATAAAATCAGCTTCCACATAGCCCTTTGCTAACATCTGCTGACAAACTATTTCGATAAGTTCGTTCTGATCACGGAAATCGGGGTTAAAAAGAAAAAGATCGGGATCAAAGAATAAATCAATATTTCGTTTTAATGTTTCCCATTTCCGATTTGCTTTGGCAGTATCAATTTTGTCCATCAACTCCGAATGTTTATCCCTTAAATGGAAAGGCGAGATATAGACAGTTTCATAATCGCGCTCCGCAGAAATACTTATCGTCGTAATCAGTAGTTCAAACTCCATGCCTTCCAGTTCAGAAGGATGAGCAATCACACGAATAAAATTGATCTCTTCGCCAAAATCACGCAATAGCTGATGGTAAATTTTATTTTCAATTCCGCGATAACTCGGACACAGGAGCACCGCCTTAATTTTAGTGACATTGCTTTTCTGCCGTTCAAATTCCGCCCCAACATGTAATGCAATGAAAGAAATTTCGTCTTCATTCAATTTATTATTGAAAAACACATTGAGTTGCAAAGAAATAAAAATAGCAATATCAAAGATAATCCGGCATTCCTTTTTGATGGTTTCCAACATGGGGTTTTTCGTGTAGATCTTATATTTCAGCCTGGTTTGTAATCCCGATAAATGTAACGACAGTAAAGAAATAAAATCATCGGAGGCTAAGTCAATCAGATAATGTTCTTGCACGGACTGCGCAACTTGTCGCGTGAATTGGTAGAGTTCAGTACCAACTGAATCAATGACTTCATGATCTGCTTTATTAAAATTGGTGTTGGTTTTCAAAAACAGGTAACAAGATCTTCTTTCATTTTCAGGCACAAAAATACCAAAGCTGAATTGAAGTTGGTCGCATAATTCATCTGAGATTAATTTCAGATCACTATTTTCTATCGGTAATACCTGATCCTCCAGATATCTTCCCTGCTTTAATCGCTCAATCAGTATCAGGAAATGTAAAACCAAGTTAGTATAGGCAAAATCACTCAGATACCATTCCCATTGATCAAAAACGTTTGTAATGATTTCAGTTACCTCTTTGACTTGTTGACTTTCAAATGTTTTTTCCAATACTTTTAAGTCAATGAAACGATAACTTGTTTGCTCAAAGATGGTATAAGAAACCAATTTTCTGAGATCATGTTCAGCACCTAAGATTTCAATATGACTATTTTTACATAAAAAATTTACGTTGAAGCGTTGAAATGATGCGTTCATTTTATATACCAATGCCTTCAAGGTAGAATCACTGATACATAAATCGTTACTGAGATCATATATATTATTGCTTCTCTTAAATAACAAGATCGCTTTAATAATAAAGTGTGCCCTTTCTTGATAAGTTTTGGGTAAACTGTTTTTCTGGCAATGTAACTGCCTGACTATTTGTGTTGATAATAAATTGTGAGGTAATAAGTATCCCTGCCGGCCGGAAATAATAATCTTTTGTTCATGTCGTTCATTAATTTCCGCAACATAATTTTTTACAGATCTTATTGATACCGCTAAGACTTGAGATAATTTCAATGCTGAAACAGGCATATTCTGCGTGAGTAGATAATCTAATAATGCTTTCTGTTTAGTCCTTAGCATAATAACACCCATGAAATTCAAAATAACGTCACCATCATACTGTTAATATATTTATTTAAAAATAAAAACTTGCCCTCCATGAGTGCAAATCATCATTTGAATATGCAGTAAAAATAGGGGAGAGTGTATTTTTATCGAAAAAAATAAATTAATGAAAAACGTAACAATAAGAGGACAACATGAAGAAAACATTTATTATGCTATGCTGCGGGGCGGGTATTTCCAGTGGAATGCTGGCAACCAGAACCCGTCATGCGGCAAAAGATCAGGGTATCCCTGTTACCGTTGAAGCCAGAAGTGAAAGTGAGGTGGCAGACTATTTTTCTGTCATCGATATTTTATTCCTCGGGCCACACTATGCTTCACAACAGAAAGAATTCCAGAAACAAGCCGACCGTTATCATATTCCCGTCATGGTTGTACCACAAGAAATCTATGGGCGGCTAGATGGTAAAGCCTTACTTGAATTAGCCATCAATACCCTGAAAAATTAACCTGATCCTTTAAAATACAGTTACCCAGGAATTTTAGCGGAAAATAATTAAAGAGGGATACAAAATGCAAGCGTTTATGTCTTGGTTATCCGACTCATTTGCCCCTGCCATGCAGAATTTTACCAAACGACCTTGGGTAGCAGCCATTTCCGGGGCAATGCAAAAAAATATACCGTTTATTTTAGCCGGTTCACTTATCTTTTTTTATAACGTATTTCGTTCTTATTTTTTATTCCTGCCTGACCTTGGAAAAGTTGCCAATTATTCCTTCGGGATGCTCGGTTTGATTACGGCTTTTATGATCGCTAACCAAATGATGGAGAAGTTGTATCATTTTCGTTATACGCTGATCGCGGGGCTGACTTCGATTTGTGTTTACATGATGTTCATCAAGCCAGAATTTGCCGATGGCAATATGATCGTGAGTTTTGACCGTTTTGGCCCGGCAGGTATTTTATTAGGCATTGTTACAGGGCTGTTTGTTTCTTATCTCTTTCATTTATATACCAAGACAGGTTTTTTGAAAAAGAGTTCCCTGCCTGATTTCGTGGTCGGCTGGATACATGCGATTATTCCCATACTGATTTCCATCGGCCTCGGAACATTGCTGGTCTTTGCCTTTGATATTGATATTTTTTCCAAGCTGCTGTCGTTCTTTTCCCCCATTGCGGCGTTCGGGCAAACCCTGCCGGGCTTTATCCTCATGGCGCTCATTCCTGCAATCGCGATGTCGATGGGCATTTCCGTCTGGACGTTTACGGGGCTGCAAATGCCCATTTTCATGCTTGGGATCAGTGCCAATATTGCGCAGGTTGCTGCCGGACAACCACCGACCCATATTGTGACTTACGAAACCCTATTTACCGCGGCTTTGATCACGATGGGAGGAACAGGTGCCACGCTTGCCCTGAACCTTTTAATGCTGTTTTCAAAATCCCGGGAGCTGAAAACAACAGGCTATATCTGCATCGGCCCGTCTTTCTTCAATATTAATGAACCGCTGGTGTTTGGTACGCCGATTGTCCTCAACCCGCTCTTAATGCTGCCAATGTGGATCAATGCTATTACCAGCCCAATTATCGTCTGGATTTTCATGCGCTCAGACTGGCTGAATATACCGGCCAAAATGATCCAAGTGGGTCAGATACCGGCTCCGTTTTCCAGTGTCATTATTACGGAAGACTGGCGGGCGATTATTTGCTATGTGGTACTGATGGCTGTTTTCCTTATTACTTGGTATCCCTTCTTTAAGGTTTATGAAAAACAACGTATTGAGGAAGAAAATACCGCGACGAGCCAGCAGGATTAACTTGTTTAATATCATCAGGAAGTTTAAAAATGAACCGTGAGGACAATATTTTAACCCCCGTTGCTCTGGAAATCATTCTCAATGCAGGTAATGCCAGAGAAAAAAGTGAAGAAGCCATTCAATATGCCCATAGGGGGGATTTTGAAAATGCCCATTTATATCTTAAGCAAGCCAGAAAAATGATGCTCTCTGCTCATCATGCACAAACTGAGGTTATTCAAAAAGAAACGCAAGGTGAAAATTTCCATTTAGATCTTCTGTTTATTCATGCTCAGGATACATTAATGACGATACGCAGCGAGCTTAATTTAAGAAAAGAAATCATTAGCCTGTATGAACTTATTCATCATATGACCAATGCAAATCAATAAAAGGAAAGTATCATGACAAAAAATAACCCTTTATTTCCGGAGAATTTTCTTTGGGGAGCATCCACCAGTGCTTATCAGGTTGAAGGGGCGGCGGAAACATACGGTAAAAAACTTTCGCAACAAGATGTCATTAATAATAACCCCGGTTTTGCAGATACGCATATTACCAGCGATCATTATCATCGTTATAAAGAAGATATTGCATTAATGAAAGAGCTGGGTTTGAAATCTTATCGCTTTTCCATTGCATGGTCGCGTATTTTTCCAGACGGTATCGGGGAAGTAAATGATAAGGGCGTGGAATTTTATCATAATCTTATTGATGAATTGTTGGAAAATGACATAACGCCCATTCCGACACTGTACCATTATGATATGCCAATGGCACTGGTCGAAAAATATCATGGCTGGATCAATCGGCAAAGCGTAGAAGATTTTGCTTATTACGCCGAATTTGTGATCAAAGAATTTGGCAAGAAAGTGCAATATTGGCTGACCATCAATGAACAAAGTATTATTGTGCAATTCTGGACGAAAAAGTGTTTGATTCCAGATCACTACCTGCATGATGAACAGATCAAATATCAGATCAATCATCATATGAATCTTGCCCATGCCATTGCCTGCAAATTCGTTCATCAATGGGTTCCCAACGGGTTGGTCGGCGCTGCTTTAGGCTATTCCGCCATTTACCCGCTCACCAGCAAACCGGAAGATAATTTAGCGGCGCAAAATGCCAATGATCTGCGTAATTACTATTTCACCGATATCTATCTGAAAGGGCACTATAATCCATCCGCATTAATCTATCTGGAAAATCAGGGTCTGGCACCACGTATCGAAGCCGGTGATATGGCGTTAATCAAAGAAGGTTATTCTGATTTTCTGGCCATTAATTACTATTGCAGCCATGCGGCTGCCGCAGCGCCAAAAGGTGCTCAACGGCGGATGGATGGGTTTAATCCAACCGGGGTCAAAGGGCAAATAGATGGACATGAAATTCAACCGGATTTCTATCAAATCCATACAAACCCACATCTTGACACCACCGACTGGGATTGGACAATTGACCCCACGGGATTGGAATATCTGTTGCGTGATTTATATACCCGCTATCAGAAGCCATTGATGATCACCGAAAATGGCTTTGGTGCCGATGATCAATTGGAATCGGATGGTGCTATTCATGATGATTATCGCATTAACTATATTCAACAACATCTTCAGGCGATTAAGCGCGCGATGAATTATGGGGTTAAGGTTATTTCCTATAATCCGTGGAGTTTTATTGATGTGCTTTCCACCAGCAATGGTTATAAGAAAAGATACGGTTTTGTTTATGTCAATCGAACCGATAAAGAGATTAAAGATCTTGCCCGTTATAAAAAAGATTCGTTTTACTGGTATCAGGATGTTATTCAAACGCGCGGCGCTTCCTTAACAAAACACTAATCTTATTTTTATTGGCAGGTAAATTTTATGATTGAATATTCTGTTGTAGTGACGGCGCCATCAGGGTTACATACCCGCCCTTGTACTCAACTGTGTAATTTTGTCAAAAATTACTCTGGTAAAATTGAAATTATCCGGGGAGAGAAAAGCGCTAATCTAAAAAGCATGTTTAAGGTGATGTCAATGGGAATTAAAAATGGTATGGAGGTCATTATTCGGGTTGAAGGCGATAATGAGCAGGAGATGGCACAATCAGTTGTTGAGCTTATCCGTAATATAAAAGATTAAACCGTTTATATTCTATAAATTTCAAGTTGCAGCTCGCAAGACAAAAGCAATTTATTATCTCCCCATGGCGCGGGGAGATAATAAATTCATCTTGAAGTATGACGAGTATATTTATTATGTTGTTCAATCATCAGTAAGGAGTAGTTTGTGATTTCTTTCGACGAAATGGAACAGGTGGCACATCAATTAATATCGCCAACACAACTCAATAAATATATTAAATATGGTCATGTGGGTGCGGTTATTCAAAGCAAATCAGGTCATATTTATACAGGAATTAATATTGATACCGCTTGTTCCATGGGATTTTGTGCCGAACACGGTGCCATTGCGGAGATGATAAAACAGGGCGAAACCCAGATAATCAGGATTATTGCGGTTAACCGGCATGGCAATATCCTTCCTCCCTGTGGCCGTTGCCGGGAGTTTATCAGCCAAATACATCCGGACAATATCCATGCAGAAGTAAAAGTCACGCAAGAAAAAGTTTTGTTGCTCAGTGAGTTGTTACCTTTTGACTGGAAAAAGCAGTATTAGTCAGTTGCTGAAACTGCCCGATTAACTATTCGGGCAATACAATCAAAGAAGCAAGTTTTCTTGTTGAATTTAGGCTAGCTTAACCCTATTATTACCTCCAGTAATGAGTAAATATTAACCATCCACTTTAGGTCACCGGGTTTGAGGAGAGGATATGCCAAAGAGATTGGTCATTCCTGAAAAGATCAATGAAGTTTTCGCTCATTTGAACGAAAGCTCAGATAATCGCACCCTCTATGCCTCATTAATGGATGGGGAAGACATAGCGATCCATATAAAAGGATTATCCCTTGCTCCCGGCTATCGCATGGTTCGTGTTGATAATCGATTGGCTGATAAGATTAGTCAGTCTCATTTTGAGTTAGCTCTGATTAACGATATATCGAAAGAAGTTGCTTATTATAATCGAGTGGTTATACAGCCTGATATCGAGTTAAATTGCCGTCCTGTCACTCAAATTCTCGTTTGGCGTATTAGAACACCTCAACATCGAGCAGTTCTGCGTGACTTAGCGGGTAAGGTGTTCTTTGATTACTTGCTGGAGCACTATAGCGTAATAGTCTCTGACATGAACCAGACTAATGATGGCATGGCTTTTTGGCAGGATCGTATGTATGACGCTTTGGTGTATCATTTGCATGTTTACGCTTATGACATGATAACCTGCGAATTGCGCAAGATCCTAACCCAAGATGATGTTAGCCGGCAAGAGAGGTGGTTATGGGGAGATCCTGAACATCATCAAAATCGACTGGCAATCATTTCTAAAAACGAATTGCCAATACCGAAAGAATAAACAAGAACCCGCCCTGAACTGCTTGTTATCCATCTCCCCCCTAACGCTAAAAGCGCGTTTCACTCACAATTAGCATTCAGGAGGGAGAATTCCGCCGGTCTTGTTAAAAAAAGCGCTATTAAGCGGAAACGGACTCCATCCCCACCAATCCCACTTTGAGATAACCCGCTTTGCGTAAGGAATCCATTACGCTCATCAGGGTTTCATAATCCACCGTTTTATCCGCCTGAAAGAAAATCGTCGTATCTTTGTTGGATTGCGTGGTTTGATCCAAGACCAAAGACAAGTTTTTACGATCCACGACCTGTTCTCCCACATACAACTGCTTATCCGCTTTCACCGTCAAAAAGACCGGTTTTTCTGGGCGCGGTTGCGGTTTAGCGGTCGATGCCGGCAAATCAACTTTGATATCTACCGTTGCCAATGGCGCTGCTACCATGAAAATAATCAGCAGCACCAACATCACGTCAATAAATGGCGTAACGTTGATTTCATGCAATTCACCGTTATCGTCCAAATCTTCATTAAGACGTATTGCCATAATTGATTACCTTGCTTCTGCTTTTTCTGCTTTGCTTTCAGCCAGATCAAGATCACGCCCCAGCAACAGGACTGCCTTGGCTGCCATGTCGCCCACCTGACCACGGTATGATGAAATAACACGGGCAAAGACGTTATAAATCACGACCGCCGGGATCGCGGCCACCAGCCCCAGTGCTGTCGCCAACAGTGCTTCCGCAATACCCGGTGCAACAACGGCCAGGTTCGTGGTTTGTGAATGCGCGATACCGATAAAGCTGTTCATGATCCCCCAAACTGTACCAAACAGCCCCACAAATGGGGAGATTGCGCCGATGGTCGCCAGATAGCCGTTACCACGCCCCATATTGCGGCTGATGGCGGCAACGGCACGCTCCATGCGGAACGAAGTTCGCTCCTTGATGCCCGCTTTATCAATGCTGTCAACAGACAGGGCGCGCTCTGACTGCGCTTCCCCCAACAACAGGCGGCTAATGCTACGGTTGCCAAAATCTGCCGCGATTTCCGCTGCCGTATCCAGATTGGCAGCATCAACCAGCGCCAGTTGTTCCTTACGTAAACGGCGGCGAGCCATTAACAGCTCAAAGCCTTTGGAGAAAAGTAGCGCCCATGTGATAACAGAAGCAATGACCAGACCCACCATGACGATTTTTACAACGACGTCGGCGTTTTGGTACATGCCCCAAACAGACAGATCCGTTGCGAAACCACCGGACTCGCTGTCAGAGGCTTCTTCAACCGATGTGACAACCGTTTCTGTCGTCACGGTTTCTGGCGCGACAACATTTTCTGCGGTATCCGCTGCCACAGTTTGTGCGTCTGGAGTTGGGGAGGTATCCGTTTTCTGCATATCCGTGGTTGAACCAGCCGCTTGCGGCGCTGTGGAAGATGCCGGTGTTGCAGGGGCGGCGACTTGGGCAGCAGCCTGATTTTCTGGCGCGGCTGGCGCTGTGTCAGCCCATGCTGAACTTGTTAATCCGAGTGCCAATAGAATAGAAGCTGTCAAATTACGCATCAGTTAGCCTTACTCTCTTTCTTATAGATTCTGTTACTTAGCAGTGAATCACGTTTACTCATCTTGCTAATCCTAAATATTCCTGAGGAAAAATTCCGCTGTAAATGATATCAGACATTGGGCGATTTGATAGTAATTATCATTACTATTTAATAAAAAAGTACAACTTAATGCTGTTCTTTCGTTAATCGATTTTGGTCTACCCTCGGCAACTCACCTTGAATTTTCGTCAAGTTGCGCGAATCCCTTTGGCAAAACAGCGCCAAATCTTTTAACTTTCTAATCATTATTTGAGCGACATAATTGAGATTAGGCAGGAAATACACCTGAGGGGCAATGCGATGACAGAAAAAAAACGAGAAACCTTATTGGTCAGTGCAGGGAGAGACAAAAAATACACACATGGTGCCGTTAATCCCTTTATTCAACGGACTTCATCGGTCATTTTCGATACGGTTGAAGACTTAAAACATGCCTTGAAAAACTGTGACAAAGGGGAATTATTTTATGGACGCCGCGGTACACTGACTCATTTTTCCTTTCAGGCTGCGATGACTGAACTGGAAGGCGGTGCAGGCTGTGCACTCTATCCTTCCGGTACGGCAGCGGTTACCCATTCCATTCTGGCATTTGTAGAAACCGGTGATCATGTTTTAATGACCGGTACGGTCTATGAACCCACGCAAAAATTTTGCGATCACGTTCTGAAAAAAATAGGCATTTCTACCGATTATTTCGACCCCATGATCGGCGAAAATATTGCTGCGCTGATCCAACCCAATACCAAGGTTATCTTTCTGGAATCCCCCGGCTCCCTGACGATGGAAGTGCAAGATATTCCTGCTATCGTGCGTGCCATTCGGCAGGTCAACCCTGAGATTGTGATTATCATCGATAATACTTGGGCGGCTGGCATCCTGTTTAAGGCGCTGGAGTTTGGTATCGATATTTCCGTTCAATCCGCGACAAAATATATTATTGGTCATTCAGATGGCATGCTGGGTACAGCGGTTGCCAATGCCCGATGTTGGGATCAGCTCAGGGAAGGATCTTACCTGCTGGGGCAAATTGCCGATCCCGATACAGTCTATATGGCAAACCGGGGATTGCGCACGTTAGCAGTACGCTTAAAACAGCACGAAAAAAACAGTATCAAAATTGCTAAGTGGCTCGCACAGCGGCCGGAAGTCGCCGAAGTTTATCACCCTGCCTTGCCTTCTTGCCCGGGGCATCAGTTCTTTCAGCGTGATTTCACCGGTGCTTGCGGACTCTTTTCTTTTCTCCTGAATATCCAGCTTACACCTCAACAATTTGCTGATTATCTCGATAACCTGAACCATTTTAAGATGGCCTTTTCGTGGGGCGGCTTTGAGTCATTGATTTTGGGCACTCAGCCAGAAATGCTTCAGCGGCTGCGTCAGTATCCTTCGCCGCAGAAAACAGGCACCTTATTCCGTCTCCATATCGGGCTGGAGGATCCACAAGATTTGATTGATGATCTGGAAGCGGGTTTTAGCCGTTTGCGGTACACTGGGGGTTAATTTGTCTGTTAATTATTTTATTCGCAAAAACCACAGGATACACAATGGAAACGTTAAGCGAGATCATGCATGCACTTTGGCATCATGATTTTAACCAACTTGCCAATCCAGATGTCATCTGGATTATTTATGGCGTCCTCTTTGTCACGCTCGTGTTGGAAAACGGACTACTGCCAGCCGCCTTTTTACCCGGTGATACGTTATTGATACTTTCCGGTGCCCTAATTGCCAAAGGTGTCATGAGTTTCATCCCTACCGTGATCCTGCTTACCATCGCAGCAAGTCTGGGTTGTTGGTTAGGTTATTTGCAGGGGCGCTGGCTCGGTCATACCCGTATTGTCAAAAACTGGCTGGCTCAACTGCCCGTGCAATATCGCCAACGTGCCAATGTGTTATTCTCCAAACATGGTCTGTCTGCCCTGCTTATCGGACGCTTTTTGGCGTTTGTCCGTACTCTCCTGCCAACATTTGCCGGTATTTCTGGCCTGAATAATAAACGTTTCCAATTTTTTAACTGGTTGAGTGGCTTCTTGTGGGTCATTATTATCGTCGGCTTCGGCTATCTCTTGAACCAGATCCCTTTTGTTAAAGCCCATCAAGATATCGTCATGAATATTTTGGTTATTTTGCCTGTTATCCTGCTGATCAGCGGTCTGTCCGCATCCCTGCTGATGTATTGGCGTCACAAGAAAAGCTCGTCAAAGAAAAATCCGTAATGTACTTATCGTTTTAACGCGATCGCAAAAATCACTCTTTTTTCTATTTACTCGACTATCAATTTACTGGATTATCAATCTACTGAATTATCAATCCAAAGTTGAACAACAAGTGTCCATTCCGCCCTTTCCCTGAACGGGATGGACAACCTCATCAACCAACCAATATCGAAACCATCCCCACCAAGGTCATTTTGGCAGAAGGAGGTAAGAATGGGTCAGCAGACAATTATTAAACTCGTTGATGACAATCACATGCCACAGTTGGGGCTTGGAGTTTGGAAAGCGAGTAATGAACAGGTTGTTAAATCTATCCATACCGCGTTAGAAGTCGGTTATCGTTCCATTGATACGGCAGCAATGTTTCATAACGAAGAGGGCGTGGGGAAAGCCTTAAAGGAAAGTGATATCCCCCGCGAAGACATTTTCATCACCACCAAACTTTGGAATGATCGTCATCTGGATGCTCGTGCGGCATTACAAGAAAGCCTGGATAAACTACAGCTAGATTATGTTGATCTCTATCTTATTCAGTGGCCAGTGCCTGAACAGGGTCATTATGTTGATGCCTGGAGGCAACTGATTGAGCTAAAAGAAGCCGGTCTGACTCGCAGTATCGGCGTTTGTAATTTTCATATCGAACATTTACAAAAAGTGATACAGGAAACGGGGGTGGTTCCCGTCATCAACCAAATTGAATTGCATCCCTTGCTGCAACAGCGGCAACTTCATTCATGGAATGCCACCCATTATATTACGACCGAATCCTGGAGCCCGTTATCACGCGGCGGAAAAGGCGTATTTAATTCTTCACTGGTTGAACGTCTGGCGCTTAAATACGGTAAAACCCCTGCGCAAATTGTCATTCGCTGGCATCTTGATCGTGGCATGATTGCCATTCCTAAATCCGTTACACCTTCGCGCATTAAAGAAAATTTTGATGTGTTTGATTTCAAACTGGAAAAAGAAGACTTAACCGCCATCGCTGAATTGGACATTGGGAAACGGATAGGCCCGGATCCTGATACTTACAATCAATTTTAGCGGGGAAAACGCACAACATAGATTTAATTTATTCCGTTCATTCCATCCATCCCTACAGGCCTGAATTCTGTGTTTCAACGGAGTTCAGGTCATGTGCCTGAGCATTCATAACACGATACTCATAACACTCTATTCATAACACCATCATTGATTAACTAAATCAAAAATATTAATAATAACTATGTTTACTATTTATGTATGAATCATAATGTAGACTTTCTTCACAACGCTAAATAACTGCAATATTAAACAGATAACTGAAAAATTCGGCATGTTGACAGCATAAATCCACCTATTCACATTAACGTTTAAAACAGAAAACTTAAGGAAATGATAATGGTTTACATAGTTATTTCTTTATTAATGCTTATCCCTTTTTTCTTCACCTTAAAATGGTTCCTGCTGTCGCACCGGATCTACCATAATGCGGCGGGGATCTTGCTTGCAATAGCAGCAATGGCTTTTCATATGTATATCTTTCGTTTTGACCATATTCCCATTGTACATATTCAGGTTTCCCATCAGCCGATTGTGTTTTATGGGGCAGTCATGATTGCGCTTCTGCACGGTGTACTCTATTCCGTTTGTTTCAAGCGGTATTATGGGAATAAATAGGCAAATCATCCGGACAATAACCAACGGTAACATAACGTTACCGTTGGGGATTATCATCTTGATCTTTATTATCTGCTTCATCAGCAGGCTTAGTATTGGCCGTCAGCAAATAAGGGGATTGTTGCCAGCGGCTGGGCGACAATTTCAGTAAGTTATGAGCCAGAATAAACCCAATTGCCAAGGATAGCAGGAGCATTATCCTCAGTAAGTTCGTCGTGTTATCGACCTGCTCAGCCTCGGTTGACAATCGATGGGTATCCAGTGTCAGGCGAAGAAAACCTTGTGGATGATTTTTCCCCGGTATCGGCACCACGATTTGCCGATTAAAGTAACCACTGGATTTTTTGCCTTCCAGCGATAATCGTTCACGAACAGAAACCGGTTCACCACTTCGGGCTATCTGTGTTCCATTCTCCAGATAAACACTGACATCCAAAATGCGGCTGTTATTGCTCGTCAGGTAATCTAAATTAGCGACAATCTTTTTATTATTAAGATCTTTGCTACCATTCTCCATATAATCAGACAAACTGAATGCGACCTGTTTTGCCAATGTCTTCGCCAGATCTTCAAACTGCCCCATATGCGCCTGTTGTTGAGAACGGCTGAAATAGGAAACCCCCTGCATCAGCAGCACGAGCAGTGCTATACAGATTAATATTATCGCCGTCTTGTGCAGTCTAATTTTTAGCTTTGTTTTTATCATCGTTATCTCATCCTATGCCCAGAAAGCACATGTTGCCAGATGCCGTACTGATAGGATAGTTTGGGAAGCGTTTTTTGCCTGCACCGAATTATATGGAATTACAGGAGTCGATATTCATGTCTAATAATCTGGCCTATCGCTATTTACCGGATGAGATCCATAAATGGCCCGGATTACCCTTGTCCCTTAGTGGTGATGAAGTGATGCCACTGGATTACCGAGCAGGAGATAGTGGCTGGTTACTGTATGGCCGTGGTCTGGATAAACAGCGTATCAGCGATTTTCAACACCGATTGGGTGCCGCCATGGTGGTCGTCTCGTCATGGCGAATCGATGATTATCAGGTTGTCCGTATTGCCGGTAGCCTTTCGCCTCGCATTAAACGACTGGCAGACGAGTGTCGTTTGGATGTCGTTCCATTAGGGCAGATCCCTCGCCTTCGCGCACCGGGTTTATTGGTGATGGATATGGATTCTACTGCTATCCAGATTGAGTGTATTGATGAAATTGCCCGCCTGGCGGGAGTCGGTGATAAAGTGGCGGAAATCACAGAGCGGGCGATGCAGGGTGAACTGGATTTTTCAGACAGTCTGCGCGAACGCGTTGCCCAATTGGCCGGGGCTGACGTCTCAGTTTTGCAGCAAGTGATGGAAACACTTCCGCTGATGCCAGGGCTAACCAGTCTTGTTCGCAAGTTACAATCATTGGATTGGCATGTCGCGATTGCCTCCGGCGGTTTCACTTTCTTTGCCGATCATCTTCGCCAGCAGCTACGGCTTTTTGACGCAGTCGCCAATCAACTGGAGATCAAAGATGGCAAGCTGACCGGTAAGGTCAAAGGGCCGATTGTTGATGCAAAATACAAGGCAACCACCTTGATAAGGCTGGCAAAATCGCTGGATATTCCCCTGAGCCAAACTGTCGCCATTGGGGATGGTGCCAATGATCTGAAAATGATCCGCAAGGCAGGATTAGGCATCGCCTATCATGCTAAACCCAAGGTTTATACTCAGGCCAAAGTGGCTATCCGCCATGCAGATTTAATGGGCGTTTTGTGTGTGTTGAGCGGTGGTTTGAAACACGAAGAACGTTAAGGCCAACAGACAAAAATCATTATATTGAGGAAGTACACCGTGGCAAAAGCAGCAAAGCGGGCATTTGTCTGTAACGAGTGTGGCGCGGATTATCCCCGTTGGCAGGGGCAATGTACCGCGTGCCACGCATGGAATACGATTACAGAAATACGTTTGGCCGCAGCTTCATCATCCCGCAATGAACGTTTCAGTGGCTATGCCGGAGATGCAGGGATCAGTAAAGTACAAAAATTATCTGATATCAATCTGGAAGAGTTGCCCCGTTTTTCAACCGGGTTTAAAGAGTTTGACCGTGTTCTCGGCGGTGGTGTGGTTCCCGGCAGCGCTATTTTGATTGGCGGTAATCCCGGCGCGGGGAAAAGTACCCTGCTTTTACAAACCATGTGCCAATTATCGACCCAAATGAAAACCCTGTATGTGACAGGGGAAGAGTCATTGCAGCAAGTGGCGATGCGAGCGCATCGGTTAGGTTTGCCGACAGATAAACTGAATATGCTGTCGGAAACCAGCATTGAGCAGATCTGTCTGATTGCCGAGCAAGAACAGCCCAAACTTATGGTGATCGATTCAATTCAGGTCATGCACATGGCCGACATTCAATCGTCGCCGGGCAGTGTTGCACAGGTCAGGGAAACCGCAGCCTACCTGACACGGTTTGCCAAAACTCGTGACGTTGCCATTATCATGGTTGGGCATGTGACAAAAGATGGAACTTTGGCTGGCCCCAAAGTGCTCGAACATTGCATAGACTGTTCTGTCATGTTGGATGGTGAAACCGATTCCCGTTTCCGTACTTTGCGCAGCCATAAAAACCGCTTCGGTGCGGTTAATGAGCTGGGCGTGTTCGCGATGACCGAACAGGGGCTGCGCGAGGTCAATAATCCTTCCGCCATTTTCCTCAGCCGTGGTGATGAAATTACCTCAGGCAGTTCGGTCATGATTGTCTGGGAAGGCACCCGCCCGTTGCTCGTAGAAATTCAGGCATTGGTCGATCACTCCATGATGTCAAATCCACGCCGCGTCGCCGTCGGGCTGGAACAAAACAGGCTGGCGATTCTGCTTGCTGTCCTGCACCGACACGGCGGGTTGCAAATGGCTGATCAAGATGTTTTTGTGAACGTTGTTGGTGGGGTCAAAGTCACAGAAACCAGTGCTGATCTGGCGTTATTGCTCTCTTTGGTTTCCAGTTTCCGCGATCGACCGCTGCCCCGTGATGTAGTGGTATTTGGTGAAGTGGGATTAGCCGGGGAAATTCGCCCCGTTCCCAGTGGGCAGGAGCGTATTTCAGAAGCCGCTAAACACGGTTTTAAACGGGCCATCGTTCCTCATGCCAACATGCCGAAAAAATCACCGCCTGAGATGAAAGTATTTGGGGTCAAAAAGCTGGCTGATGCGTTAGCGGTTCTGGATGATCTGGATTAAGACACCATCCTTTATTCCTTTTCGATCTCTATAACCAATAGATTTCAAGTGATCGCTTGAAATCTATTGGTAAAATCGATAGAACACAATCTAAGTCATTTTCCTAATTAGAGGGAATATTTTTTGCCCGCCATCACATCTCCAATGAGATATTGAAAAATGTTATTCTCAACGTGAAAATTCGGATTTTTCCGAATTAAGATAACATGTCCGAAAAATATTTTTATTCATTTCACTTAAATAAAAAATCAATTAATTAATCACCATATTATTTCAATTTTTTCTATTTTTACCCTACGCTGTTATTTATTGATGTCAGCATATTGGTTAAATTTAAACCACAAATAGTGATGTAAGCATTTACACAGCGAATAAAGCCAAGCAATCTAATTAATAAAAATTCAACCAGCACCATAGCCGTTTATTTTAAACAATCAATTTTGCTTTTACCTTTCACAACAAGCATGCTATTTTGTTTAATATACTAAACAATAAGGAGGTTTTATGGGGCAATTTGACTATTTGAAAGAAGCGATCAAACAGGCAGGTTACACGTTACAGCAAGTTGCTGATGCCAGTGGAATGACAAAAGGCTACCTAAGCCAACTGATTAATGACAAGATAAAAAGTCCCAGTGCACAAAAACTCGCTTCTCTTCATCAATATCTAGGATTGGCGTATCCCATGGAAAAGAAAACCGTCGGCGTCGTGTTTGGTAAATTTTACCCATTACATACCGGACACATTTATTTGATTCAACGGGCAGCCAGTCAAGTGGATGAGTTACACGTTATTCTTGGTTATGACGAAGTGCGTGATCGTGAATTGTTCATCAACAGTTCGATGTCTCAGCAGCCTACTGTCAGTGACCGCCTGAGATGGTTGCTGCAAACGTTCAAGTATCAAAAAAATATTCATATTCATACACTTGATGAACAAGGACTGGAGCCTTATCCAAATGGTTGGGAAGCGTGGAGTAAAACTGTTAAGTCGTTTCTGGCAGCAAAAAACATCAACCCTAAATATATCTACTCCAGCGAAGCACAGGATGTTGCTCGTTATAAAGAATATTTCGGTATCGAAACGGCGCTTATCGACCCACAACGCTCATTCATGAATATCAGCGGTAGCCAAATCCGTCAGGCTCCTTTCCGCTATTGGGAATATATCCCTACTGAAGTTAAGCCATTTTTTGTGCGTACCGTGGCCATTCTTGGCGGAGAATCCAGTGGAAAATCGACATTAGTCAATAAACTGGCTAACACATTTAACACCACCAGTGCATGGGAATATGGGCGCGAATACGTATTTTCCCATCTGGGAGGCGATGAAATGGCTTTGCAATACTCAGATTACGATAAGATTGCATTGGGTCATGCTCAATATATTGATTTTTCAGTTAAATATGCCAATAAAGTGGCATTTATTGATACTGATTTCGTGACAACACAGGCATTCTGCAAACGCTATGAAGGTAAAGAACACCCTTTTGTTCAGGCGATGATTGATGAATATCGCTTTGATTTAGTTATCCTTTTAGAAAACAATACCCCGTGGGTTGCGGATGGTTTGAGAAGTTTGGGCAGCGATCGGGATCGCAAAGAATTTCAACATTTAATTGAAAATTTGTTGAAGAAAAATAATATCGATTATGTCTGTGTCAATTCACCGGATTATGATCAACGCTTCCTGCGTTGTGTTGAACTGGTTCAACACATGTTAATGGAGTAACTCACTGTTATCGGTAAAATAGATTACACTTATATTGTTATCATGATTTATTAATAGTAATTTATTATTCAGTGTAATCTTTATCGTTTTATATTTATCCCATTTAAACAGTGAGTTAAATGTTTAGCTAAGTTATTTTCACTATGGTAATAAAATAAATTGTGATAATAATATTTTTTGATACTTTAACTTTACTGTTTTGACTTGAATTACAGGGAAATACGTCATTTAATGAACAGGCCTATTGATTTATAAATATAAAATTTATTAACAACTAACAATTCCACAAATATTCTAGGTGTTTTTATCAAGAACGGAGGTAATGAAAGTAGTATTAGAACATTAACGATATATAAAATGGCCTTTTTCCTTATTATAAAAATGGAATAAAAATAGACAGATTTATGCTATTTTTATTTAGTTTGATCGCTGTTTTAAGCATAATTATTTAATATTCTTGATTTTTTATTCCAAGACTAAGAAACATCTCATTTATTAGATAGTCATTGTAAATAATAATTGACATAAGATGAGCATATCCTTGGTGAAGATGTTTCACATATAGACTATTTTTATTCGTACAATACCATAAGGATATCAGTGTTATTGCGAATTAATTTAGACAGCATATGTTAAGGAAAAAGCATTAACCTTTTAACCTAATTGTGTTGAGAATATGAACTTGAATCAATTTAAATCGATTGAGGTTATCAATATTTCATATGGTTTAACTGGTGCTACAGTTAATCATGAAATGATTTCAGATATCACATTTTCTATTATACCAGGTGAAATTACTTTGATAACAGGGCCGAAGGCATCGACTAACCGTACAGTGTTGTCGATTGCATCGGGTATGTTACAACCAGATCAAGGAGATGTATTAATTAATAATAACAAGTTAAAACTGATGGATGATGTAGCATTAGGAAAGTTTCATCATGAAAATAGTGGGTTTATTTTTCAGGATTTCAACTTATTCAGTGAACTGACTCTATTAGATAACTTATTATTATCAACATCTTATGGATTATCGCTTTCTCGCGAGCAAGCAGAAAAAATCGCTCAGAAGTCATTGGATATTGTGAAATTAGGCGATAAAAGCCGCTATTATCCGGGTGAACTGTCTGAAAACGAGAAACAACTGGCTGCAATGGCGAAAGCCATCGTCAGAAGGCCTGAATATTTATTTGCAGATGACCCAACACGCAATTTAGATCATCAGGCATTTCAGACATTCATTAATATCTTTAAATTTATTGCCCATGAGCAGAAAGGTACGGTTGTCATTGCTTCTCAAGACAGACGCCTGATGCAACATGCAGATAGCGTGATCACTTTAACCAGTGGGAAAGCAGTTAAGACTTATGAGTCCATGCTGAATCAACGCGTTTTGGCGTCGTAATGGTGTAGTCATCGCATAGTAACGACAAAACGTCATGACAGTGAGTGACTGTCAGTAAAAAAACGGCCTGCCAGCAGGCCGTTTTTTATCAGGCTTACTTGCTGATTTTTTTATATTTAATACGGTGAGGCTCTAATGCTTCAGCCCCCATCGTCCGCTTCTTGTAATCTTCGTATTCGCTAAAGTTCCCTTCAAAGAAGGAGACTTTACCTTCATCCTGATAATCAATGATGTGTGTCGCGATACGGTCAAGGAACCAACGGTCATGGGAAATAACCATCGCACAGCCGGGGAATTCCAACAGGGCGTTTTCCAATGCGCGCAAGGTTTCGATATCCAAATCGTTGGTGGGTTCATCAAGCAGTAACATGTTGCCGCCCACTTGCAACAGCTTGGCTAAATGCAGGCGACCCCGCTCACCACCAGACAATTCACCAACACGCTTGCCTTGATCTACGCCTTTGAAGTTAAAGCGACCAACATAAGCACGACTTGGAATTTCAAAGTTGCCGATACGCATGATGTCTTGACCGCCAGAAACTTCTTCCCAAACAGTTTTGCTGTCATTCATGTCATCGCGGAACTGATCAACAGAAGCCAATTTAACGGTTTCACCCAGTGTAATGGAGCCAGAATCTGGCTGCTCTTGACCGGACAACATACGGAACAACGTCGATTTACCTGCACCGTTCGGCCCGATGATCCCAACAATCGCACCTTTTGGCAGAGAGAAACTTAAATTGTCGATCAGAACGCGATCACCGTATGACTTGGCTAGATTAGCCACTTCCAGTACTTTGTCACCCAAACGCGGGCCAGGTGGAATGAACAATTCACTGGTTTCATTACGCTTCTGGTATTCGACGTTATTGAGTTCTTCAAAGCGAGCCAGACGTGCCTTACCTTTTGCCTGACGTCCTTTCGGATTTTGACGCACCCACTCAAGCTCTTTCTCAATGGATTTACGACGAGCCGCTTCTGACGCTGCTTCCTGTGCCAGACGCGCGTCTTTTTGTTCCAGCCATGACGAGTAATTGCCTTCCCACGGAATACCTTCACCACGGTCAAGCTCCAAGATCCAGCCAGCAACATTATCAAGGAAGTAACGGTCGTGGGTGATCGCCACCACGGTTCCTTCGTAATCGTGCAGGAAGCGCTCCAGCCATGCGACAGATTCCGCATCAAGGTGGTTAGTCGGTTCGTCGAGTAGCAGCATGTCTGGTTTTTCCAGCAACAGGCGACAAAGTGCCACACGACGCCGTTCACCACCGGACAAGTGTTCAATCTTGGCATCCCATGCCGGCAGACGCAGGGCATCAGCCGCTCGCTCAAGCTGATTTTCCAGATTGTGACCGTCATGAGATTGGATAATCGCTTCCAGCTCACCTTGCTCTTTTGCCAGCTTATCGAAATCCGCATCCGGATCAGCATAAGCAGCATAGACTTCATCAAGGCGAATCAGGGCATGTTTGACTTCGCGAACCGCTTCTTCCACAGCTTCACGAACAGTATGTTCAGGATTGAGTTTAGGTTCCTGCGGCAGATAGCCGATTTTAATACCCGGTTGCGGACGCGCTTCTCCCTCAATATCTTTATCAATACCCGCCATGATGCGCAGTAAAGTCGATTTACCGGCACCATTCAGGCCGAGCACACCGATTTTTGCTCCGGGGAAAAAACTCAGAGAAATATTTTTCAGAATATGCCTTTTCGGGGGAACGATTTTTCCCACCCGATGCATGCTATAAACAAATTGAGCCAATGTAGTTTACCTTTTGATTAATAAGTAAATTTTTAAAATCGTTTGCGTTTATAGATCTTGGATGGCGTATTTTACCCTAAATTTTACCTACCGTGTTTTTATGTATCATGCTACTACCTGATTAGGGTTAAATTCAGCCACTCCGTGGCGGCAAACGGTAAAGATTATCTGAGTGGAATGTCGGTCTGTTTATGGGGAGTCTCGCAATGGATAGTCTCGTAACGGATAGTCTCGTAACGGATAGTCTCACCATTCCAGTTTGCTGATTGTATTCAACACAGAGGAGAAAACAAATGGAATTGCAGATGCTCTGATAAGATAACGCTTTTCCAATGTTTCCTTTTAGCATTCACCGATTGTAATAACTCATATCAATAATATGATTATAATTACATGCTTTTTAATAATGCACTTGGGCACTAGATCGTCTTCTGGAGGGGTATGTGGCAATGAGTAAGTGGCAGCATTTCGCAATGGCTGTAAGTATGGTTTCGATTGTTGCCGGAGCGGCACATGCTGATTCCCTGGATGCCCAGCGTCAGCGATATCAAGCAATAAAGCAGGCATGGGATGCAAAAAATGGGGCGGAAGTAGCACGTCTGATGCCAACGTTAAAAGATTACCCACTGTATCCTTATCTCGAATATCGTCAGTTATCTCAGGATCTGGCAATAGCCACACCTCAGCAAGTTCAGCACTTTATTAATACTCACCCTACCCTGCCACCGGCGCGCTCGCTGACATCCCGATTTATCAATGTACTGGCAAATAATGGTGACTGGCACGGTATCCTGACATTGAGTCCCAACCCTCCACGTACAGTGGCAGAGCGTTGTGATTATTACTTTGCGCAGTGGGCCACGGGGCACCAACAAGCTGCCTGGAAAGGGGCACAAGAAATTTGGCTCAACGGCAGCGCATTACCTGATAGTTGCGATAAGCTATTCAGCGGCTGGGAGCAGGCTGGATACCTCTCTGCAAATTTAATTTTGCAGCGTATCGAATTGGCCATGAAAGCCGGTAACAGCACACTGGTTACCTATCTTGCCAAGCGTTTGCCATTACGTTATCAGGGCTTGGGTGCAAGTTTGCTGAAGCTACAACATGATCCTGCATTCATTGAACAATTTGCCACAACGACCACACCAACCGATTTTACCCGCTCGGTTATCATAACGACCTTTTCCCGATTTGCCCGTACAAAGGCCGAACTTGCCAGAGTCAGCATTCCCACACTTGTCCGCTCACAAAAGATGAATGACGACGAACGCCAGCAATTAAAAGATATCGTTGCATGGCAATTGATGGGAGACATCACGCCGGAGCAGGCAAAATGGCGGGATAATACTATTCGCGATTCACATTCTATCAAATTGATTGAAAGACGCACTCGTTTGGCATTGCGGGATGGCGATCATTCTGGGCTGGAAGATTGGATTGCCTTACTGCCCCAAAAAACCTTGCAACAAGATGAATGGCAATATTGGCGTGCCATGATCCTGCTCAAGCACGGGAAAACCGCAGAAAGCAATGTCATATTACGTAACCTGACCAAGCATCGTGGTTTTTATCCTATGGTGGCAGCCCAAAAATTACAGATCGCTTATCCCCTGACCCTCCATAAAGCAGAAAAACCCGATAGCACCGTTGCCACTATGCCGGCCATTAAGCGTGTCCGAGAGTTGCTGTATTGGAATATGGATGATTTGGCACGCTCCGAATGGGTGCTCTTGGTTTCTTCACAAGATCGCGTGAAGCAAGAACAACTGGCCCGTTATGCGTTTGAGCAACACTGGCCCGCTTTCAGTGTACAAGCGACCATTACGGGAAAAATGTGGGATCATCTTGAAGAGCGTTTCCCATTGGCGTGGCGAAACGAGTTTGCCAACTTCACGTCAAATAAAAATATTTCACAAAGTTATGCAATGGCCATTGCCCGTCAGGAAAGTGCCTGGAATCCACTGGCTCGTTCTGCCAAAGGTGCCAGTGGGTTAATGCAGATCATGCCCAAAACCGCCGAGCATACTGTGAAGAGCCAGAAAATTCAGGGTTATGCCGGCAGCAGCCAATTAATGAACCCGATTACGAATATTAAAATTGGCACGGCTTATCTGGACTCGGTCTATCAGCGTTTTGACAATAACCGTATTCTTGCCAGTGCCGCTTATAATGCCGGCCCGACAAATGTTGAGCGTTGGTTGGCCAATACCGCCGGCAACATCGACCCCATCGCCTTTATTGAGAGTATTCCGTTTGCTGAAACGCGCTCTTATGTCAAAAATGTTCTTGCCTACGATGTGTTCTATCATCATTTTATGGGGAAAATGCCGAACGTGCTGACGCATGCCGAATGGAAAAGACGTTATTAATTTCAGAAGATAACTATGATATGCTGCTGTACTAGTTAAATAGTATGGTAGTTAATTATGGCACAAAATCATTTGATTGATCCGGCTCTCTCCCCGGAAGATGGAGATAACTGGTTCGCTTTTGTCGAGCTGTTACAAATAGCATTTGAACAAAATTTGCAACATTCTATTTTGCAGCTATTATTGACTCCCGATGAACGTACCGCTTTATCAACCCGGGTTCGGATTATTCAGGAGTTGATGCGTGGGCAAATGAGCCAGCGCGAGCTGAAAAATGAGCTGGGTGTTGGTATTGCGACGATTACTCGTGGCTCCAACAGCTTAAAGAACGCACCGGCCCATGTTAAGAAATGGCTGGAGACTCAGTTATTAACTGATTAAAAAGGGCCACTATAAAATAACGGTTTAAATAATTCCGTGGGGGCCGTCCAATCGTGCCCCCAAATTTAAGTCGTCGTACCGTTAAGATTGATTATTTCACTCTTTGTAAACTTCATGATGGATAGGCACAAGAGCCAATATCAGAGCTTGATGATAAACGCTGGTACGCGTCAAAATACCGTTGGTAAAAAAGCCGATTGCACCACCTTTTTGCTTGATATTATCAATGCCAGCAACATCAGCCATTTCATGGCCAAGTTCGCGTCCCTGACGAATACCTTCCAGCACTTTTTCAGGCAGCATCAGGCTGGCAGAACGCGATTCTCCCCGAATTTGTTTATGTTCAACAACCATCCAGGCAAACGTCATGTCATCTTCAATTCCTGCTTCAACCCCAACCCAGAAATCAGCTTCTGGCCGGACTTGACGAGCAGCCATAACGCGATGACGAGCCCCTGTACGGGTTTCTGTATTCCCGATAGGTTGTTGAGGTACGCTGCTATCTACATTGACATCTTCTATGTGGTAAGTGCCCGGACCAAAAACATCATCGAATGCAAGGCTAATCGCTTTTATTTTCGCAGGGTTCGTTGTTGCTGCAATAACGTGGTACATATAAATAAATTATCCTTTGAATTATTTCATGATGCAGTATAACGGAAAATAACTATGTTACAGGTCTATCTTGTTCGTCATGGCGAAACCGAATGGAACGTGGCTCGTCGTATTCAGGGGCAATCTGACAGTCCTTTGACTGACGCTGGCCGGCGTCAAGCTCATTTGGTCGCCCAAAGAGTCAAATCAGAAAACATTACCCATGTTATCACCAGTGATCTTGGCCGGACACGCCAAACAGCAGAAATCATCGCTAAAGCCTGTGGTTGCGACGTCATACTGGAACCACGCCTGCGAGAGTTACATATGGGCGTACTGGAAAATCGCGAACTCAACTCCCTTACACCAGAAGAGGAGTCTTGGCGTAAAAGCCTTGTCGATGGTACACCAAATGGACGGATCCCAGAAGGCGAATCGATGCATGACGTGTCTACCCGTATGCGTGCCGCCCTGGACAGTTGCCTCAATCTGCCTGCGGGTAGCCGCCCACTGTTAGTCAGTCATGGAATAGCACTCGTCAGTTTGATCGGCTCTGTTCTGGGGCTTCCCGCTAACTCAGAACGCCGCCTGCGATTGAGAAACTGTTCCATTTCACGGGTGGATTATCAGGATAGCCCATGGCTGGCCTCAGGCTGGATAGTTGAAACAACGGGCGATATCACTCATTTGGATATGCCCGCCTTGGATGAATTACAAGGTTAACGTTCAATCGGGATGAGATACTCAAATTCCACAACATGATTTTGGGACTCATCCCCAAGATTTCTCCATTCAAGGTTAGTGAGGTAATACCGCTCGACATCGTATCCTTTTCTGCGCGTGACGTTTAATGTAGGCAGACAGACACCATAAACGGTAAAGAGAAACTCTTGTAACTGTTCTTTATCACCAAAATAACTGAATGAAATATAATCCCCACCGGGCAAAACAACCGGGTGGCTTTCTTGGGTATCAAAGGTCGCATATTCCGGCTCTATGGCCGTGGTATAGAACACCGTCTGTTCATCTTCATGCTCCATACTGAGGGTTGTATGGTGTAACCCATAAAGTCTCGGCGGTAATACCTCTGCATCCTGTAGATAGTTAATCCAAAAGTCATGGCGCATATTCTTGCAAGCCTCTGACCACTGTTCGAGAATATAACTGCAAGTGTGCTCAGTGCCGATAAGTAACTTATCTTCCAATGTGACATATTTGTGTTCTGGCAGGGGCTTATTGTCCAGCAAGATAGGAGGGCATATTCCCTTTGCGCACCACTCTTCACTTCGACGATAAGCGGCTGGCGTCCGGTCAAATTGTTTCTTGAAAGCTCTCGTGAAAGTTTGCTGAGAATCAAAGCGATATTGTAAGGCAATGTCCAAAATAGGACGGCTGGTTAAACGCAATGCAACGGCGGCTCGGGATAATCTTCTCGCACGAATGTAAGAGCCGATTGCCTGACCTGTGACATCCTTAAACATGCGCTGCAAGTGCCATTTGGAGTAACCTGCTTTTGCTGCAACGTTATCAAGAGACAATGGACGATCCAGATTGTTATCCACCCAATGCAGCAAGTCTCGAATGATGTTGGTTTGATCCATACATCTCCCTAAGTCATTAAGACAAAAAGAAAATCATATAAATATAAAACAACTGATTAGCCTGAAAACAAAAAAATTCAAACAGATATTATGCAATTTTCTCGATAATCAACACGATATTTTCCCCTAAAGCTTTCCCTAAAAATTCCCATAAAACTTTCTTTAAAAATTTCTTTAAAGCTTTCTCTAAAACAAACCCCAAGTTCAATTTCTCTGAGTGTCATGGCAATACGCCTATTCCAGCAATTGATTACTAAATCTTACTATAACTGGCGGGTATTTATTCAATGGGTGTAATAACGCCAAAATCTGGTATATTGACTGTTACATTTGTGTGATAAACAAACTATCAACAAAATTAAACAAGATTTGGCTTGGAATAAATTATTGGTAGATTTGATAATATGTCAAGCATTGTCTTTATCAATAAGCCAATGACATGAATTCAGCGACTCATCTTGGATGCATATTCAGCTATAATACCCTGATTTTTCATCACAAAGACATTCACAGTAAAAATGCTTTGATTAAATTCATTGGGTTGCATTATATGTGAATGATAGATATTTTCACTGTATTATTTAATTCAAGTGGACTCAATATGGTAACAATGAAGAAAGTAGTCATAGCAGCTACCTTACTCTTTTCTCCCGTGGTTCTGCATGCTGAAGAGATCGGTTCTGTCGATACGGTGTTCAAACTTTTTGGCCCTGATAACAAGATAATCATAGAAGCCTTTGATGATCCCGACGTGAAAAATGTCACCTGTTATTTAAGCAGAGCCAAGACCGGGGGAATTAAGGGCGGGTTAGGATTGGCAGAAGATACCTCGGATGCAGCCATATCCTGCCAGCAAGTTGGCCCGATTGAATTATCAGATAAGGTAAAGAAATCCCCCAAGAAAGGGCAAGTGGTCTTCCAGAAACGGACATCTTTGGTGTTTAAAAAATTGCAGGTGGTGCGCTTTTATGACCAAAATCGCAATTCACTGGTCTATTTGACTTATTCTGACAAAGTGATCGACGGTTCTCCTAAAAATGCGATCAGTGCCGTGCCGATTATGCCGTGGAAAGCGTGAGCCACTCACTAAAGCGAGCACTCACTCAACACTCACCCAAAAAAAAGAAAAGCCCTGATGCCATAGGACATACGGGGCTTTGCCGGATAGAAATAGACGAATGAAAAAGTCTTACTTAGTCTTCTAAATCACCACAGAAACGATAACCTTCGCCATGAATGGTTGCAATGATTTCTGGCGTATCGGGTGTCGACTCGAAATGTTTACGAATACGGCGAATAGTCACATCAACTGTACGATCGTGAGGTTTCAGTTCACGACCCGTCATTTTTTTCAACAATTCTGCACGGGTCTGGATTTTTCCCGGATTTTCACAGAAATGAAGCATCGCACGGAATTCGCTACGTGGCAGTTTGTAGTGATCTCCCATCGGGCTAACCAAAGAGCGGCTATTGATATCCAGCTCCCATCCATTGAATTTATAACTTTCAACCTGACGGCGCTCTTCACCTGAATGACTCAGGTTCATTGTCCGCGAAAGTAAATTGCGCGCACGGATGGTTAATTCACGTGGGTTAAATGGCTTAGTTATATAATCATCAGCACCGATTTCGAGACCGAGGATTTTGTCCACTTCATTGTCACGGCCCGTTAAGAACATCAACGCGACATTTGCCTGCTCACGTAATTCACGGGCAAGTAATAGTCCATTTTTACCTGGCAGATTGATATCCATAATGACTAAATTGATATCGTTATCTGACAGAATGTTGTGCATTTCTGAACCGTCAGTGGCTTCGTAAACAATATACCCTTCGGCTTCAAAAATGCTTTTAAGGGTATTGCGTGTGACAATTTCGTCTTCAACAATCAAAATGTGCGGGGTTTGCATGGTTGCTACCTAAAATCGCTAAAAAAAACAGAATCTGTATGGCATAAGCTGTTATTATTAAAAGAAAATATGCTGATCTTGTTCTGTGTTACAGAAAACCAGCTTATGCCCAAAATAAACGTTTTGATATGTTTTACGCTAAAAGCCAGCGTCGCTTTCCTAGAGGGTACATACCCGAAAAAACCCGATTCAAACGAGGCTTCTATATTAGTCTATTAACAGCAATATAACAGCTAGTAATGTATTCGCCGTCTAAAAAAACTAACTTTTGTTGATACATATCAAAATCAATTGTAGCACGTTAACATTAATTGTAATTGTTAATTTTAATTTAGGTCATTTGTTATTAACTTGAATAAATTATGTTAATGAGTATCAAGATGTCACGAATACTTGAAGCGATTGGTTCGATACTAAAATATCCGGACAGCATGTTTTTATCATAAAGATAAAATAATTACAAAATATGTTTTTTGTAAAATTAAATGCTAATAAATAACCTGACTAGCCAGATAATGATTTGTTCATTTTGTTATATTTTGAATAATTCCGATACGGGAAATGCCGGTTTTTTCTTCTTTTTACCTAAAAAATATTTGACATTGACCACAATTTAATTTAACCAATAGGGGGTCGGATAAATCGAATAGACAGACAGGAAACTATGCAGCACATCAGCCCGAAAAAAATGGTTCTCACAAATACCACGACAATCACCACTACGATTACCACCGGAACCCTGAGTTACGGTGCGGGCTGACGCATACATACAAAACAATCACAAGCCCGTATCCCACAAGATACGGGCTTTTTTTTGGACAGAAATCAGGAGAAAAGTTAATGCGAGTATTGAAATTCGGAGGAACCTCAGTTGCGAATCACCAGCGTGTACTGAGCGTCGCAGATATCGCCGGGAACGAGTTATCCCTTGGGCAAGTGGCCTTGGTTCTCTCTGCTCCCGCGAAGATCACCAACCATCTGGTGGCGATGATTGAAAAAACGGTTGCCGGGCAGGATATTGTTTCCAATATGCGCGATGCCAGCCAAATCTTTGCTGATTTACTGTCAGGATTGAAAGAGCAACAAACAGGGTTTGATTATGAGCACCTGAAAGGCGTTGTTGAGCGTGAACTCGCCAGCCTGAAACAGACCCTGCACGGCATTTCCCTGTTGAAACAATGTCCAGATAGCATTAACGCCTCCCTGATCTGTCGTGGCGAAAAGCTGTCGATTGCCATCATGGAAGCGGTGCTACAGGCACGTGGGCATAAAGTGACTGTCATTGATCCCGTCAAAAACCTTTGTGCACATGGGCATTATCTCGAATCTACCGTCGATATCCATGAATCTGCCAGACGCATTGCCGGGCTTCACATCCCTGCTGACCACATTATCCTGATGGCAGGCTTCACGGCGGGTAATGAAAATGGCGAACTGGTCGTGTTGGGACGCAACGGCTCTGACTATTCAGCCGCGGTACTGGCGGCCTGTCTGCGGGCTGACTGTTGTGAAATCTGGACGGATGTCGACGGTGTTTATACTTGTGATCCAAGGGCGGTTAAAGATGCCCGCTTACTGAACAGCCTGTCATACCAAGAAGCAATGGAATTGTCTTATTTCGGCGCGAAAGTGCTTCATCCCCGGACTATCGCCCCTATCGCCCAGTTTCAAATTCCTTGCCTGATAAAAAACACCGCCAACCCCGATGCACCCGGGACGTTTATTGGTGATAAGCTTATTGATGGTGCCCTGATTGATCATGAACAAAAAAATCAGAACATGCCGATTAAAGGCATTACCAATCTGAATCATATGGCAATGTTCAACGTTTCCGGCCCCGGCATGAAAGGAATGGTCGGAATGGCGGCACGGGTCTTCTCCGTGATGTCGCGCAAAGGGATTTCTGTCGTGTTAATCACACAGTCCTCGTCAGAATACAGCATCAGTTTCTGTGTACCGCAAAAGGAATTGGTCAACGCGCAGAAAGCACTGACAGAAGAATTTTATCTGGAGCTAAAAGATGGTGTGCTTGATCCCATTGACGTGATCGACAACCTGGCCATTATTTCCGTTGTTGGGGATGGCATGCGCACCCAGAAAGGCACTTCTGCCCGCTTTTTCTCCGCATTGACACGCGCCAATATCAACATTATTGCCATTGCGCAAGGCTCTTCTGAACGCTCCATTTCTGCCGTCATTGACAATGATGCAGCGACCACGGCGGTTCGTCTCTGCCACCAAATGCTGTTTAACACCGCTCAAGTGGTTGAAGTCTTCGTTGTCGGTGTGGGAGGCGTAGGCAGTGCTTTAATCGAACAAATTCGCCGCCAGCAAACTTGGCTCAAACAGAAACATATCGATCTGCGCGTCTGTGGTATTGCCAATTCCCGTGCTTTGTTGACGGATATGCAGGGCATCTGTCTGGATAACTGGCAACAGGCGCTTTCAGAAGCCACTGAGCCTTTCAGCCTGAGTCGTCTGATCCGCCTTGAAAAAGAGTACCATCTCCTGAATCCGGTTATTGTGGACTGTACGTCTAATCAGTCGATTGCGGAACAATATGCCAGCTTCCTCGGCGACGGCTTTAACGTTGTCACCCCCAATAAAAAAGCCAATACTTTATCAATGGCTTATTACCGCCAGATCCGTCAGGCAGCAGAAAAATCGAAACGCAAATTCCTGTATGACACGAACGTCGGGGCGGGCTTGCCGGTTATCGAAAACTTACAAAATCTGCTTCATGCCGGTGATGAATTAGTCCGGTTCAGTGGTATCTTGTCGGGTTCACTCTCCTACATTTTCGGGATGCTGGATGAAGGCATGACGCTCTCACAAGCGACTCTGCTGGCAAAAGAGAAAGGCTTTACGGAACCCGATCCACGGGATGATCTCTTTGGCATGGACGTTGCCCGGAAACTGTTGATTCTGGCACGCGAGGCGGGACATGAGTTCGAACTGGAAGATATCCATGTGGAGCCTGTTTTACCCCTCTCGTTCGACGCCAGTGGGGATATTGACAGCTTCCTGCAACGTTTGCCGCAACTGGATCAGGAATTTAGCCGACGTGCAAAACAGGCCGCAGAACAAGAAAAAGTGTTACGTTATGTTGGGTTGATTGAACAAGGCCGTTGTACAGTGAAAATGGTTTCTGTTGACGGCAACGATCCACTTTATAAAGTCAAGAATGGCGAAAACGCGCTGGCTTTCTATACCCGTTATTATCAACCCATTCCACTGGTACTGCGTGGTTATGGCGCAGGAAATGATGTCACGGCCGCCGGCGTTTTTGCTGATATATTACGCACTCTATCATGGAAATTGGGGGTTTAATGGTTGTCAAGGTTTATGCGCCTGCCTCTATCGGGAACGTTGGCGTCGGATTTGATGTGCTTGGCGCAGCGGTTTCTCCTGTTGATGGCTCGTTGCTTGGAGATTGTGTCTCCGTCAGTGAAGCTGAAAGTTTCAGCCTGAATAATAAAGGGCGATTTGTCGGCAAATTACCGGCTGATCCCGAACAAAATATTGTCTACCAATGCTGGCAGCTTTTTTGTCAACGGTTAGGGAAAGTACTGCCCGTGACCATGACATTAGAGAAAAACATGCCCATTGGTTCCGGCTTAGGTTCCAGTGCCTGTTCTGTGGTGGCGGGTCTGGTGGCATTGAATGAATATGCCGGCCGTCCATTTAATCAACACCAATTGCTGGAGATGATGGGTGAATTAGAAGGGCGCGTTTCCGGTAGTGTTCATTATGATAATGTCGCCCCCTGCTATCTGGGCGGATTGCAATTGATATTATCTCAGGAAGATACCGCCTGCCTGCCAGTGCCCACGTTTGATGATTGGCTATGGGTCATGGCTTATCCCGGCATTAAAGTTTCGACATCAGAAGCCCGTGCAATCCTGCCAACACACTATGCCCGTAAGGACATTATTGAGCATGGACGTTACTTTGCCGGCTTTATTCACGCCTGCCATACCCGGCAACCGGAACTGGCGGCCAACTTAATGAAAGACGTGGTGGCAGAGCCTTACCGCACACAACTGTTACCCGGATTTGCCAACGCCCGTGGTGCGGTTAAAAAATTAGGCGCACTGGCGTGCAGCATTTCCGGCTCCGGTCCAACACTTTTTGCCATTTGTCATCAAATGGCGGTAGCCGAAAAGGTTGCACACTGGCTGCAACAACATTACGTACAGAATGATGAAGGCTTTGTACATATTTGCCGTCTGGATCTCGCAGGCGCACGACAGGTAAAGTAACCATGAAATTATATAACTTAAAAGACAACAGCGAGCAGGTCAGTTTTGCACAGGCAGTAAAACAGGGATTGGGCAGACAACAGGGGCTATTTTTTCCACAGGCGTTGCCGGCATTCAGCCGTGATGAAATTGATGACTTATTGCAATTGGATTTTGTCAGCCGCAGCCAACGCATTCTCTCGGCGTTTATTGGCGATGAAATTCCCGCCGAGCCATTAGCCGCCCGCGTGAAAAATGCCTTTGCCTTCCCTGCCCCTGTCGTCACTGTCGAAGATGACATCGCTTCACTGGAACTTTACCATGGCCCGACACTGGCCTTTAAAGACTTCGGCGGTCGTTTTATGGCGCAAATCCTGGCGCAGGTCGCCGGAGAAAAACCCGTCACTATTTTGACCGCGACCTCCGGTGATACCGGCGCCGCCGTTGCCCATGCCTTCTATGGTTTACATAATGTACAGGTTGTGATCCTTTATCCCGAAGGCAAGATCAGCCCATTGCAGGAAAAACTCTTTTGCACGCTGGGCGGTAATATCCATACCGTCGCTATCGAGGGCGATTTCGATGCTTGTCAGGCACTGGTCAAACAGGCTTTTGATGACGAAGCGTTGAAGCAGGCTTTGCATCTCAATTCAGCCAACTCCATCAATATCAGCCGCCTGCTGGCACAAATCTGTTATTACTTTGAAGCGGTTGCGCAGATCCCGACAGAAAAACGTGAACAGTTGGTGATTTCCGTCCCAAGTGGCAATTTCGGCAATTTAACCGCCGGGCTACTGGCAAAATCACTGGGGCTGCCGGTAAAACGTTTTATCGCGGCAACCAATGTCAATGACACCGTTCCGCGCTATTTAGCCGAAGGTCAATGGCTGCCACAGAAAACCATTCCAACGCTGTCCAATGCCATGGATGTCAGCCAGCCCAATAACTGGCCGCGCATCGAAGAGCTGTTCAAACGCAAAGGCTGGGCGCTGAGTGAACTGGCAAATGGCGTGGTGGATGACGCAACCACCCAAGACACCCTGCGCGAACTGGCGGCAAAAGGCTATATTGCCGAACCCCATGCTGCCGTCGCTTATCGCGTCTTGCGTGATCAATTACAGGCCGGGGAATATGGCTTATTCTTGGGCACGGCGCATCCCGCCAAATTCAAGGAAAGTGTCGAAGCCACCCTCGGCCAGCCATTACCTTTGCCAAAAGCCTTAGCTGAACGCGCGGATCTGGATTTGTTATCCCACTTTATGCCGGCTGATTTCGCCACATTGCGTGAATTTCTGATGGAACGCGCGCCGAAATAATCCGGCATTGATCACTCCACTGCTTGGAGGTGGAGTGATCCCATGCTGGGCTTTATTGATTTTAGCGACAACTGACTTGAAAAACAGCGGTAATTACAGCGCCATCAATCAAATAAAAAAATGATTGCAAAATAGAAATCATTTTTCTGCGGTGTTATAGTCTTCATATTATTCATATTATGAGACGAATAACCGTGGAAAAATCAGAAAATAGACTCATTGATAGTGACTTAAAGCAACGTGTTTCACCTGAGCAAAAAGGTGAACTGGGATTCAAACTTGTACTGGTTCTGGGAATGTTGAGTGCCATTGGCGCGCTTTCAACTGACATGTACCTTCCTCTGTTTCCCAGCATGTCACACGCACTAATCACAACCCAGGCTGGTATTCAATTGAGCCTGACCTCATTTATGGCTGGCCTTGCGTTTGGGCAATTAATCATTGGTCCTTGGTCGGATGTTATTGGCAGGAGAAACCTTTTATTAGGTGGCATGATTTTGCTGACTGCCGCATCAATTGCTTGTGCACTCTCTTCAAATATTGACATGCTGATCATTAGCCGCTTTTTTCAAGGTGCTGGTGGTGCATCAGGTATTGTTCTGACACGAGCCATTGTTTCCGATCTCAGTTTTGGAAATAAATCCGCTTACTATTTCAACCTGATGCTGGCGATACAAGGTGCAGCACCGATAGTTGCTCCATTGATGGGAGGAATGGCTGCTCATTTTCCGTGGCAAGTCATATTTGTCTTTATGGCGGTTATTTCACTGATACTTACCATCTTAACGTTTATTTATGTGCCGGAAAGTTTGCCGGGTAAATCAGCATCTGGTGGGAGTAAGGGGAGTTTGGTTAAGCAGTTTTTAACACTGTTCAAAAACCGAGTTTATATGGGATATACGTTAGTCTTTTCTGCCACTTTTGGGGCACTGTTTGCTTACATTTCAGCATCACCTTTTATATACCAATCCATGTTTAAATTTACCCCCGGATTTTTTTCTATCTTGTTTGCAATTAATGCCGGAATTATGCTGATTAGCAGCATACTGAGCGCCAAGTGGGTTGAGCGGATCGGTGCCAAAACACTCGTCATAATCGGGGTTATAACAACCTTCGTCTTAGTTTGTCTGCTACTGGTTGTAAATTATCTCAGCCTCTATCGGCTTGAGTTAACAACAGCCATTTTCATGCTGCTTATGTTTGCGATGGCATTAGTTTTTGGTAATGCAGCGAGTTTGGCATTAACAGCAGTTCCCAATATAAGAGGGGCAGGTTCTGCTGTCCTTGGCGCTCTTCAGTTTGGAGTCGCTTCTTTGACCGCATTTTTAACGGGTCTTGGTAAATCTGTGTCTCTGTTTCCTGTATCTATTGTCTTAATCGGATGTGGGATTATCACTCTCTTTTCCCTGATGTTAGTGCGCGTAAGGAGATAAAAGAAATGAGAAGTCTTGAACAAAATGCGATTGAAATTCGTGGTGCGAGGCAAAATAACCTTAAAGGAATTGATTTACGTATTCCTAAGAATGTCATTACTGTATTCACCGGTGTTTCTGGCTCAGGTAAAAGTTCCCTTGTATTCGGTACAATTGCAGCGGAATCCCAAAGACAACTCAATGATACTTTTCCTCCTTATATCCGACATCGTTTGCCCTATTATGGTCAGCCAGATGTGGATGAGATAAATAACCTGACTACCGCGATTATTATTAACCAAAAGCGTATTGGTGAAAATGTGCGCTCAACGGTAGGTACAGCATCAGACATTTACACCTTGCTGCGCCTCTTATTTTCCCGCATGGGCAAGCCTTTTGTGGGATTCTCCAATATTTTCTCTTTCAACCACCCATCAGGGATGTGTTCCCATTGTGAAGGGCTGGGCATTGCCAGCACAATAGATGTGAAAAAACTGGTGAATGAAGACAAGTCGCTGAATGATGGGGCAATTGAGTACCCGACATTTGCTCCGGGAACCTGGCGGTGGCGTCGGTATGCCCACTCTGGTTTGTTTGATAATAATAAGAAAATTTCTGATTACTCCGCAGAAGAACGTCAGCTTTTACTTTACGCGGATAACATCGTGCCAGCGAATCCATCCCCTGACTGGCCTAAATCGGCTCGATTTGAAGGGATCATACCCAGATTCACGCGCAGTTATCTTGTAAAAAACAACAAAGAGTACAAGAGTGAAGAATTCAAGGACATTGTTTCAATGAAACAGTGTCCTATCTGTCATGGACAGAGGCTTAATAAACAGATCCTGTCATGTCTGATTCAAGGCAAAAGTATCGGAGATTGTGTCGATATGCCGATTGTCGAACTGAACCAGTTCATGGCAACACTGGCTGAACCTTCAGTGAGTACACTTATTAATGCGTTAAAAGAACGTCTGGCATCAATGTGTTCTGTCGGTCTGGGCTATCTCAATCTTAATCGTCCAACCACAACATTATCAGGGGGAGAGGCACAACGGTTAAAAATGGTGCGGCACTTAGGCAGCAGCCTCACCGGGATGACTTATATCATTGACGAACCCAGTACGGGGTTACATCCGGCCGATATCACTAAACTTAATACACTGATCCAACAATTACGTGACAAAGGTAATACTATCTTGATGGTCGAACATGACCCGGATGTCATTAAAATCGCAGATCATGTCATTGACCTGGGTCCGGAAGCAGGCGATAACGGCGGAACGATCACTTATCAGGGTGATCTGGATGGATTACGTACATCTGGGACATTAACCGGCAAATACCTGTTTCAAACAACCCGCCTTAATCGAACTCCCAAAAAGCCGATTGGTTATCTCCCTGTCAGGAACGCAACGCTGCATAATCTTAAAGAAATATCTATCGATATCCCGTTGGGTATCATGCTTGCGGTCAGTGGTGTGGCAGGTTCAGGAAAAAGCTCCATGATGGGAGAAGTTGTTCCTTTATGTGCCAATGCTATTGTTATCGACCAGAAACCCATTCACACCTCGAAACGCTCTCATATTGCATCATGGAGTGGGATTTTTGATCACATCCGGGAGCGCTTTGCATTGGTTAACCATGTGGATAAATCATGGTTTTCGCCAAATGCCAAGGGGGGGTGTCCGGAATGTAAAGGGTTAGGTGTGATTGAAACCGATTTGGCCTTTATGGATTCAATCTCCCTGCCTTGCGAAGCCTGTCAGGGGCAAAGATTCAATCAGAAAGCCTTAAATTATAAATACAAAGGAAAAACGATTGTTGATCTCATGAATCTGAGTATTACTCAGGCCACCGATTTTTTTGCAGGGGACAGCCAAATTCACCCAACGTTAGTGAGCATTCAAGATGTTGGCTTGGGTTATATGCGCCTTGGAGAGTCGCTTGCACATTTATCCGGTGGGGAATGCCAAAGACTGAAACTTGCCTCTTACCTTAACAATAAAGGTAATGTGTATGTCTTTGATGAACCGACAACCGGACTTCATCCTTCCGATGTGACAATACTTATTACGTTATTTCACCGCCTTGTCGAACAGGGAAATTCTGTCATGATTATTGAACACAATATGGAAGTTATTGCAGAGGCAGATTGGGTAATTGATTTAGGTGAAGGAGCGGGAACGGCGGGTGGTCAAATAATGTTTAGCGGTACACCACAGGCGATGTTTGAAACGGGTAATTCTTTAACCGCTGATTATTTACGTCAGCACTGCCGCTAAATAATAAAATAGCAATTAGTTAAGCGGGACAACCCAGTGTATTATTCAGCATGTTACTACATAGGTTGTCCCAACGAGATTCTACGACATATTATTTTATAATTCTTTACCTGCGTAACCTATAGCATTATCAATCATCCAGTTATAAATAGGAAATGCATCGGTAGTTAAAAAAGATTCGTTATGAAATTGTATTGACGCCACGTTATTAGATTTCAATGCAATAATTTCACTCTTATCTAATCGTTCAAGATAAACCAATCGATTGTATTTTGACGCAAACCAATGTGGTAATTTGTGCATCGCTGCAAAACTATTATAAAACCCAGCATTACAGGTTATATGCTCAATGGCTATTTTATATTGAGTTCCTTGACGTGTTTTTGGCAGCCGTTTGATGGGCAAACCAAATTCAGCACAAATGAGTTGATGCCCAAGACAGGTTCCAATTAGTGGTAAATTCTGTTTTAAACGATTTGTGATCAGTGCGCGTCCCGCTGCCATTTTGTCATGATTGACAGCGTTTGGGTCTCCTGGCCCTGGACCAATAAACAGAATATCTGTTTTACCTGAATTCATTAATTGTGGCAAACACACGCCAGACTCAAGCCATGAAACAATCGTCACATCATGCCCGATATAACGCAGTTGGTGGGCAATCATCTCCGTAAATGAGTCCTCCATATCAATGAGCGTAATAGAGGGGAGAAAATTGGACGCCAATGCTATTTTTTTAGACTTTCCTAACCAGAAAGATGAAGCTTTATGATTACGCTGCCGTAATATTGCAGTGATATTACTCAACACATGTTCAGATAATTGGGTATTATTGGTTGAATGAATGTCTTTTTTCTCATCAAAAAAAGAACTCATTAAACCACTCAATTTTGCTTTGGTTTCTTCAGCTTCATTTTCCGGGATCGAATCACGAACAATTGTTGCCCCTGATGTCAATCGGAAATGCCCATTTTTTGTAATATCAGCAGCCCGGATTAAGATAGCGGAATCCAGATAACGTTGGTTATTCTTAACTCCAATCATGCCAATAACACCACTGTAATACCCACGACCTCGATTTTCCCTGCGCTTAATAACCTGAGACGCATTTTCCACCGGGCTTCCAGTCACGGTTGGTGCGAACAAGGACTCTTTCAGGATAGTTTGAATTGTCTGTGATGTTGAACCGTGGATAAAATATTCCGTATGTGCAACCCGAGACATCATCTTTAACTGAGGACCGACTACCGTAATATCACTGTCACATATCCGGCTCATCATTTTCAATTCCTCATCAACGACCATGAAGAGTTCATTCTGTTCCTTTTTGTTGTTAATGAAGTGGTATAAAGCCTGTTCTACCTCTTTTTCCGGATATTTTAACGTGCCACTTATTGGGTTCATGGCAACCTCTTTACCATCCACTTGGATATGTTGCTCCGGGCTGCTGCCGATAAAATAGCGGTCACCAGTATAAACAATCCATGTCCAATAGGAACCGCATTCATTTATCAGTAATCGATTAAATAGTGAGAGCGCATCCTCCAATGAAAAGTTTTCAATATCACCTTCTAAACTTCTCGACATAACGAAATTACTGCCCTCTCCGGCACTAATCTCATCGTTGATAACATGTTCTACCATCTGAATGTAATTTTTGTCTGTGATATCAAAAAATATATTATCCGCTTTTATCTGCTTGCTATTCTCAATAAATCCCCATTTGCTTATTTGATAACAAACCTGTGTTTCGATGCTCATGATAATAACTGGCTCATTATCGTTATGGCATACAAACCCTTTTTCGGCAATTTGATTGAATGGAATGATAATTAATTGAGTAGCACTCAGCTCTTCAGGAGATATCACCCCCATTGTATCGAAACTGTCTGATGTTAATGGAGGAGTTGGTTCCAACGAAATTAGCTCTAGTGCTGAGAGTGAATGGCTGTATGTTATTTTCCCCTCAAGTAATAAAAAAGAATCTTTAGTATCAGATAATGGGCGATAAATACATGCAAAAGGTTTATTCGCCTTCACTAAACGGCTAAAGAGATTTTTTGCATCATCTGATTGCAGTTCTCCCTGTGGTAATTCTTTCTGCAACATGATTTCCCCTTATAATCTGTCATATCAGGTTTTTTAGCTTTCCCAACGTATCATTTTCTTAGATTTGCAATGACTTGTTCCGTCGATGCCACTACAGCGCATATTTCTGCCGCCATTTTCAATGCCATGTGGTGTTTTTCCTCTGAAAAGTCTGCCATGGCATCTGATACAAAGAAGGTTTCAATATCATGTGAATAAGCATCAATAGCGGTGGACAAGCATCCTATATGGGCATACACGCCACAAATGATCAGTTGACTACGGTTCAAATCCCTTAAATGGTTTAGCAGATTAGATTTAAAGAACGCACTATAACGCCATTTCGTCAGCACGGTTTCATCTTTAATGGGGGTCAGGAACGGGATAACTTCCCGATGCTCATCTATTGATTTCATGCCTTCACCCCATATATCTTTTAATAATCCGCGTTGTTCTGGGGTCATACTGCCGGGTTGAGCGGTATAAAACACGGGAATATTAAAATTTCTGGCAATATTCAATAGCATATAGATGTTGCTGATGACACCATTTATCGGGCTTGTTTCAGTTTCAAAAAAATCCACAAAATATTTTTGCATATCATGGATCAGCAAAGCTGTGCGATGCCGATCTGGGAACCAATTTGCTGTCGATTTGGGTAAATCAGCATATCCGGGCAATGGGTACGATAATATCTTTTTCATGTTGTATCTCTTGCTTGCTATGTACTAACAGCTACCTAATGCAGCCCCACCATCCACCAACAAAGTCGACAACGTCGTTTGACTAGATTCTTCACTTAGATAGAAACAAACAGCTGCGGCAATTTCGTTTGATGTGGCAACCTTACGTAATGGAATACCAATACGGAATTGCTCTGGATTACCGTCCAATGTGAAGCTTTTATCGTTTTCATTTTTCCACATACCGCGTAGCATTGGTGTATCTGTTGAGCCGGGAGCGACGACATTACACCGGATTCCAAATGGAGCCACCTCCAACCCAAGTGCATATGTAAAAGCTTGAGCAGCCGCTTTTGAGGCACAATATGCTGCCATCATTGCCCGGGGGACTCGTGCAGCATTTGAAGCAACAGTCACGATGCTGCCTTTTTTTTGCTCCGTCATATAACTGGCTGCGGCTTTGCTGACGTTGAATACCCCCGTCGCATTCACAGCAAAGATACGGTTCCATGCATCAATATCTGTGTTTTCAACAGAATCATGGTGTAACACACCAGCACCATTAACCAAATAACCGATGGGTCCAAGTTGATTTCTGATTGCAAGAAATGCGCTAACAACTTGTTGAGGTTCGGCAACGTCCACTGGAAGACTGATAATAGATTGAGAATATTCATGGCTAAGTCTAGTCACCAGAGATTGCAACGCATCTGCCTGTTTATCAATAAGTGCTAAGGTTATTCCTTCCCTCGCCAATTGTCTGGCGGTGGCTTCTCCGATACCACCACATGCACCGGTAATCACTGCAACATACTTTTTGTCAAATGTCATAATGCCTCCTGATTCATTGCCCATTGTTTAATGAGTTCAATTGCCTGTATTTTATTCAATCGTGGGTCACATACGATGTTTGATAATTCGGATTCTTTAGGATTAAATCCGCAGCCAAAACACTCAGCGATATCTTCGACAGTCGTTTCTAAATGAATACCTGCACAGCAAGCATGACGTTCGGCTAACTGGGTTTGAAAACGGGTAACTTCATCCACCATCTCTTCAAAAATTCGTCGCTTATTTCCATTCTCTGTTTTTGTTGTATTCCCATGCATGGGATCACACATCCAAAGCACGGGGATACCTGTCTCCAATACAGCATCAATGAGAGGGCTGAGTTTATGAATATGCTTGTGGCCAAAACGGGTGATAAATGTCAGCCTTCCGGGGATTTTGTGCGGGTTGAGTTTTTTGCATAGCCCAGTGATTAAATCAGGAGAAACTTGATCGCTGATTTTACATGCTACTGGGTTATCTATATTTGATAACATCTCAACATGGGGACTATTTAAATCAAGGGTACGAATACCGATCCAAGGCCAGTGGGTACTACCAAGATATTTCCGCCTATCAGATGTGGTTCTCAACTGAGAATGTTCGTAGTCCAATAGTAGGGCTTCATGGCTTGTCCAAACTTGTAAATTCATATCGAGTCTACTTCGAATATAATCATCAATCGTAGACAGAGTTTGTGAAGCCGCGTGATAACTGATTAACATCCGTTTGGGATCATTTATTCTGGCTTCCGGGACAGGTTCCGGGCTATTTACACAATCGCCGCGCCATACAGGTAATGTAGTATTCTGGTATTTTTCAATTGCATTAGAACGGGGTTTTGCATATTGACCCGCAATGCGGCCAACTGTGATCACAGGCTTATTCAGTAAAATAGAAAAAATGCCTGATAATTTATGTAAAAAATCAATTTTCGGAACAACCGATTGTCGATCACATTCAATGACCCGTTCGGCACAATCACCCATTTGAATTATTACTTCTTTGCCTAACCAAACTTTTTCCAATTGATTATAAAAATGCGCCAAATCTTTATGGTGAATTAATGGCGGCAATTTCAATAATTCGTTCTTTATGACAGATAATGTTTCCAAATTGTTCCAATTTGGTTGCTGCCATGGAGAGTTAATAATTTCTAATTCATTCATCTGACTCATACTCAGGGCGCGAGCATACTTTGATTAATATTTGAACTTAAAATGTCACTCTTGTTCTTTAATTCTTTAGTTTTCTATAAAAGTCTAAAGAATTGCCTGTGTGATTAAATTTCACTCGATAAAAACACTATTAAAACCGAATATTAAGAGATAATCATCTTCAAAACGCAGCTAAAATAGTGTGCTCGCGCCCTGACTCATACTCTACTTCTAATGAAGGGTGAATTAATAATTTAATCGAGAACATATTCCCTGTTAATAAGCAAGGAAACCGAATGAATGTTTTTCAAAAAAAAACCAAAAGTGAAATAAATACTTTCTTAGGCTGTATTTAAATCAAAATGATAAATTTTTTGCATAAAAATAGCGTATCAATCACTTGGATTGAACGATATTTACTCATCCATACGATTTTCCTGTATTAATAAGAATGGTGATCCTACATGAAACCAGATGAAATTAATCATCCATAATACACACACATACTGTCAACTATTAAAATTAAATTATCATTTAATAAAAATTAACATATTGTTTTTAAAGGGTTTAAATTAAACGAAAATGCAATTTCCAAAAATATGATTTTCTTTTGGAAATCATTTGACTGAATTCAGGGTTACATTGTAGACTTTGTCTCATCAGTATTTTAGGCTACAGAAACAAATCAAAATGAACAAAACCACCCTATAACATTACCGTAACATATCTTAAAGATTATTTAATATACATTCACATATTTAATTCACATTAAATATGGGGGGCTTCCCGCATGATTGAAAAACAAGTTGGACAGTTACGTACTATACCCAATATTTTGAGTGAAGTAGTAAATAAATACCCTAATAAACCAGCGTTAATATTTTACTCGAAAACATTATCATATCGTGATCTTTGGGAGCAATCGTCCCAGATAGCATTTGCTTTACAAAAAATAGAAATAAAAAAAGGGGATAAGGTAGCAATTGATATAACTCGCAGCCTTGAATTATATCTGGTAATGATAGCGGCAATTAGACTAGGGGCTATTATTGTTCCGTTAAGCAATACGTTTAATAATAACAGCCCTAAACAATATATGGCAGATTATATCAAGTCTGTTGATATCAGTTTACTGATTTCAGATGCTGATTACCCTGAATCATCTGAATTCAAAAAAAACAGTCTGAACTTAATCAATTCACAAATAAATTATCCGGTTATCTCCGTAGAAAACCTTTTTTCTCAAGCCCGCAATGTAGATTACATACCAACAGGATTTGAATGCGTATCCGAAGCGTTAGTTGCGACAGACCCTGTGATGATGTTGTTGACATCCGGCTCAACAGGTAACCCCAAGTGTGTGATTATACGTCATTGTGGGCTAACTCGCCTGGCAATCCCTGTCAGCCAGTTGGGTAATACAGACAATGACCGCTATTTACAACTTGCAGAGCCATCATTTGCTGCAAGTGCTAATGAAATCTGGATAAGCCTCCTGACCGGAGCCACACTTGTTATTTATCCCAAAAATGTTCCTGATTTAGCTGAAATCGATGACATCATTAATCATCAGCGTATTTCTGTTCTTTTCTTGTCTGGTGGGCTATTCCGGTTATTTGCAGAAGTTTCTCCTGATACTTTACATAAACCTGATTGTGTCATTGTTTCAGGTGATTTTGTTAACCCAAAACTGTTCTCAATGGCGTCCAAGGCAGGTAAGGGGCGCATATTCAATGGAATGGGATGTACGGAAAACTCAGCCCTCACTTCTGTTTATCAGGTACTACCCGATGTAATACTCGACGCTGATTCGCCTGTTCCTGTTGGTCACCCATTGCCTCTCGTTAATATGCTCGTGCTGGATGATAATTTAGAAGTTTGTGCCCCTGATATGCCCGGAGAACTTTGCATCAGCGGCGCAGGGCTTGCTGAAGGGTATTCAGACCCTGAATTAACTAATGAGCGTTTTGTTTGGCTAAATATTAATGGTAATCACGAACGTTATTACCGTACTAGTGACAAGGCCAAAAGAGATAAATCCGGCAATATTACACTACTGGGGCGGAGTAACGATATGTGTAAAATTCGTGGCTTCAGGGTCGAAATTACCGGAGTGGAACATACACTACGTTCACACCCTGAAATAGACGATGTCATCGTAACTACAGAACAGACTAATAATGAGTCTTTGTTACATGCCTATTATCTGAGTAAGTCAGATTCGCTATCCGGCACCAATCTTCGCGAGTTTATGAATTCAAAGCTACCTTCATACATGGTCCCGGAACGGTTTACACATGTTAATTTTTTACCCATGAATAAAAATGGTAAACGTGATCGAACTCAGATGGCTCAGTTTATTGTTGATGGAATGCACCAACAACAAGATGACAATATAGAATCAAAAATTCTCTCAATATGGGAAGAGATCACGGGTCATAAGAACCTTGATCCAGCAACTTCATTTTGGGAACAGGAAATAAATTCCCTTCATCTCATCAAATTAGCCTCTCTTGTCAGTAAAACTCTTGGTATTCATGTTTCATCTGCCGATGTGTTTTCAATGGACAGTGTCGAAAAATTAGCAGCTCAGTTTGGGCAAAATGACTTGGAGAGAAAAAATGGGCAATGAATCATTGAACAAAGCAGTAAAGGATATCTTAGGTAACAAAACATACATACCCAGTACACCGGGGCAAAAAGGGTTATGGTTACTTGATCAGGTACTGAGCCACCCCGAAAGCTACAATGTACCATTACTCATCGAGATAGGGACCCAACTAGATCACAGCTTAGTGGAAAAGGCAGTGACTCAATTTGTTGAAGTTACTCCAGTTTTGCGCACACATTTTACATTCAATCAAGATCAGCTTTATCAAGTCATAGAACAACCCTATCACATTCATATTACGCATAAAACTCTCACTGAGGTAAATCACCCAGAAGAAGTTATTCGGCAAATGGCGTCAAAACACTATGATTTGTCAAAAGGACCATTATTCGATATCTGCTTGATAACAGGGGAATCAAACCGGTGTTGGTTAGCGTGTTGTTTTCATCATATTATCGTTGATGCTTCATCAGTGACTATTTTTATAAAGAATATTCTCGAATGTTATGCTCATTTAGCTGAAAACAGAGAGTTTCATTATCTGAAAACCCATGCTGATTATCTGGAGTTCACCCAATGGCAAAAGGAGCAATTAGCCAAACCTGAAATTTCCACGATGAAAGACTATTGGAAGGAAATACTTACACCCTACCCTCCTATGGTAGATCTCCCGACAGATTATCCCAGAAAAGAATGCAGGGGAACCCAAGCCGGTTATTGTCACCTGGAACTTAGCCATGAAGATGCTTTGAAAGTAGCTGAGCACGCTCGAAATCTTGCTATGACCCCTTTCATGTATATGACCCTGTGCTGGCAGTTTTTACTGTATCGTTTGTCTGCCCAAAAAGATATCACCATTGGGATCCCCTTCGCATTACGGGATAACAGTGAATTTGAAGAAACTGTAGGATATTTGGTCAATACTTTGCCATTCAGATCTTATTTAGATCCAGATAGCACAGTGAATCAGTTTGCAATATCCGTTCGTAACCGCTTTATTCAGGCCCATTCTAATAAACAATTACCATTTACTGACATTGTCGCCGATACAGGTCAGAACGTTGGCCTGGATAACCCTATTTTTCAAACATTACTTGTAAATCTTGCTAGTATTAATGATGTATTTCAAGGTTTTCCTTACTCGATAAAGATCACTGAGCAATATATTCAATCAGCTAAATATGATTTAACCCTATTTGTCGAAACAGGGGCATCTCACCATTTCATTATGGAGTTTAATGCTGAGCTATTTAGAGACAGCACCATTCAATATTGGCTGGAACTCTATAAACAAACAGCTTTATGTATGGGAAATTGGAGGGAAAAGACTTTAGGTGAAGTTGAAATACTGACTCAAAATGAACAATTATCCATAGTCAATCGTTCAAGCACCCCATTCACTGACATGAACAACCAATGTTTTATTAATGAGATTGAGGAATATGCCAAAATTCATCCGAACAATATTGCATTAATAACACGTCACGGTCACTGGACTTATGGATGGTTAGATAATCGCGCCAACCAGCTTGCTGAGATCATGTCTACACATTACACCGCTGGTGTTGGTTCACGAATCGGTTTATTGCTGAACCGAAATGAAGATTCTATTGCTGCTTTGCTGGCCGTTTTAAAAACGGGAGCATCTTATGTTCCCATTGACCCAAGTTACCCTCAGGAACGTATTAAATATATGCTCCGGGATGCAGCGGTGGATTGTATAGTCACCACCAGTGAATTTGTTACCACATTACCTACGACCATCCACAAATTTGTGTTAAATGAAACGGTATTAACACCCGATGTTAGCTGGCAATCAGTACAACGGAAACCAGAAGATGAATTATATGTCATTTACACTTCCGGCTCGACAGGACAACCCAAAGGCGTGCGTTTACTGAATAAGACATTGTCCAATCTTCTTATATGGCAAAAAGGGATCACTATTTGTGGTGAAGGTGATTGTACTCTTCATTATATGTCTTTGTCTTTTGATGTTTCTGTACAGGAAATATTTGGAACTTTATGTACCGGCGGAAAGTTATATATTACAGATGAAGAAGAACGCAAAGATTTGCATCATTTGCAAAATATCATTGAGTCAAATGGGATCCGCCGGGCATATTTTCCCTATGTGGCACTTCAACATCTGGCTCAATTAGTATTCACGAATAAAGCTCAATTACCAACTCTTGATGAAGTCTACTCAACAGGGGAACAGCTGGTTCTCACCTCTGACATTAAACACATGTTTAATGTCAACCGAAGACTAATTAACCTTTATGGCCCTTCAGAGAGTCATGTTTGTTCTGCTTATGTCATGCCGGAAGATATATCTTCATGGGGAGACAGTGCATCAATCGGGTATCCACTACCCGGATTCACAATGCTTGTATTAGATGAACACAAGCGTATGGTTCCAAGTGGTGTAACAGGTGAACTTTGGATTATCAGTGACTTTCTATCCCCTGGTTATCACAACAAAGATCATGAAACTCAAACGCGATTTTTAACTGGAAACTGGCCAGGTGCACTTAGCCAACATGCTTATAAATCCGGCGATCTGATAAAACTAAAATCAAATGACTCATTTACATACCTTGGTCGTCTGGATAATCAGTTAAAAATCCGGGGATTCCGCATTGAACCATCAGAAATAGAAGCAGTTATCAATTCATTGGATGAAGTAAAAGTCTCCGCTGTTATTGGAAAGGAAATATCAGCAGGTAACAGAATGCTAGTGGCTTTCATAATCACGACTGTGCCACTAGAACGGGTTGAGCTACTAACGAGATTACGCAACTATCTACCGGATTATATGATCCCAAGTGAGTTCGTATTTTTACCTGCTCTTCCAACTACCCCTAGCGGTAAAATTGATCGAAAAGCACTACACCACATTGAAATAACGAAAATGTCGGGTGATGTTGAAGAAAACAACATTGAAGAGATTCTGACTTCAACCGAACAAACAGTAAAATTACTTTGGCAAAAAATTCTTCCGAACCGATCTATTAAACTGGGAGATAATTTCTTCAATATCGGAGGGCATTCACTGTTAGCCACACAGCTAGTATATTTACTGCGCAAACAATTTAATGTCGATTTTCCACTCAAATTACTATTCAGTACTCCTACCCTGCACGACATGGCAACGTCAGTTGATATCTATCTGGATAAAGGCAAAAAATCAGATGATGAAATAAAGCGTACATTTGTTAACGATGCTTTCATCCAGCATGATTGGACTTATACGCAACAATTAAATTCATCAAAAAGCAGCGACGTATTACTCACAGGAGCTACCGGTTTTTTAGGCATCTATCTGCTTCGTGCTTTACTGCAACAACTAACCGGTAAAGTAATTTGTTTAGTCAGAGCCACAGATAACAATACAGGATTGAACCGTATAATAAAAAATGCTCATCGCTATGGCATCAATCATGATATTGATTTTTCACGTGTTGAAATTGTGGCGGGGGATATTGCCAAGCCAAAATTTAATTTACCTGAGGCAGAATATCAATCATTATCAGAGCGAATATCTAAAATATATCACGCAGCGGCCCAGATTAATTTTGTTCTTCCATACAATAGTGTTAAAGGAACGAATGTCGATGGCATCGTGGAAATCATTAATTTTTGTTGTCACCATGAGCGTAAGAAACTGGAGTACATTTCTACCATCGCTGTATTTTCCCCAGATTATTCTAATCAGCCAATAACAGAAAATAACCTCCCAGACTGCCCAAATTCACTCTCTATCGGTTATACCCAAAGTAAATGGGTGGCTGAGCAGTATGTGCAGCAAGCCAGATATCAAGGTGTCGATATCAATATTTATCGGATAGGGCGTATATCAGGTGACAGTGTTACTGGTGCATGTCAAAAAGATGATTTTTTATGGCGACAAATTAAAAGCTTTATTCAAATGGAAATGGCACCATATCCGGAATTGCTAAGTACTGATCTATTACCTGTTGATTTTGTCAGTCAGACCATTGTGGCATTATCAACCTCTGCTAAGACACATGAGCATCAAAACTTCCATTTGTTTCATCCGAAAGGCACTGATTTTACCCCGGCATATCTGGCTATCAAACAAACAGGGCATAACATAACAACGATTTCTGAGTCAGAATGGTTAGAAAAACTCGAACAAATGGTTGTCAATGGCAATGACGTTGCTCTAGGTTCATTGATCCACCTTTTTAAAGAAAATGCTTTGAATATTGGTAATAATACCTATAACAACCAAATCACACACGAAGCCATTAAAGGCCTAGGTCTCGATTTTCCAGATATTAATATACAAACTTTCGAAAAATTAATTTGTTATTTTTTGGGTAGAGAAATCATACAGTCATATAAACCTAAACATAAGAACCCTGTAAAATACTAAGGAGAAATAATGTTTAAAGTTGTGTTTGATAATTATATAGCCGCAGTTTTAGAAAAGTCACCGACAAAACTCGCTTCTCTGTTTTGTGGCGATGGTATTCTGAAGTTACCATTTCGTACCAGTCGCGATACAATTGAGGGCCAGTCACAGATACTTGAGCATTACTCAACAAGTTTTGGTCAGGCACCCCTGATCTTTACATCAGTTCAGGATATAGAACTGTACCCCACAGATAATCCCGATACTTTTATCGTTGAATATCGACTGAATGGTGAAACATTACCCTACAAAAAAGGTTTTTATTGTTTATATATAAATGTATTTAAATTGAACGATGGTAAAATTAAGGAATTACATGACTATGAGGATGTCCTAAACCGATCAGCCATTTTTTCTTGATTTTTGCTGTCCTTAATCGTAAATAAGTGGATATTTACAGGCCTGTTCCTTATAAGAACATCTTTCGATATAGATTTTTATATATGGAACAGGCAATTAGTTCATTTTACTTTCGAAATGCAGGTTGTAAAAGAATCCACATGAAAACAAATAATCAAGATACTCATGATACTGACGTAACGTCTTTTGAAAATGCCTTGGGCTGGCTCCAGTGTGTTCTGGTGGCAAGAAGAACCATCACAAATCCGGAAGGTATTTCATGGCCACAATATGATACTTTACATTTACTCCGACAATACCAGCCGATGAATCCGAGTGTGATTGGCGAAAAACTCGGTTTTACCCGCTCTAAGATGTCTAAAATTCTAAGATTGTTAAAAGATAAAGAATTTATTGAACAAGAAGCGGGGGAAAACGATAAACGAGAGTTGGTCACTAAATTGAGTCCAAAAGGGCTAACATTTTTGCAGCGGGTCGAGTCCAGCAGGCATAACATGGCTGATATTGTCGTGTCTAATATGTCCCAAGGTGAAATCGCCCTATTTACAGAGCTTTGCCACCGTGCCGCAGATCTTTTGTATGCCCAAACCCCACTTCGTGATGAGGATTGAACCGTTACGGCTTTCGTCTTGAGAGCCGCAACTTGGAGTTTATAGGGAATGGTACTAAAAATTAACCCTGTTCAGATCGCTTAAACACCAACTCGTCCCCGTTGGAGAGAGATTCATCAAACGCATATCCTTCCAGATTGAACTCCACCAGCCGGGCAGGATCGGTCAATTGATGCTGGATGATAAAACGGCTCATCAATCCACGCGCTTTTTTAGCGTAGAAACTAATCACCTTGTATTTGCCCTTTTTTTCATCCAGAAAAACCGGCTTGATCATCTTGGCTGCCAGCTTTTTGCGATTGACCGATTTGAAATACTCATCGGAGGCCAGATTAACCAGAACATCATCACCCTGTTGTTCCAGTGCGGCATTTAAGTTTTCCGTAATGCGGTCACCCCAGAACTGATACAGGTCTTTACCGCGCGGATTTTCCAGTTTAATCCCCATTTCCAGACGATAAGGCTGCATCAAGTCGAGAGGACGCAACACCCCATACAGGCCGGATAGGATCCTCAAGTGCGTTTGGGCAAAATCAAAATCGCCGGCGGAGAAAGTTTCGGCCTGCATCCCGGTATAAACATCGCCTTTAAATGCCAAAATCGCCTGACGGGCATTTTCCGGGGTGAAATCAGGCTGCCATTCACCAAAACGCGCGGCATTCAACCCCGCCAATTTATCACTGATCCCCATCAAACTGCCGATTTGCGCCGGTGTCAGCGTCCGGCAAATCTCGATCAGTTGCTGGGATCCCGACAATAACTGCGGTTGGCTAAACTTTTCTGTTGCGAGAGGGCTTTCATAATCGAGTGTTTTTGCAGGTGAAAGGGTAATAAGCATCATTTTTTCCTCATAATCCAGACTTTCCCCACTTTAGCAAAAAAGCACGCAAAGGGGAGAATCTCAGTGAGACGATTTTCCTACCTTACAGCCGCGCTTGACCATGTTATTATCACCGGATGGCAAGGCAACGCTGCCAACAATTTTACGTATAACGATGAGATATTAAACATGACCGATAAACTGACTTCCCTGCGTAAACTGACAACAGTAGTAGCAGATACCGGGGATATCGCGGCAATGAAACTGTATCAGCCGCAAGATGCGACCACCAACCCTTCCCTGATTTTGAACGCTGCGCAAATTCCAGAATATCGCCAACTGATTGATGAAGCCGTTGAATGGGCGCGTAGTCAAAGCGACTCCCGTGAACAACAAATTATTGATGCCGGCGATAAATTGGCTGTCAACATTGGTCTGGAAATTCTGAAACTGATCCCCGGCCGGATCTCCACAGAAGTTGATGCGCGCCTGTCTTATGACACCGAAGCCAGCGTCGCGAAAGCAAAACGCCTGATCAAACTGTACAACGAAGCGGGCATCAGCAACGATCGCATCCTGATTAAACTGGCTTCCACTTGGCAAGGCATCCGTGCTGCGGAACAACTGGAAAAAGAAGGCATCAACTGTAACCTGACACTGCTGTTCTCCTTCGCTCAGGCGCGTGCTTGTGCCGAAGCCGGTGTCTACCTGATTTCGCCATTTGTCGGCCGTATCCTTGACTGGTACAAAGCAAACAGTGGCAAGCAAGAATTCGCACCACATGAAGATCCGGGTGTGGTTTCCGTTGCGGAGATTTATCAGTACTACAAAGAACACGGTTACAACACGGTTGTGATGGGAGCAAGTTTCCGTAACTCTGGTGAAATTCTGGAACTGGCAGGTTGTGACCGCCTGACAATCTCTCCGGCACTGCTGAAAGAGCTGTCTGAAACCGAAGGTGAAGTCGAGTGCAAACTGGGTTATGAAGGCGAAATCAAAGCACGTCCAGCGCCAATGACTGAAGCTGAGTTCTACTGGAACCACCACCAAGATGCAATGGCAACTGAAAAACTGGCGGAAGGTATCCGTAAGTTTGCGGTAGATCAAGGCAAACTTGAGAGCATGATCGCTGATCTGCTGTAATCTCCGGCGAGACGCTATTTTTCTTGCACCGTGTTTCTTACACAAATATCTTATACAAAGGCGACATAATATGAGTCGCCTTTACTCAATAAATTTCAAGTTGCAGCCACACATTTTATTCTTTTTTCTTATTTTTATAGCGAATTGAGGTTTGTATGAATGTATTGCGCATTGGCCTCGTGTCTGTTTCTGATCGCGCTTCACAAGGGGTTTATCAGGATAAGGGGCTGCCGGCACTGGAAGCGTGGCTGAAAAGAACCATTACCACACCTTTTAGCATAGAAACCCGCCTGATCCCTGATGAGCAAATCCTGATTGAACAAACATTGTGTGAATTGGTCGATGAATTGGGATGCCATCTGGTACTGACCACCGGGGGAACCGGCCCGGCACGTCGTGATGTCACGCCGGATGCAACACTGGCTATTGCTGATCGTGAAATGCCCGGATTTGGGGAACAGATGCGCCAAATCAGCCTGCAATTTGTGCCAACTGCCATCCTGTCCCGACAAGTCGGCGTGATCCGCAATCAAGCGCTGATCCTCAATCTTCCCGGACAACCAAAAGCCATTGCAGAGACGCTGGAAGGACTGAAAGACGAAAACGGCAAGGTGTTGGTCGCGGGAATTTTTGCCAGTGTTCCCTACTGCATCCAACTGCTCGACGGCCCTTATGTGGAAACGGATGAAACCGTTGTCGCTGCGTTCCGGCCGAAAAGCGCACGGCGCTTATAATCATCGAGTGAAAAGGTTCTGAGTGCATTCAGAACCTTTCAGGGTCAATAAGGTAACATTATTCACGCAAGCTACGGCCATGCGTTTCAATCACCTGCTGATACCAATAAAAACTCTGCTTACGGCGTCGTTCCAGTGTGCCTGTTCCCTGTTCATTCTGATCAACATAGATATAACCGTAACGTTTGGTTATCTCGCCTTTTGAAGCACTGACCAAATCAATCGGCCCCCAGCTGGTATACCCCATCACATCCACCCCATCTTCGATCGCTTCCCTGACTTGGAGCAGATGATCGTTAAGGTATTGGATACGATAGTCATCCTGAATACGGCCATCCGCATCCGGCGTATCTTTCGCCCCCAAGCCATTCTCAACAATAAACAATGGCTTCTGATAGCGATCCCACAGCAAATTCAATATCGTGCGCAAACCAACGGGATCTATCTGCCAGCCCCACTCTGAACTGGGCAGATAAGGATTAGCCACCATATGCAGGATATTGCCCTGCTGTTTCTGGTATTCCGCTTCATCCGCTGTCGTGCAACCACTCAAGTAATAACTGAATGAAATAAAATCGACGGTATTTTTCAGATCCTGCCGATCTTGCCCTGTTATGGTAAGTTCGATGCCATGCTCGCGAAAATAACGCAGCATATAGCCGGGATAATTGCCACGGCATTGAACATCGCCAAAAAACAACCATTTTTGATTTTGCTGCAACGTCGCCAGCACATCTTCGGGTTTACAGGTTAATGGATACATCAGACCGCCAAGCAACATATTTCCAATCTGGGCATCAGGAATGATTTCTCGGCACAATTTCACCACTCTGGCACCGGCAACCAATTGATGGTGAATAGCTTGATAGATCTCTGATTGACTGCTGTTTCTCGGCAAGCCGACGCCTGTCAAGGGTTCATGCAGTGACATATTAATTTCATTGAATGTCAGCCACAATTTCACCTTATGCTGGTAGCGGGTAAATACCGTGCGCGCATAGTGTTCAAAAAATGCGATCAGTTTACGATCCCCCCACCCGCCATATTTTTTGACTAACCTCCACGGCATTTCATAGTGAGATAGGGTGATCAAAGGTTGAATGCCATATTTGGCCATTTCGTCGAACAATCTGTCATAAAATGCCAGACCTGCTTCATTGGGTTGCTTTTCATCCCCATGAGGAAAAATCCGGCTCCAGGCAATGGAGGTACGTAAGCATTTAAATCCCATTTCGGCAAACAAGGCGATATCTTCGGGATAACGGTGATAAAAATCGATGGCAATATCTTTGAGATAGGGAGTTGTATCCGAAGGATCACGTTCAACCACGGGGCCAATAATCCCCTGCGGCAAAACATCTGATGTAGAAAGACCTTTTCCGTCCGTCAAATAAGCCCCTTCAACTTGATTGGCAGCAATCGCGCCTCCCCATAGAAAATGCGCTGGAAACTGTTTCATTCAAACCCCCTCTTATAGGCGCTTAAGGCTTCAGTGGAAATTCAGATTGGTTTTTATCGGTTTTATCTTCTGTCGGTGGATGGGTCACTGCGGGCAGACCAAACATCCACGTCAAAATGGTCGCAATAACCAACGCCAGCAATGTCCCAATCATTGCACCCCATACGGTATTATCGATCCCTGATGGCGGGATCATTTGCATGAAAGCGAAAATATTGCCCAGTCCTATTGAATAGACGGCACTTTGGTAATAGCCAGTCACAGAGCCACCTATCGCACCCGCAATACAGCCAAAAATAAATGGCCGACGATAAGGCAGGGTAACCCCATAAACCGCCGGTTCCGTGATACCAAATATCCCCGCGGTAACCGCAGAAGCCGACAGCATCTTCAATTTAGCATCGCGGGTACGCAGGAAAACCCCCAATGCGGCTCCCGTTTGCCCTATTACGGCAGGCAACAACAGAGGGATTAACGTATCGTGGCCCAAAACAGTCAGGTTGTTGAGCATAATGGGCACTAACCCCCAATGCAGGCCGAAGATGACACAGACTTGCCAGATTGCCCCCATGATCGCGCCGGCTATAGCGGGCGCAAATCCATATATTGTTTGATAACCATCAGCCAATGAATAACTTAGCCAAGTCGCTACCGGCCCAATCACAATAAACACGAGCGGAACAATCAACGTCAGGCAGATAAGGGGCGTCGCGAAGGTTTTGAGGGCGGCAGGCAGGCAGGAGTCCAGTTTTTTCTCTATTTTACAGCTTATCCAAGAAGCAAAAATAATGGGGATCACCGAAGAGCTATAATTCAAAAATGAGAGGGGAATGCCCATAAAATATTCCGTTGTACTGCCGGCAACCATTGACGTCTCAAAAGCAGAGATGATCAGGGGATGGACCAATGCCCCACCAATCCCCATCGTAATAAATGGATTCCCCCCGAATTTTTTACCTGCGGTATAGCCAAGTAATAAAGGAAAAAAATAAAACAGCGAGTCACTGGCGGCATACCAGATACGATAAGTGCCGTTGTCAGGCGTTAACCAATGAAATGCAACGGCAACGGCAAGCAAGCCTTTTAAGATCCCGGACGCGGCCATCACCCCTAAAAATGGGGTAAAGATACCCGAAATAATATCGATAAAACGGTTAAATATATTATCTCGTTTGTCCGTTGGATTGATCATTGGGGATGTTTCATCCGCCAATGCCAGCCGTTGTTGAATAACCTGATAGACCTCTTTGACTTCATTGCCAATCACAACCTGACATTGCCCCCCGCTCTCAACCACCGTAATGATATCGGGATGGGCTTTTAGCTTCTTGATATCGGTGAGTGCACGATCCCGTAGTTTGAAACGCAGCCGAGTCGCACAATGAACGAGGCTGACAATATTTTCTTTACCCCCAACGCCTGCAATAATTTCTTGAGCCAGTATCTGGTATTTCATGCCACTTCCCTCGTTTTCCGCATTGCCTATGCTTCAAGAAGTTAAATTCTATTGGCTTTTGCTGGCGGCTCAATTTTTGAACGACAGAAATGTGAGTACGATCGCTGGATATTTATTCATCCCCTGTTGGGTCAGTTTCAATGCGCATGCCGGCTTCTTTCCAGCCCGAAAAGCCTTTTTTAAACCGGCGGGCCTGAATTCCCTTAGCACGCAGCAGTGCGAGGGCATTGGCAGAAAGGACGCAATAAGGGCCACGGCAATAAGCGATGAGTTCCTGATTGGATGCCAATTCATCCAGCCGGTTTTCCAGTTCATCAACCGGAATATTCATGGCATTGGGTAAATGGCCCTGTGCAAACTCCTCTTTGGGCCTGACATCAAGTAACGTCATACTCTTTGCTTTGATCCTCTCCAGCAGTTCTTCCCATGAAATGGCTTCCTGACTGCTCGAATCATCGATCAACCTACGCATCTCTTTGCGGTTAAATTCGGCATATTGTTGCAGTGCAGCGATAATTGTCACAATAGGCCCTTCGCTCCGACGATAAAGCACATGCTTGCCGGATTTGCGCGACTGGAGTAACCCGGCACGTTTGAGATGCTGGAGGTGTTGGGAAGTATTGGCAATCGACAGGCCGGAAAGCGCCGACAAACTTTCCACGGATTGTTCAGTGTCGATCAGACACTCAAGTAGTACCAATCGATGGGAATTTCCCAACACCTTCGCAATTTCTGCGATCTCAACCAGAATTTCTTTATCAAACATTGACTTTATACTTCCTGCATTATTATATTCAATGAACTAATTGATTATTATGGTATCAAAGTTTTTTAGCCATTTCGAGTACCCGTTAATTGACCATACAGATAGCCACAATTCGGAGGATCGCAACAGATGAATGAAGGATTGGCGTTTATTATTTATTCTATATTGATTGGTGCTGGTGCAACAGTTGTTATGGATCTTTGGGCGGTTTTCATAAAACGGTGTTTCGGCATTCCCTCACTGAACTATAGCATGGTAGGCCGCTGGATCGGGCATATTCCCAAAGGCAAATTTATCCATACCAGCATCCTACAAGCCGACCCCGTAAAAGGTGAAACCGGCATGGGTTGGTTAGCTCACTATCTGATTGGGATCATTTTTGCCGGCTTCTTATTACTCATTTATGGACCAGATTGGGCGCAACACCCCACTTTTCTACCCGCTTTAATGACCGGTATCGTGACGTTAGTTGCCCCTTTCTTCATTATGCAGCCGGGCATGGGCATGGGTATTGCCGCTTCTAAAACACCCGCCCCCAATACCGCCAGATTAAGAAGCCTGATGGCACATACTTCTTATGGCGTTGGCCTGTATTTAGCGGCGTTATTATTAACGTTATTTTCTTGATTTTATTTCTTAATGACCGTCGATAAATTTGGATTATTTATCGACGGAAGATATATTTTCAACTCATGTCTTCAACAGGCAATATTGACAACTTCAAACTCAGTAAAGGCTTTGTCCTTTAGGTTATAAATCCGATCTGCAACAGAAATCGTTTCTGGCCGGTGAGCCACAAAGACGCGAGTGATGGACATCTGTTTCACCGCTTCGTTTATCTTTCGCTCATTAAAGACATCAAGGTTACTAGTAGCCTCATCAAGAAAGAGAATACGTGGACGCTTATAGAGCGCTCTTGCAAGAGATACGCGTTGCTTTTGTCCCCCCGAAAGAATACTTCCCATGTCACCTATCATAGTTTCATACTGCATCGGCATAGCCATAATCTCGTCATGTATTGCGGCAGCCTTGGTGCATTTATGCATCCATTCAATATCGGGTTGAGGGTCAAAGGAGGAAATGTTATCCATTAGGGAAGCCGCAAAGAGCTTATCATCCTGCATTACAAATGCTGTGTGTCGGCGATATTCGTCAATACCAATCTGCCGCACGCTGACACCATCTACTAATACATTCCCTGATTGAGGAATAATCAGACCAGACATAACCTTGAGAAGAGTCGATTTACCACAACCTGATGGCCCCACGATTGCCACACTCTCGCCAGCATTAATCTCCATGTCGATACCTTCGAAAATGAATGGCTCAGCTTCTCCATAACGATATGCGAGAGCGTTTAGCGTTATCCTACCAGTAACATTATCAAGGGAAATGGGATTTTCCGGATACCAAACACTTTCTGTTTCTGCCGTTGCAATATCTGTGAGACGATCCGTGTGTATAGATATAAGACGAAAGTCAAAAAAAGAATTTATTACCTTAACAAAACGCGTAAGGAACATATCCGAATAGAGCATAAAAGCAAACAGGATGCCTGCTGTTATTACATTTTGCTCCATGAGGTTACCGCCAAAGAACAAAATCGCGACCGATGAAAGGCCGGTAAGGAACCCAGAAAGAGTTTGATTTATGAGGTCTACCTTAAACAAATGAGCCCGGGCATTAGCAGCATCAATCACTTTATTAAGCCATGCAATACGCCGACATTCAGTCAGAGCAAACACCTTAACGCATGCCACGTTTCGCACCGTCTCGAGGAAATGAGATGACTGCTGCGCCTCGTGAGTTATTGCCTCGACTCTTGCTCCCTTGTATGTACCATAGATGGCGAGTTTTACCCCGAAATAAATAGAGGAAATAAACAGCAAAATAATAGACAGAAGCGGGCTGTAGCAGAACATCAGTACGATCAGTGTAAGTAGGATGAGCACATCGAGCAAAGAAGTGAGCATCTCCGCCGTAAAGGCTTCCTTTATCTCGTTAAGCGATGTCAGTCTAGAGGCTATATCTCCCACGTGACGCTTCTCAAAGAATGCTAACGGTAGATTAAGCAATCGGTTAAAAAAACCTACGCTCCACTGTATTCCAAGTGAATAACGCATTGCCATCAGCGTCCAAGCTCGAATGATACTGAGAGCTGAGCGGAGGATCAGTAGAAAAATAACACCAACAACAATCAAATTTAACATCTCGAGATCACTGGATCGTAGCGTCACATCAATAATGAATTGAGAGCCGAAAGGGATGGAAAGAGCAAATCCCTCAATAAGAAGCGACAGTAGAATGATTTTAAACAGTGTGCTTCCAAGGCCGACCACACCTCGGAACATATCCGTAATTGTGATGCCTTCACTTACCTTCTCTTTTTTAAAATCAGGTTGTGGCCACACTTCTAGGGAGATACCAGTAAATTTATTTGAAAGCTCTTTTAAAGAAATATCCCTTCTCCCTAAGGCTGGATCATGGATAATTGCACCTTTCTTTGTGATTTTTTTCAACACCACGAAATGATTAAAAGACCAGTGCAGAATGCACGGAAGCCTAGCACCACTGAGTTCGTCAAGATCAAGACGCACAGCCCTAGCATTCATGTTTATTCGTCCCGCTGCCGTCATGAGTTGCCTTAATGACATTCCATTGTTAGATACATCGAAAACCCTTCTCATACTATAGACATCGGTTTCACGACCATGCAAAGCAGCAATCATAGCTAGACATGCTAATCCACATTCCGTTACCTCTGTTTGCATGATCACAGGGAGTTTTTTGGTGAAGGGCTCGAAAAGTCA
>NZ_JAQRFK010000120.1 GCF_028598745.1 Xenorhabdus sp. IM139775
TGTGGCAACTGATTAAAAATGTGGACATTTTTTTAAAAGCGGCGTCAGAAAAAAAGACGTTGAAAGGAATAAGAAATATCAGAGTCTCAGCATTATGAAAAGACATATAGATATAATATGGTATTTTCAAATGAAACCAAATGAATTTTGTTCTATAACCGGACTTATTGATTTCTATATCTTTGTACCTATTAAATATAACTATTTTGATGCTGTTTAAGACAAATATTACTTTTGTCAATAAACCGGCAACGAAATGCCTAACTTAACTTGGATTTCGCCTAATAAGTGCAATTTCTAAGACAGGTGGACAGTTAGATAATTAGTCAGGACTGGATCTCATATTGTTTACATGGTTATGTTGACCCCATCTTGAGTTTGATAAATATACAAATTAGATGCTAAAACCTATTAATAAAATCGTATTGAATGTGTAAAGTTATCAATACTCATGCGATGATTAATATTTCCACAAAGTAGATCCCTCTCTGGATAAGTAGTAAATAGTGCATTTTTTGAGGGATAGTTATTTTCTATTCAATGAATTCTAAAAATTTTATACAGGCTAAATCTAACTATGGCTGTCAAATTGTGTAATACCAGACAAGATCACGCTTTCCCTTATATTGATAACTTGTTCGATTATGGAACATTTTTTGCCCATGCTAATGAAAAGGGTTCCATTGGATATTTTAGTACATGCTGTAATGAACATGTTGCAATCATAGGTGCAGGGTTAAGCGGAATGATAGCCGCTCGCGAACTGCTTAACGCTGGAGTTCGCCATGTAACTCTGTTTGAAGCAGATCAGGAACGTAGTGGTGGACGACTATTGAGCCAGCGTTTCGATTCCAGTCTACCTGAATACATTGCTGAAATGGGCGCTATGCGTTTCCCACCTACGGAGGTTAGCCTATTCCATTATCTCGACCTTTTTAATATCGACACAGCATCCGTTTTTCCCGACCCGGGGATCGTCGACACAGAAATCCATTTTCAGAATGAAGCTTATATGTGGAAAGCAGGTTCACCTCCGCCACCATTGTTTCACCGGGTTAACCGAGGCTGGAAGTGCTTTTTGAAGGAAGGTGTTACTCTTGATGGAAAGGTTCTTATCGCCCCGATAGCAATTACTCAAGCGCTGAGAGAAGGTCGGCTTGATGATGCGAAAGAAGCCTGGCAACAATACCTTGATGTTTTCAGCGATAGCTGTTTCTACTCATCACTTGTAAAGATTTTTACCTGCGCAAATCCTCCAGGTGGAGAAGTCTGGCAGAAACCGGATGACTTTGCACTTTTTGGCTCATTGGGCATTGGCTCAGGAGGATTTCAGCCAGTATTCAGGGCGGCATTTATTGAAATAATGCGACTAGTTGTGAATGGGTTGGAAGAAGATCAGCGTTTGATTCCTTCAGGCATTGCGACATTAACTAAAAAAATGAGCAAGGAAATTTGGGACAACCAAACCTTAGCTGATCGAATAGTACATCAGAAGGTCACTGAAATTTCAGAGCAGGAAGATGGACAATTCATTATCACAACTGAAACGGGCGAACGAGCGAAATTTGATCGAATTATTGTGACTGTGTCAACTCGTGCTATGCAAGTTTCATTAAAGCTCTCTCAACCTAATCAATGGTTGAACACCGAAGTTACTAGGGCTATCAATGAAACACATCTCATTGGTTCTTCGAAATTATTCCTATTGACTCGGGATAAATTCTGGTTGAAGGAAGGGCTACCGCATACTATTTTGACGGATACCTTAGCAAAGGGAATTTATTGTCTTGATTATAAACCAGAAGATCCTGATGGTCATGGTGTGGTTTTGATCAGTTACACTTGGGAAGATGACTCGCACAAGCTGGTCACGCTAAAAGATAAACAGGCCCGCCTTGAACGTCTGACTGAAGAATTACGTCAGACAGCACCTGATTTTGCAAAACATCTTGTACCTATGAATGACGATCCAAAATATATTCTCGAGTACGATTGGCTGACAACCCCGAATGTCATGGGAGCGTTTAAGCTTAACTATCCAGAAGACGATCGCTATTCAGAAGTATTATTTTTCCAATTCCAAAATGCAGCTAAACCTGAAAGTGACCGGGGTCTTTATCTTGCAGGATGCAGTTGCTCCTTCACTGGTGGATGGGCAGAAGGAGCCATTCAAACAGGTATAAATGCTGCATGCGCAGTAATTCATAGCTTAGGAGGAGAGCTGCTCCCTAAAAATCCACTTCACTCTATGTCTCGTCACTATCGCTATTAATGAGCATTTATTATGGAAATAAAACATCGTTGCTCACTTGCAAATGAAGTAGCTCAAAATCATAACCCGTCAGGGTTGGCGGAAAACAACGCTTATCATTTGGGACAATACCATAAGACCCGAAATGATAATTATTTTATATCTTTTGATGAGTCCCTATTATCTACAGAAAGCTACAAAGAAAAAACATATAAACAGCCGCTATCAGGATTACCATTTTCCTGTAAGGACAATATTAATGCTCGAGGATTCGCTACTACTGCAGGCACCAGAGGCCTTGACGACTTTATACCTGAAGATGATGCACCAATTATTGCAAAACTAAAAGATCTCGGCGCAGTGCTATGCGGCAAGAACAATATGCATGAACTCTCCTTTGGTGTGACATCACGGAATGGGCACTGGGGAAATGTTGAAAATCCTGTTCATCCTGGCCGTATTGTCGGTGGAAGCAGTGGTGGAAGTGCTGCCTCTGTAGCAGCAGGCGTTAGCGCATTCGCTGTAGGAACTGATACTGGCGGTTCAGTGCGCATACCTGCCTCCCTGTGTGGTTTAGCGGGGTTTCGTCCAACTAAAGGACGTTATCCCCGTGAAGGTATCGTGCCGGTATCTGATACGAAAGATACCCCAGGTTTCATCGCACCGACAGTCGAAGACATTGCATTTTTAGATGCAGCACTCATGAATGAGTCGCCAATCAAATCTGAGAAACCTCGAAGAATTGGCGTCCCTTCGGAATTTATGTGGGAAGGGCTGGATAACAAAGTCAGTGAGGCATGCAACCGGGCGGTTAATAAGCTGAGGAATGCCGGTATTGAAATTATTCAGTTCGATGATCGCAAATTGGGTCACCTAAATGTATCCGTTCAATTCCCTATTCCATTTTATGATTTCTTCATTGATTTCCCTCGATTTTTGTTAAAGCATAAAATTAAGCGCAGTTTTGATTCAATCATTAATCAATTAACTGACCAAAAAGTAAATCAGATATTAAAGAATCAGTTGCAAAAAAATAGTGTGTCATGGGATGACTATATGGCGGGTATAACTGCGCTTGGAAAGCTGAGAGCGGTTTGGTATGAATTGTTTGACGTTCATAATTTAGACTTAATTATCTATCCCACGGTCAGTTGCGATGTACCGCTTATTGAAGATGCAGAGGAACCGGCCATTTTTGAAAAATTAGTCCGTAATACTGATATCGCAAGTAGTGTAGGGGCTCCCAGCCTGACCTTACCTATTGGCTTACAGGGGGAGTTATCAGTGGGGTTATCTGTTGATGGGCTGCCCAACACTGATCGCCAGCTTTTGAGCCAGTCGATGGACATTGCTGCCATCCTTCACCATTGATCTCATTGTTCAGGATAACTTAATGTCTGATATAGCAATTGTAAGGCGTACTCCATCGATGTGGTGGGGTGCCATAATAATTTGCGGTACGGTGGTTGGAGCAGGGATGTTTACACTACCTATAGTTATGGCTGGTGCTTGGTATGGTTTGTCAGTATTGATACTCATTATAAGTTGGGCCTGTATGTTAATAACGGGATTGATGTTTCAAAGCGTCAGTCGCCACTACCCCATCAATTCTGGCTATGACACCATTACACGTAATTTATTAGGTAATGTCTGGGCTGAAGTAAATGGCCTAAGCATCTTTTTTGTTCTGGGGATTCTAACTTATGCTTATATTTCAGCTAGTGGTCCAGTATACCAGCATTCTCTGAACAGCGCCGGTTGTGATATTTCTTCTGCGGGGGCTAAGATACTCCTTACAGTATGTATTGCAGCGATAGTTTGGGTAGGAACAAGTGGCATAGGGAGATTAATGTCAATTTTATTGGTCGTCAAAATATCGCTGCTCATAACTGTATTCGGTGGCCTATTAACCACGATAAATGTGGGCTATATCCTCAATGAAAGTGACTATGCGCAATCATATTGGCCTTATATGTTAGGAGTAATACCTTTCTGTCTGGCCTCCTTTGGATACCACGGTAATATATCTGGCTTAATAAATTATTATTCTGGCGATCAGCAACGCATCAGGAAGTCTTTATTTATCGGTACAGCCATGGCATTAGTAATCTATTTATTCTGGATTACAGCCACTATGGGGAACATACCTCGTATAGAGTTCCCGTTAATAATTAAATATGGTGGCGATATCGCTACGTTAATGCAGGCTTTGAATGGGCATATCAAAATCAGTCATTTGACAATGATGCTTACTCTATTTTCACACGTTGCGGTGCTGTGTTCTTTTCTGGGTGTGACTGCAGGATTAGTTGATTTTATATCCAGGGTAAG
>NZ_JAQRFK010000121.1 GCF_028598745.1 Xenorhabdus sp. IM139775
GTAGGACCTTATGCATATACTGTTTCATTTGATACTATTTCTTCAGCACCTTCATCATTTGATGTTGAAATTGAATATGCATCGAATTCAGGAATGATACCCGTGAGCACTATGGGGCCAGGTTCGTATACGATTAGAGGTAACGATGGTGCCGGTACAGATCGCATACGTTTCAAAAGTCATTCAGTGGGACAAACAATAGAAGTCACATACTAATAATTATTGATATCAGTTAATTATTAGTGTTATTACCTTATGGCTTCTTTACTAAAAAAGAAGCCATAGATTTACATTAATTTAGTGTGTTAACTATCTCATTGAGTATTGAATTTGATTCAACGGCTTGATTAAATCCATTTTCAGTGTGAATTTTATTAACTGTATAAATATCTTTGAATATAGGTTTTCCGTTAAAGAAAACGGATACTTTCTTTCCTATGCTTTTTTCCCAGAAGAGATTAAATGGTTCGCTGCAATCAGTATTGTTCTTTATTTTGATGAAAATGGCATTGCTGTTTTCTTTTGGAATGAAGTTTTCTATACATGATTGAGATAAGTGAAATGCAGAGCCATCGGTTTTATAATCCAGAGAAAAGGATTTTTTCACCGAAACGCAACCTGAACTAATTATTACCAACATTGATAGTATACTTATTAATCGTTTCATCTTTATTCACCTATTGTTGCAGTGCATTTGCACTATGATTACCAATGAAAGCGTTCATATTCGCAAATTTATAATAAGATTATAGGTGTATTGATCTTACAATCCATATTTATATTGTCATGCTTTAACGGTTCAAGACATCCCGCGAGTCTGTTGACCCGATAGTAATCACGTACAAACCTTGAGAAAAGGTTTTAAGATCGGACATCTCATGATGTGTTTTGTATATCAATTATTTGCTTCCCTTTGGTTATTTGATCTCATAATTTCCTCTACCAAGAAAAGAATTAAACACAGTATCTCAGCCACTTTTTCGGCCAGGGCGAGAGCATGAAAGACTAATCTTTGAACGAATTGTGTAAATAAAGCACTAATTCATACTTTAACAAGACCAGATTGAGTGATCTTCATTCTAATTATGGTTGCGTAGCATACATTTCAAGCTCAAAAAACGTTCACGCTCTCGCCCTGCTTTTTCGGCATGTTACCGCTTTCACCATTAATGAAAAGGGTAACATGCCAGTGCACCCAAAAAGTCATTTCTTTCTGCTCAGTAAAGTAAAGTCCTTTGTTATCAGCCTATTGTGCCTGTCACTTAGTCTTAATGGTTATGCTGCTTCAGAACCTAACAATCGGAACGACACTACAATCCAGCTTGCGGAGATCACTTCCCAATGGGGGCAACTGACCCGCTCACACTCACCCAGTGAAGCCGCAAAAACACTGGTCGCTCAGCAGCTATCATCAGCAGTGACATCAACACTGACCCCCTGGCTTAACCAATACGGCAATGCCCGCTTCACCTTACCTTTTGACAGCCGTTTTTCGTTAAAAAATATCTCATTTGACTGGCTGTTACCCTGGTATAGCGCTGCTTCGGGCATAGCATTCAGTCAGTTCGGGGTAAAAAACGATCATGACCAGACGACAACCTCGCTCGGATTTGGTTATCGCTATCTGGCTGATAACTGGTTATGGGGCGCCAATGCCTTCTGGGATGCACTGTGGCCGGAGCAGCATCACCGTTACGGTATCGGGTTAGAAGCCTGGCATGATAACGTCAAACTGTCCGCCAACCTTTACCAGCGTTTATCTCACTGGAAAACCTCCCGGCTGACGGATTTCGATGCGCGGCCTGCCAACGGCTGGGATATTCATGCCGAAGCCTACTTACCCGCGTTTCCGCATTGGGGCGGGCAGTTGCAGTTTGAACAGTATTACGGGCAGCAGGTGGCGTTATTTGGCGAGTCAGAACGCCAGAAAAATCCCTATAGCGTCACTGCCGGGCTGACTTATACGCCCGTGCCTCTGGTGACGCTGGGCGCAGATTTTCGGCAAGGTAAACAGGGTGTCAGAGAAAACCGTTTTACCCTGGGCATGAATTATCGGTTGGGCGTCCCGTTTAGCCAACAGCTTGACCCGAACGAAGTCGCCCCGTTGCGCAGCCTGAGAGCCAGTCAGTTTGATTTTGTCAACCGGCGCAATGATATGGTATTGGATTATCAAAAGCAGACACTGATAACTCTGGCCTTTCCGGCCTCCCTCAATGGATATGCAGGAAAAGCAATCACCTTTGTACCGACTATTCAATCCAAATACCCGCTTGCGCGTTTAGAACTGGATACGGGGGAATTACAGCAGGCGGGCGGCAAAATGCTTGACCAGCAGCCGGAGAAAGTCACCTTGTTGTTACCGAAATCCCCGGAAAAACCGGTCCGTCTTTCCGGGGTTGCTGTTGACAGCCGAGGCAATCGCTCCAACCGGGCAGCCGTGATGATTATTAGTTTGCCGACTGAAAAGCAGCTACAGGTGACAACAAATAAACTTAAGGCACAAGCGGAGGGTGATGACAGTGTGATCTATACCGTGGTGGTGACCGATCAGGAGGGGCTACCTATCCCCAATCAAACGGTTACCTGGTCAAGCGACAAAGGAAAATTGTCACACACCACACGGAAAACCGATGCACAGGGGCAGGCGTCGGTGTTTCTGAGCAGCCGTCAGCAGGGGTTGCATACGGTACGTGTTGCCGTGGATAAGGACATGGCGATTGCGCCTGCGGTCTATTTTGATGCCGTGTTGATACCGGAGATCATCGTGGATAAACATCGCCTCAAAGCCGACGGAAAAGCGGTGGCAACGCTGACCGTGACCGTCAAAAACGCTGCCGGTGAACCCGTGCCCAATCAGGCCATTGGCTGGCAGACGCATCTTGGTCAGCTTTCATCATCTGCATTAACAACCGATGCGAACGGGCAAGCCTCCGCTTATTTAACCAGCCTGACAGCAGGAACCACCGCAGTCACGGTGGCGACAGGCAGCAGAACTGTGGTTTCTCCACCCATTACCTTTACCGCATCGTTATCTCACATTCTCCAGGCAAACAAGCAAACTGCCATTGCGGATGGTCAGGACAGTGTCCTGTATACCGTTACCGTGCGCGATGCGGCCAACCAGCCCGTAGCCAGTGCCGAAGTGCAATGGTCAGTGAATAACGGGCAATGGCTGGATAAGCAAGATCAGACAAACAGCTCAGGCGAAGCCACCGCCCGGTTAGTCAGCCGAACCGCAGGAACGGCAACGGTTAACGCGGCTGTGGCAGAAAAAAACCTCGATGCCCCTGTAGTGACGTTTAAACGACTGCTGAAACCCACGATCACGGTTAATCAAGTTCAGGCTAAAGGTGATGGACAGGATGCGATTGTATTGACGGCTATGGTGAAGGATTCACTGGGGATGCCGGTGGAAAATCAGCCGGTGATTTGGCAAACCGATCACGGAGTACTGTCTTCAGAACGCACGCAAACGGATAAGTCGGGGCAGACGCAAGTCCGGCTGACCAGTACATTTGCGGGGCCGCATCAGGTCCGGGTGCAGGTTGAAGATACTCAGATAGCAGCTCCTATTGTTATATTTGATGAAGTGCTGTTATCAACCCTGCGGGTCAATAAGCCCCGTGCAGCCGCGGATGGGGCAGATAGTGTCATTTTTACGGTGACAGTCACCGATATTGATGGTCGGGGCGTGCCGGATAAAGCGGTTGCCTGGTCTGGCGATGTTGGCGAGATGGTGTTTGCGGAAGAGCGGACAGACCGTCAGGGAAATGCAACCGCCACTGTTGTCAGTCACCAGGCAGGATGGGTTTCGGTCACGGCCACCATTGGTGATCAGCCGATTGTGTCGCCGGTGGCGGAATTTATTCCCCCGTTACGTATTGTGGATACGGTTGCTGTTGACCGTCAGGGCGGCAATGCCAACCAGAAATCCTTTGGCCCCCGTGGGCCTTCGGTATTCTGGCGGGGCGCGAAATTTCGCATTATCACAGCCGGCAATACAGGCCGGGTAAACTGGCAGAGTGATTCATCGTCGGTCACGGTCTCGGGGGATACGCTGATAGTGCAACAGCGCCCCGATGGCGTAAGACTGACAGGCACCGATGAGGCAGGGCAACAGGTGGTACTGACCTTAAGAAGTGATACCTGGTTTGCGCGCTCAGGGCTGACAAAAGATTTTTATTTTAAGGCGAGACAGCTTTGCCAATCACTCGGCAGCCAGATTGCTTCTAAATATGCTTTTGAACGGCTTTATGCGCAGTGGGGTAACTTTTACCGTTACGAGGGCTGGGCACGGGAGTTTTATGTGACATCAACGGATTATCTGGCAGGCAGTTCAGGTTCAACCGAAGGACTGGCAAAATGGACATTCTGGGCAGAAACAGACCGGTGGATGCGAAATGCCTGGGCCAGTACCGGGTTTGCGTGTGGTCAGTAGCCGCATTGGACAGGGTTCCCCCGTTATCATGAAGTCAGTGGCTGTTTTAACAGCCACTGAGGGGGAATTTGTAATCTCG
>NZ_JAQRFK010000122.1 GCF_028598745.1 Xenorhabdus sp. IM139775
ATGACAACTTTATAATATTCAGAATCTCTTGTTGTATATTGTTGGTTTAGTAAAATTTGTGCACTGATCTGGATTGGCTCAACTTTGGTTGTTGTTAACCAATAAATTTTCTGTTGATACGGCTTATCCAGTTGCGCTTCATGTAATGAGTCAAGGGTTGATTGAGCTAATCCAACAGGATATTGATGGACATAACTATTTTCGATTGAGCTGTATGACCATCCACCTGATAATGCGTTACCGTTACGATAGTTAATCAATTGAATACTATCTAGCTGCTCATCGGATAATTGGACTATTTTACCATCATCGCCGAGTGCCCGTATCGCAATAATCACGCCAACTTGCATGTTACCATTCGCAAACATGTAATCTACTCTATGACGTGATATCAAAGCGATGGCAAAAAAATCCAATCCGGCAATTTCTTTCGATTGGCCATGATGTTGAGTGAGTGAGTTCATTGAATTTCCCCTTAGTGTATTAAATAACAAACGAAAAAATGGGAGTCATGATCCTTCGAAAATGTAATATAAAAAATAACCCGTGGATTATTCACTGAATGATTATTTCTCCTCAGTCTATTTCTGCATTGCCTTGGCATGATAACTAATATGACTTTCAATAAAACTGGCAATAAAATAATAGCTATGATCATATTCTGGCCGAAGATTTATCGTTACCGGATAACCGATTTCAGCGCAAATATCTTGCAATAACTGGGGACGTAACTGTTCAGTCAAAAAGTCATCATTGAGGCCTTGATCAATCAAAATAGGGAGTGGCTCTTTTGCATTCTTGATCAGTTCTACCGTGTCATATTCTTTCCAGGCAGATCGGTCTTCGCCAAGATAGGCCGAAAATGCTTTTATTCCCCACGGAACCTGACCCGGTGCCACAATGGGGGAGAATGCTGAAACACTGCAATAACGCCCCGGATTTTTCAATGCAATGACGATTGCGCCATGACCTCCCATTGAGTGCCCGCTGACTGCCCGTCTATCCGTGACCCCAAAGTGCGTTTCAATCAGGCAGGGGAGTTCTGAAACCACATAATCATACATACGATAGTGTAAAGCCCAGGGAGATTTTGAGGCATTGAGATAAAAGCCTGCCCCTTTGCCAAGATCATAGGCAGGGTCGTCAGCGACATCATCACCCCGTGGGCTGGTATCCGGGGCAACAATAACGATACCCTGTTCAGCCGCGTACCGTTGTGCCCCTGATTTGGTGATGAAATTTTGCTCGGTACAGGTCAGGCCAGAGAGCCAGTAAAGAACCGGTAATCTTCTTTCGCTAATTTGAGGGGGAAAGAAAACGGAAAAACGCATCTGGCAACCCAAAACGTTTGATTCATGTTGATAGACATTCTGCCATCCACCAAAACAGGCGTGATGTTCAATTCTTTTCATGACTTCTCCCAAAAATCATCTGTTGCAGTGATTATTTTATTGCCTGTCAGGTACCGTGTTGGCCTGCAACACGGTTTTCTGTCTACGATAAAGCGTAAGTCAATAGTGAATAACCGTCCGGATCGATTTACCTCCAAGCATCAATTCGAAAGCCTCATTAATGTCTTCCAGCGGCATTTTGTGGGTAATGAACGGGGCAAGTTCAATTTCACCTTTCATGGCTTTTTCCACCATGCCCGGTAACTGGCTGCGTCCTTTTACGCCGCCGAAAGCAGAACCTTTCCATGTCCGTCCGGTAATAATCTGGAATGGACGCGTGGAAATTTCTTGCCCGGCACCCGCAACACCAATGATGATTGATTGCCCCCATCCCCGGTGTGCGCTTTCAAGCGCGGCACGCATGACATTAACGTTGCCGATACATTCGAAAGTATGATCAACGCCCCATTTTGTCATCGCCAGAATAACCTGTTGAATCGGTTGGTCATGGTCATTGGGGTTGATGCAGTCCGTCGCCCCGAATTGTCTGGCCAGCCCGAATTTAGCCGGATTAGTATCAATGGCGATAATACGGCCTGCCTTGGCTTGGCGCGCGCCTTGAACAACCGCAAGCCCAATCCCGCCCAGTCCGAAAACGGCAACAGAATCTCCCGGTTGCACTTTGGCGGTATTGTGCACGGCACCGATCCCCGTTGTGACACCACAGCCCAACAGACAAACCTGTTCATGGTTTGCGGCCGGATTTATTTTTGCCAGTGAGACTTCCGCGACGACGGTATATTCACTGAATGTGGAACATCCCGCGTAATGATGGACAGGCTGCCCATTGTAAGAAAAGCGGGTGGTGCCATCCGGCATGAGGCCCTGACCTTGAGTTTCACGGACGGCGATACAAAGGTTGGTTTTTCCAGACTGACAGAACTCACATTGGCCACATTCCGCCGTATATAATGGAATGACATGATCACCCGGTTTTACACTGGTGACCCCTTCACCGACCTCGACGACGACACCGACCCCTTCATGCCCCAAGACAACCGGGAATACGCCTTCAGGATCGCCGCCGGCAAGGGTAAAGGCATCGGTATGGCAGACACCGGTATGGCTGATCCTTATCATCACTTCACCCGCTTTGGGGGGAGCGACATCAATTTCGACAATTTCGAGTGGTTTGTTTGGTTCAAAGGCAACGGCAGCGCGTGATTTCATGTAATATCCCTCTTTTTGTTAACATAATTTGAGATAAAAAGCGGAGTCTAAATTGTCCGTTCAATTCGTTACAATATCAGAATACGCCAACACGGCTATTTATCGGTACGTTATCCATAGATAAAATCAATTCAATCTTAATAAGATTCGACAGACCCTCTCTTTCCTCACATAACCATTCTTATCACTATTGTCTTGTCATCACTATTGTCTTGTCATAACGACAAGGTTTATTCATTAACTTTAGACCATAAATAGTATTTCGTGTAAATTATTTAAAATAAAATAATAACCAATAGATTTTATCGGATTGTATCAATAATATGGCTCATTGATTAACTTATGTTGAATCAATCAATGAAATTATTGGAAATGATAAATGTTCCGACTGAGTCGTGACATATTCTGATTTATGGTGCTGAAAACCAGCATGAATCGATGACGTTTTCGCAAGATCTGCTGTCCGTGACAAATAAATTGAAAATCATCGCAGCCCTTTTGCCGGGGCCTTGGAAACCGGTACTGGCCGCTAAACAGATCGCAACAATCAGTCAGCTTTATGGTGCCCGCATTGCGGTGAATATTGTAAGTGGCTGGTTTCGCGGTGAATTTAAAGCGATTGGTGAACCGTGGTTGGATCATGAAGAACGTTATTTACGTTCTGAAGAGTTTATTCGTTGTTTGTAAGGGATCTGGTCACAACCTGCTTTTAGTTTCTTTGGTGATTTTTATCGTTTCCATGATTATGTTTTAAACCCTAAACCGCTTGCGCCACGACCGGAGATTTTTCAAGGTGGGAGCTCCAGAGCTGCCAAGGAAATGGCCGCCGTGCAGTATTACAGGGTATTTTGGATCACAGTGACTTTGACGCGGTAAAAAGAGGGAAATTGGGCAAAATCAACACTTGAAGATCTTGTACAGTATAATGATGGCTTCAAAACCAACCTTATCGGCACGCCATTACAAATCGCCCAACGCATTATTGAATATAAGAAAGTCGGTGTAAATCTGATCCCGCTTGTTCGGGAACTGGAGCAAAAATCGGATTGAATAACGCATTGATACCCAATAGATCTCAATTTACAGTGCAGTGAAAGCTTGAAATCTATTGGGTAATCTCCATTAATCACAGACTAAATCCTGTAAAGTTTGCCAGAACGGGCTTTGCCGTGCTAAGCGGCGCTGCTCCTCAAGCATATTCTCCAGTATTTCCAAGGTCGTCAGTGGATTTGCCAGCACGACACGCAAAACCGTGGTGGGTTGCCGATCCCATTGCACCGGTTTGAGGTGCGTGCGCGAAACAAAGGATGTTCCCGCCGCCCACTGGCGAGCCTGAATATCCTGATTAAGCGTGTTAAGTAATTCATGCAGTTGCTGCCTGACCGGTGCCGCACCTTCCCGCAGGGCCTGTAATACTTCTGGCGGCACATAGCGATACGTCAGCAGGCAAAGCTGCGGTTCACTGATTAATTCAAAATCCGCCTGCTGATGGATCAGATCGGCAAACTGCCGGGCTTTTTCGATGCTGGCATCTATCAGGCGGGCTAATCCCTGTCGGCCAAGCAGATAGAGGTTGCTGTGCAGCATCAGCGACATTGCGTTGCGGGAGCCTTCCAGAGTATGGCGCCCGAGATCTTTCGACCCTTTGCGCACAATATAATTGGCATGTTGGGCAATCGCGTTGGCCAGGGTTGGCTGGCGGAACAGAACCATGCCTGAGCCCATTGGCACATACAGTTGTTTGTGGGCATCAATCGTCACCGTATCGGCACGTTCGATGCCGGCAAATAAATCCCGGTAGCGTTCAGACAGTAAGCTGGCACCGCCCCAGGCAGCATCAACATGGAAATGGCATTGCGCCTGTTCCGCGATATCCGCCAGCCTGTTCAGG
>NZ_JAQRFK010000123.1 GCF_028598745.1 Xenorhabdus sp. IM139775
TCGTCGCCTGCGCTGCTGGCTGGAGTCCCGCTATCAACCGTTTGTGCTGGCGATCCCCAAAAATGAACCGTTGTGGTGGCAAGGGCCGACCTGTGTCAGAGCGGACAACATTGTGGACAGCCTGACGCCCCAGCAATGGGAAAAATATTCTGCGGGGCGGGGAGCGAAAGGCGAACGTCAGTATGACTGGATTCGGGTGCCGCTCTGGCGTTTACAACTCAGTGAGAAAGAACGGGAATATGGCCATTATCTGCTGGTCCGGCGCAGCCGGGATGAAAAACAGGAACGGGCTTACTATGTCGTGTATGCGCGCCGAGAACAGGCTGACCTGAAAACCCTGGCTCAGGTGGCAGGCCGTCGCTGGGAAATTGAGTGTGGTTTTGAAGAAACGAAGGGAGAATGCGGTCTGGATCATTATGAAGTGCGGCAATGGCACAGTTGGTATCGGCATATTACCTTATCGCTCCTGGCCCATGCGGTACTGGCGGTCTTACGGATACAGGAGAAAAAAAACGCCGACGGGGCTGATAGCCCTCAGTGTGGCAGAACTGCGTAGGCTACTGTCAAAATTAATGGAAAAGGCCGGAGAGACCGTCGAGCAGGTTTTACATTGGTCATCCTGGCGACGACGACATCAATATTACGCACAACAATGCCATTATCGTCGTCGGGATAACCGCATGATTACAGAGCAATTACGACTGTAGTACTAGCCGGACAGCATAGGCTTAAACCGCTGCATTACATTTCATCGCTCTCGGTATTTCCCGGTCACCGGGGAAAACACTATTTCAACGAAGAAAGGCTCGAACACCCTGACGGCCTGGTCGGCGGTTACCGGCAAACTAAATGGGTTTCAGAACGGCTTATCTTTCAGGCCGGTGAGCGGGGACTCCCTTACTGTATTTATCGTCCTGGGCAAATCACGGGTGCGCAAAGTAATGGTGCCTGTTCAACTGATACCTATCTTAACGCTGCAATCAAAAGCTGCATTCAGCTTCAAACGGAGTTGCCACTCGATGTCATATTAGAGATCTCTCCGGTCGATTTTTGCGCACAATCCATTGCGCACATTGCGCTTTCTGGAAATGAGACAAATAAGATCTACCACTTAACACAGTCAGCGCCTGTTCATTGGCGAAGCGTTATTGCGATGCTAAGAACGTATGGATATACACTCGACGCTGTAACCTATCCGCAATGGTATCACCGCCTGTCTACAGCACTGGAGAAGGGGGAAGACAATGCTCTCGGCAAATTCTTTTCGCTGTTTGGTGAAGAGGCGCCTTCCAAAGATGCTGGCGATGAGGGAGCGCTCCCGCATTATGAATACAGCAATCTGACACGTGCGCTGGCAGGAACCGACATCGTGGCAAAACCGCTGGATCAATCGCTGCTGAATCGTTATGTCGATTATTTTATTGCTACCCATTTTCTTCCCGCCCCAGATAACGTGCTTACCTCCAGCGAAGGAACTCGACCATGATGTCACAATCCCATCATTTTATGACGCTGACAGAAGCGCTAGACTATTACGCCTCCGTCACGCCAGACGCTCTGGCTTTAATTAAAGTGAACAACCCACTTGACAATGAAAAAAACATCGCTGTCAGTTACCATCAGCTACGCAACTCCGCCCTGCATCTCGCTGAGCATCTTCTGTCCACGTGGGTTCCGGGTAGCAGGCTCCTTTTACCTACGTCAGTGAGTGAATATTTTGCGGTCGGTTTAATGGCCTGCCAGTATGCCGGTATGGTTGCCGTTCCCTCACCGTTGCCTACCCAGTATCAGCATCAGCTTCAGCGTTTGAGCAATATCATGCGCGATGCCGATATTGTGGAACTGTTATGTGCGCCAAGTGATGAAAGCATGATTCAAGTCTGGCTGGATCAAAACGCGATTAACCGCCCGGTACTGACAATTAAACTGAGTGATGAACCCTTGCCAGATGGGTTGAACTTACCTAGCCTTCGTCCCCACGATCTGACGCTATTGCAATACACTTCCGGTTCGACTGGTAATCCCAAAGGCGTAATGCTCACCCATAATAACCTGATACATAATGCGAATAGCTTTCAGCAGGCCCTGGGTTACGACGATAAAACCCGGTTCGGTGGCTGGATACCGCAATATCATGATATGGGTTTGATGGCACAGTTGTTACCCGCGCTGTTATTGGGCAGTAGTTGCTATTTGATGACACCTGGCCAGTTCCTGAGGAGACCGCTACACTGGTTAAAAATGATCGAGCGTTTCAGGATCAACCATACCTGTGCGCCCAACTTTGCGTTTGAACTGTGTTGTCGTCGTATTTCAAAAAGCGAACTAAGCGAGCTGGATCTCTTATCACTTCACTATCTGATCAATGGTTCAGAGCCGGTGCAAGCCAGCACTATTGAGGAGTTTACTGACTATTTCCTCCCAGCAGGTTTTAAGCCAGACGCTATGCAGCCTTGCTATGGTATGGCCGAGTGTACGGTATTTATTTCCGGTCACTCGCCTCGCCCTCCGCGAGTGATAACCCGGTGGGAAACGCAGGCCATTGGCAATGCGGAACATCAGTTTGTCAGTTGCGGTTCTGCACAACACTACGATCTTAAAATTGTTGATCCGCAAAACTGTCACCTGCTTAAAGATGGTGAGACAGGCGAAATTTGGCTAAAGGGCAGTAGCGTAGCAAAAGGGTACTGGAACAAACCTAAAGAGACCGCCGAGACCTTTTGCGCTTATACCAGATGTGGCCTGGGACCTTATCTTCGCACAGGCGATATGGGGTTTGTTCATGAAGGTGAAATATTCATCACTGCCCGAATCAAAGAAATCATTATTGCGCACGGAAAAAATCTCTATCCTCATGACATTGAACATGGTCTGCGTCGTCAGTTCGATGAACTGGCCGGGCGTTATGGTGCCGTTTTTGGCATAAACACTGCGCCATCTCAAGAAGCACTTGTGGTATGCCATGAATTATCAGGCTTGTTTGATGAAAATGAGCTGGAACAACTCTCCACGCAGATTCAGCACTGGATACAAAGTGAGTGGGGAGCACCGCTAGCCGCAGTTATTCTTGTTCCACCAGGAGAAGTGAGCCGGACAACCAGCGGTAAGATACAGCGCAATGTCATGAAAGAACGTTTTCTAAACCAGACTCTTCGTATCCGCCACCAGTGGCTTTCTTCCGCCACCCGCTCAATACTTAGTGAGATTATTCGCGACGACGTTGGGGAGAAAGCCTGATGAAAACGCTGTTTGAAGCATTGCAGCAGGTCATATCAATCCCATTGATCGGTGAGGCCGCTTCACTCTGGCATAAAGAAGCAGAGCAGGCTTTTGCATGTTCACGTCTGATGCAGCATGACAGGGAGGCTACGTTTCCTTGCGAGGCCGTGAGCTGGCTTGATCAACAGGATGCCCAGTTACTCTATCTACCCATACAATTTGGAGGAAAACTGAGAAGTCTGATGTCGATTGTCACACTCTGGCGCGCGCTGGCGGTACGTGATCTTACCGTAGCGGTAGGACACGGAAAAACATTTCTCGGCGCAGTCAGCGTGTGGTTAGGCGGGAATGCGCAACAAATTGATCAGGTTCGCAGGGCGTTACTCTCACATGAGCCATTGTCATGGGGATTAACTGAGCAAGGTCGGGGAGCAGATTTAATGGCGACTCAAACCACGGCAACCCCTTGCGATCAGGGCTGGCGTCTGAAGGGAGAAAAATGGCTCATTAATAATGCGACGCGCGGCAACATAATGACGGTTCTGGCTCGCACAGATAGCAATGAGGCAGTTGGAGCCCGCAATCTTAGTCTCCTATTGGTGGATAAGCGGCATCTGAAGCCAGGCAGTTGGCGTAATCTTGATAAGGTAAGTACTTATGGAATTCGCGGTGCCGACATCAGCGGACAACAATGGTTCGACGCTGAGTTGCCGCGGGATGCGATTATCGGGGATCCCGGTCAGGGGCTCGAACTCACCCTGCGCGCACTTCAGCTTACCCGAACGGCATGCTGTGGGCTCTCAGTTGGTGCTTTGGATGCAGGAATAAAACTGACGGCTGAACTGGCTCAACAACATCGCTTATATGGGCGACGCATGATTGAGTTGGATACAGTGCAATCTCTATTGGCAGAATCTATGCTCATTTCGTGGATGACGGAGGTTACAGCATGGATTGCTGCCCGTCATGCCAGTTTTATACCGCAGGAGATGAGTATTGTTTCTGCACTGGCAAAAGCGGCAATTCCGTCACTTGTCGCGCAGCAATTAACACTCCTGGAAGAGCAGATGGGAGCCCGCGGATTTATCAACGATCTGTACGTTGATGGCGCGTTTCAGAAGTTAATCCGCGACCACCAGATCGTTCCCATTTTTGATGGCAGCACCGTGGTAAACAGAGTTTCGCTGGTGCCTCAGTTGCCGACACTTATCCGGAATTTCAAAAAGGGAACCGCAGATATCAACTCCCTGAATAAGTTAGCCGACATGCGCACGTATTTGCCGGAGACATTA
>NZ_JAQRFK010000124.1 GCF_028598745.1 Xenorhabdus sp. IM139775
CAATTAATTTGAAAGGTGAAATATATAGATATGTCATTAGAGATTCATACGGCCATGAATTTCCAATAACTGTTTATATTTTCGACCAAAAAGTGGCATTATTTTGCTCAAAAGATTTTTTGCCATTGATTCGACTCTTCACCGTGGCTTTAAATATCAGAGTAAAATCCCTCGTTATATTTAACAATACATAACTATAGAATGATTACCATTTCTTCATAAACACAGCGCTAACGAACAAACTTCACACACGCCAATCGACTATCCTTAAAATCCTTATTAATTCATAATCAATACAAAATACATATTCATTCAAAGAATGAATATCACAACCGATGAAGGGGGGTGGGTTTATTTTTCAATATTTATCAAATAGTTAAACAAATTTGACTTATAAGTGGAAACATATCAAGATAAAAACATTAGCCCTTATAACCCAATTGCAAGCTATTCCAACACCAAACAAGAAAAAATCATTAATATGTAAATATCATTAAGTAATAAACCAGATAGATATTGGAATTTAAAATAAAAATAATGATATATTTTTTAACAAAACTTGAATTTTATTTTATTTAATATTTAATTAACATCCTGCCAAATATCTGTAACAATTTTCATTTTCTATATAAATCTTGCAATTGCGAGAGTGATCACGGTACATTTCACTGAAAATAACTATATTTCCCCTATCAAAAGTCTGGGGTTAAGTTTTTGGATTGAGACAAAGCCGATGAGTGGAAGATCCTTTACTTTAACTGAATGGTTTTAAGTGAATGGTTTTAAGTGAACAGTTTTAAATGAACATATTTCAGGCAACTTATTAATGTAGTAAATAATGTAGCGATAATGTAGTAATAAAAACGTTTAGATAAACACCAACGCAATATCTGACAACTTATTATTCATATAAAAATCCAACTCGCGCATTTAATTGATGTGCGGGTTTAGTAGTCTTTAAATTTTACTTTACCGCGTTATTTCGGAGATACTTATGGACACATCTCAAGCAGGTTCGATCGCATCCTCTGCTTCCAGCAAAAGCGATTACACTACCTGGCGTAAATCAGACACTGTATGGATGCTGGGATTATACGGCACAGCGATTGGTGCCGGTGTTTTGTTTCTTCCCATCAATGCCGGTATTGGTGGTCTAATTCCACTCATTATCATGGCAATCCTTGCCCTTCCCATGACATTTTTTGCGCATCGCGGAATGTGCCGTTTTGTTTTATCCGGTAAAAGCAGCGGTGAAGATATCACTGGCGTGGTAGAAGAACATTTTGGTAAATTTGCTGGTTTCCTGATCACCATTCTCTACTTTTTTGCTATTTATCCTATTCTGCTCGTGTACAGTGTTGCACTGACCAATACGGTAGAGAGCTTTATTGTCCACCAGCTACAAATAGAAGCTCCACCACGCGCATTGCTGGCGCTGGTATTGCTGCTTGGTGTGATGAGCATTATCCGTTTCGGTGAAAAAGCCATCGTTAAGGCCATGAGCATATTGGTGTTCCCCTTCGTCACCGTTTTGATGTTGTTGGCCCTGTATTTAATCCCTCATTGGAACACAACCATTTTTGATACCCTGTTGCAGGGCAGTACCCTATCTTCTACAAGCAACAGTGGCCTGTTATTTACCCTGTGGCTGGCGATCCCTGTGATGGTTTTCTCTTTTAACCATTCGCCAATTATCTCAGCTTTCGCCGTTGCAAAACGTGAAGAATATGGTGAGCACGCAGAGAAAAAATGTTCACGCATTCTGGCCTATGCCCATATCATGATGGTGCTGACAGTCATGTTCTTTGTATTCAGTTGCGTACTGAGCTTGTCTCCGGAAAACTTAGCAGAAGCAAAAGCACAGAACATCACTATTCTGTCCTATCTGGCTAACCACTTCCGTGTACCAACTATTGAGTATATTGCTCCATTGATCGCTTTTATTGCGATTACCAAGTCTTTCCTCGGCCACTATCTGGGCGCCCGTGAAGGCTTCAACGGCATTATGAACAAAGCAATGATAAACACCAGGGGCAAAACGATTCAGCACAAGACACTGAATCGTATCACTAGCCTCTTTATGCTGGTCAGCGCCTGGATCGTAGCAACGCTTAACCCAAGTATCCTAAATATCATTGAGTCACTGGGTGGGCCAATTATTGCGATGATCCTGTTTATCATGCCAATGTACGCAATCAAAAAAGTTCCGGCCATGCGCAAATATGCAGGTAAACCAAGCAATATTTTTGTCGTTATAACGGGTTCAATTGCTATTTCAGCGGCTATTTACTCCGTCATGTAATCAAAAAGCCCTGAGCTGCTTTCTTCGACAGTAGCGCATAAAAAAATGCCAGTCACCAAAAGGTTGACTGGCATTTTTCTGTTTATAGACTAACCAAAAATCGAGTTAAACCAACCGATAACCGTCTTTACAACGAAATCCCACGTACGCCCAAAGAAGCCACTTTCTTCTACTGCTTCTTTAACAACCAGTGGGCGTTGATCAATAATGTTATCATTCAGCAGGAAATTCACCGTGCCCACCACTTGGTTCTGAGCCAATGGTGCCTCAAGTGAGGTATTATCCAGCGTAAAGCTCGCTTTCAAATTTTCTGCTTGTCCACGGGGAACGATCACAGCCGCATCTTTTTCTACTCCCAATGCGACTTCTGAATGCGTTCCGTACCATACTTTTTCCGTCACCAACGTATCACTGGCCTTCAACAAGGTCGCTGATTCATAAAAACGAAATCCCCATGACAACAGTTTTTCACTGTCAGAAAAACGTACCCGATCGCTGGGAGCACCCAGTACCACTGAAATCAAACGCATTGACCCCTCAGTTGCTGATGCAACAAGGTTATAACCAGCACCGCTGGTATGTCCGGTTTTGACACCATCCACGTTCATGTTCTGATTCCATAACAGGCGGTTGCGATTCGGCTGGCGGATGTTGTTAAAAGTGAATTCTTTTTCTTTATTCAGCGCATATTCTTCCGGCACATCACGGATCATGGCCTGAGCCAAAAGAGCCATATCATGGGCGGTACTATGCTGCCCTGCCGCATCCAGACCATGCACGGTCTTGAAATGGGTGTTCGTTAATTTTAGTGTTTCCGAGTACTTATTCATCAAATCAACGAAAGCACCCTGACTGCCTGCGACATAATCTGCCAGAGCAATACTGGCGTCATTACCAGATTGAATGACAATACCTCGGTTCAGATCAATCACCTTAACTCGGTCACCGGGTTTCAAAAACATCAAGGATGATCCCTTAAGTACGGGATTCCCTGTCGCCCAGGCATCTTCGCCAACGGTGACCAGATCTTCTGTGGATATCTTCCCTGACTTGATCGCTTGCCCGACGACATAACTGGTCATCATTTTCGTCAAGCTGGCCGGGTCTAACCGTTCATCTGCATTATTTGAGGCCAGAATTTTCCCACTGGCATAATCCATCAATACATAGGCTTTTGCATCAGTGTCAGGTGTTGCGGGTTGCTCCATTGCATAAACACTGACACTCGCCAGCCAAAAAACACTCAAGCCAAAAGTAAAAGATTTAATTATTGGTATCTGCCGTCTGTTTTTCATCATCGATCGCCCTTTCTCAATAAAAACTTTATTAATATAGGATGTTATGAGAGAAGACTCCAACCCAATAACGTAAAGATTTTTCTGTTATCCAATCGATTTTATTGTCATATTATCAATGAATGAATAAGTTTTCATAATCGTGAGCGTTTGCAATCTTGTCCTACGCAACACGCGGGACAAGGTTTACGCCTGTCATGTTGGAACGCTATTTTAGATATGTTCTGAATTAAGGAGAAAATAATGTTAACAATCTGGGGTCGTAAAAATTCATCAAACGTGAAAAAAGTGCTTTGGTGTCTGGAAGAACTCAATGTGCCATATCAACAATATCTCTCCGGCGACAAATTCGGTATGGCGGATATCGCCCTGGCTCCGCTGGCCTATTTATGGTTAGGCGTAGAGATAGAGCGCCCGTCTCTGCCAAACCTAGAGCGCTGGTATCAATTATTGACCGAAAGACCGGCTTTCAAAAAGATTGTTATGATAGAAATAAACTAAGCCTTTAATTGTAAGTTTATTAACTCATTGGCATTCTGCCGGGATCGGGGAACTGATACTCAAACCCCAGCTCCCGACAGATACGACTACCATCCACTACTTTGCCGTCTTTGCCGTCAATGTTCAGCTTACGTTCAACTTCTGCGCTTTCTGGCAGCAAAAATTCTGGCGGGGTCAGATCGAGCTGGCGACTGGCTGACGGATAAAACTCCGCTCTTTTCGGATGTATTGGTGCACACAAATTAAAAAGCTGCCCGCCTTCCGGTTGTTGAATAAGCAATTGAATGGCAGAAATGACATCATCTTGATGCACCAAATTGACCGCACTTTCTCCCCCTTGAAGCGCCTTTTTTCCGGCAAGAAAACGCCACGCATGACGCCCATTACCGACCAAGCCAGCCAAACGTA
>NZ_JAQRFK010000125.1 GCF_028598745.1 Xenorhabdus sp. IM139775
CTTGGCCGCAATGATTTTCAGGTGAAATTACGCGGTTTCCGCATTGAACTGGGGGAAATCGAGGCAAAACTTGAGCAATGCCACGGTGTGCGCGAGGCGGTCGTGCTGGCGCGCGAAGACGCGACAGGACAAAAACAGTTGGTCGCTTACTTACGGCCACACGAGGGCGTTAAACTCCTGCCGGCCGAACTGCGTCAGCAGCTTGCCCAGCATCTCGCGGATTATATGCTGCCCAGTGCCTTTGTGACGCTGGACGCTTTCCCGCTGACCCCCAACGGCAAACTCGACCGTCAGGCGCTGCCGGCCCCTGACGCGTCGGCGGCGGTTACCCGCCACTATGAAGCCCCGGTGGGGGAAGTGGAAACGGCCCTGGCCCAAATTTGGCAAGAGTTGCTGGGACTGGAAAAAGTCGGCCGCCATGACCACTTCTTTGAACTCGGCGGGCACTCGCTGTTAATCGTCAGCCTGATGGAACGAGTGCACAAGCTGGGCTGGCGGCTGGAAGTGCGCAGCGTATTCGATGCCCCGATCCTGCGGGCGCTGGCGCAAACCCTGTTATCTCCCGAAAATGCCCCCCCGGCTTTCGCCGTGCCCCCCAATCTTATCCCTACCGATTGCACGGCGATCACCCCCGACATGTTGCCGCTGGTACCGCTCTCCCAAACCGAGATCAATGCCCTGACAACGGTGATCCCCGGCGGTGCCGGCAATGTGCAGGATATCTATCCGCTCGCGCCGTTGCAGGAAGGGATTTTCTTCCACCATTTATTACAGGCCCAAGGGGACGATTATCTGCTGCGCTGTCTGCTCGCCTTTGACCACCGTGAACGGCTCAATGCCTTTTTGGCCGCCCTGCAACACATTATTGACCGCCATGATATTTTGCGCACCTCCGTCCATTGGCAGGGTCTGCCCCAGCCCCTTCAGGTGGTCTGGCGTCAGGCATCGCTGCCTGTCAAGGTCTTTACACCGATCCCAGACACTGAAGAAGACGTTGTAGCCCAACTGCGGGCCGCCACCGATCCCCGGCGGCACCGTCTCGACCTGAATCAGGCTCCTTTGTTTGCTGCTGATATTGCCCACAATCGGGTACAGGATGAATGGTTGTTAGCCTTGCGTTTTCATCATCTGGTCAGTGACCACATGACACTGGAGCTGATTTTCGCTGAAATGGCCCAAGTGTTACTGGGCCATGCCGACACCCTGCCGGCCACCCTGCCGTACCGTAACTTTGTTGCCCAAACGTTAAGTATGCCCACCGCTGCACACGAAGCCTATTTCCGGCAATTACTGGGCGATGTGGAAGAACCCACCCTGCCGTTTGCATTGCTTGATGTACAAGGAAACAACCGCAATGAACATGATGAAATTGTAGAAAATAGCTTGATGTTGGATGATGAACTGGCACAACAGATCCGCGATTGTGCACGCCAGCAAGGCATCAGTTCAGCGGTTCTGTTCCATTTGGCTTGGGCACAAGTGTTGGCACAGTGCTGCGGCCGCGATGATGTGATATTCGGCACCGTTTTATTGGGCCGACTACAGGGTGGTCTGGGGGTTTCTCAGGTGCTCGGTATGTTTATCAACACCCTGCCCGTTCGCGTTAAGCTACAGGGACGTAACGTTAAACAGGCGGTACAGGAAACCTACCAATGCCTGAGTGAATTGCTGGATCATGAACAGATCCCACTGGCGATTGCCCAGCGTTGCAGTGGGGTTCAGGCACCATTGCCACTGTTTAACAGTCTGCTGAATTTCCGCCATAGCCCACGTGGAGATGAACAGGTAGCCTCAGTCACTTGGGAAGGCATTCACGTGTTAGAAAACGAAGAACGCAGCAATTATCCCTTATCATTGGATGTGGATGATGTTGATGATGGATTCAGATTGACGGCGCAATGCAGCCAGAAAGTGGATCCGGTGCGGATTAATGCTTATGTCAACACGGCCTTAAAAGGCATTGTAGCTGCCCTGCGGCATGATCCTGATCAACCCATTCAGGCTATCGATATTTTGCCCTTGGCAGAACGCACTCAATTATTGAAAACATTTAATGATACCGCTGTCAAACTTCCGCAGGATGCCTTGATCCACCAACGGTTCGAACAGCAGGCAGCGCGGACACCAAATGCCACCGCGTTGGTCTTTGGCGGGCGCGAACTGAGTTACGCGGAACTGAATCACCATGCCAACCAACTGGCACACCAACTCATTGCGTCCGGCGTGCGTCCCGACGATCGCATTGCTATCTGTGCGGATCGCAGTCTGGCGATGATTATCGGCATCTATGGCATCCTGAAAGCGGGGGCGGGTTATGTTCCCCTTGATCCTGAATACCCCGCTGAACGCTTAGCCTATCAACTGTCGGACAGTCAGTCCGTATTATTGCTGGCTCAGCAACATTTACAGGAACGTTTACAGGAACTTTTGCCAACTCAGGATATTCCCGTCTGGTTGCTGGACGATGAAAGCCACCTAAATAAGGTGGCAAAACAGCCGAACCATAATCCGGATGCCCGTCAGATCGGACTTAAGCCACACCATCTGGCCTATGTTATCTACACTTCCGGTTCGACAGGGCAGCCTAAAGGCGTGATGCTGGAACACCGCAATGTGGTGAATTTTATCCATGCCCAGCACCAGATCAGTCATCCCCAATGGGGTGATCGCATTCTGCAATTTGCCACCATCGCGTTTGATACCTCGGTATCAGATATTTTCCCAACGTTAGCATCCGGTGCGGCGTTGGTTCTGCGCCCGGCGCATGTCCGTGTGCCGAATAAAGAATTTGTCGATCTGTTAAATACACAGAAAATCACCATCATGGATATACCCACCGCTTTCTGGCATCAATGGGTAGAAGAGATGATGGCAGGACACAGTGGTTTCGGGAAATATCTGCACACGGTGATTGTCGGCGGTGAGAAGGCGGAATTGCACCATTGGAAGAACTGGCACGCTATGCCGGAAACACAATCCTGTCGCTGGATTAACTCCTATGGCCCGACGGAAACAACGGTTATCGTCACAGCATTAACTTTGGATACCACACCGATACCCGCTAACAAGCACGCTTGGGAGAATACCGGTAATATTCCGCTCGGCCGCCCGATTGCCAATACCCAGATTTATATTCTGGATACGCGCGGTCAACCGGTGCCCCTCGGTGTGGCTGGTGAAATTCATATTGCCGGTGCCGGCGTCGCGCGCGGTTATCTCAACCGGCCTGAACTGACAGCAGAACGTTTTATTCCCGACCCATTCTCGCCGGAACCGGACGCCCGGATGTACAAAAGCGGTGACCTCGGCCGCTGGTTGCCCGACGGCAATATCGAATACCTTGGCCGCAATGATTTTCAGGTGAAATTACGCGGTTTCCGCATTGAACTGGGGGAAATTGAGGCACAACTTATGCAGTGTCACGGCGTGCAAGAAGCCCTGGTTGTCGCCCGTGAAGATCAACGTCTGGTTGCTTATCTGCGTGCGCAAGCGGGGGTAGAATTGGTGCCGGCTGAACTGCGCCAGCAGCTTGCCCAGCATCTCGCGGACTATATGCTGCCCAGCGCGTTCGTGATGCTGGATGTTTTCCCGTTGACCCCCAACGGCAAACTTGATCGGCAAGCGCTGCCGGCGCCTGACACTTCGGCGGTGGTCACCCGCTACTATGAAGCCCCGGTGGGGAACGTGGAAACTGCCCTGACCCAGATCTGGCAAAACTTGCTGGGACTGGAAAGAGTTGGCCGCCATGATCATTTCTTTGAGCTGGGCGGTCACTCGCTGCTTGCGGTACAGTTGTTGAACCGTCTGCGTGAACAAGGCATGGAGGTGGCACTGACCACTTTGTTTGCCCATCCCACTTTGAGTGATCTCGCTTTGGCAATAAAGGAACATGTTGTCATGCCAGCCTCCCCGTTGGATGCAAATCCGGTACCGTTAAGTCCCGCAGGCTCTTTGCTCCCCTTATTCTTAGTCCATGAAACTTCCGGTGACCCGCTGGTTTACTCACCACTGGCGGCTTTACTGCCCCCTGAGCTTCCCGTCTACGTATTGCAGGCGCTTGGCATTCACACGCTGGCGCATCCCCCGCAGTCAATTGAAGCGCTGGCGACCTGCCATATTCAGGCGATCCGTCGTGTCCAGCCACAAGGACCTTATCGTCTGGCCGGCTGGTCAATAGGGGGGGTGATTGCCTATGAAATCGCGCAGCAATTAACGACCGATGGTGAAACAGTCGAGTTTCTCGGCATGATCGATTCCTATTATCAGTTCGGTAAAGACAATCATGAACGGTCAATAGCCGCCAGCCATGTAGATGGGGAAGCAACAAAAATTAAGTTATTCATTGACTCGCTGCATATTGAAAGGAACATTGATGATGAGCAGACGTTAAAAGCGTTATACCAACTCAGCAGCTTAGAAGACATTGTTGATTACGGCATTGAACACCAATGGACGCCGGCCAATATCACACGCGAAGATATCCTCCTCC
>NZ_JAQRFK010000126.1 GCF_028598745.1 Xenorhabdus sp. IM139775
TGTATAGATGGCGTAAAGAGGCATTGATTGCAATGTTAAGCCAACTGCAACAAGAAATTAGCTATCTGGAAAGAAAAATAACCTAAAAGAATAAAACCATTATGAAATTATTACAGAGCGGTCATAAATAGAATCATCAGAATTTTGATGCTATTGAATTTTTATCACTGCCCGCTCATATAATTTTAAATTGTGATCAATATTCCATATAAAACATTACCCTAATGAAAAAACAATAGAAAATGGAGTAAATTATCCAAATCTGTTGTTAATGCAAAGGATTCAACTGTCTTTTTACATAGCTCGATATTTTTAAATAATATAATCACATAGGGAAACATCTTGGGCACTTACACCACAACAGAAATAACTTACTGGAATCGTATGGTACCGGAACTGACTGTGACCGATTTTTCTGTTTCACTCAATTTCTACCAAAAAATATTAGGATTCGAAGTATTAATCCGGCGAAAAGATCCTGACTTTGCCTATTTAAGTTTAGGTGAAGCGCAATTAATGCTGGAAGCCCTTCATGATGAGGGTTGGAATACCGGAGAATTGAGCAAGCCTTTAGGTCGTGGTATTAATTTGCAGATTGAAATTTATGACATAAATCCACTACTCACCCATCTGCAAATTAATGGCATCGAACTTTATCGCCCGGCGAAAAATAATTATTACTGCATAGGCGACACTCAAGTCTGTCAGCGAGAATTCCTTGTGCAAGATCCCGATGGTTATTTACTTCGATTTAGCCAATATATCGAATAACAACCTCAATAATGCGATGTCATAAATGGCGTCAGTTGAAAATTTTATTTTACGGTAAAAATATGCCTGAGTTAATCAATCATTCTGGCTACCTTACACAATATTGGGGTAAGGCAAAAAAGAATCCCTATTCTGACGAAAATTATCACCTGCTGGCCTATCATTGTCTGGATGTTGCCGCCGTAGGCCAATTATTATTGGCACCACAAAAAAAACTGACGCAAGATCTGGCCGCTTTTTTACAGCTATCACCGGAATCATTGCAAAACCTGTTTTCATTCTTTTTGGCGCTGCATGATCTCGGCAAATTTGCCTCGGCGTTTCAGCAATTATATTCGCAAGAAAATACTGACCTGATTAAACCTGATCAGCGTAAGCCCTACGACTCCCGAAATTTCCGGCATGATCAACTGGGACTGTTTTTCTGGCGAAATATTCGGGATGATGTCCTGCTTTCATTGGTGGGAAACAATCAGCTACCTGCTGCCGATAACCCACTCTCTGCCAGAGAAAAAGACTTTGCCCAAGATAGCCTGATGGTTTTAATGCAGTGTATGCTCGGCCATCACGGGAAACCCATTGATGACGGTAAACACAGGGATATTGTTGATTTTACTGACCCCCAAAACAGTGATGACGCAACAGTATTTACCCATGATTTGCTGAAACTTTTTCAACCCCGCCTGCCACTGGCAAAACTGCTTTCAGGAGAATGGCAGCACAGTCTGAAACAAGTAAGCTGGCAACTTGCCGGCCTTGTCGTATTGGCGGATTGGATCGGCTCTGACAGTTATCATTTCCGTTATCAAACCCAAGCCCTGCCGTTGGCAGAATATTGGCGAATTGCCCAGAAACAGGCGCAAATTGCCCTGAATGGCATTGATCTCCATCATACACCGGTGATATCGCCTTACACCTCAATTCAAGATTATTACCACTTTTCGCCAACCCCACTGCAACAATGGGCAGAAGAAGTTCCGGTTGATGATTCCCCACAGCTTTTTATTCTGGAGGATGTCACCGGAGCCGGAAAAACAGAAGCTGCCCTTGCCCTGACTCATCGCCTGATGCAGACCGGTGCAGCGGACGGTTTCTACTTTGGCCTGCCAACCATGGCCACCTCTAACGCCATGTTTGGCCGCGTCGCTGAACACTATCATCGTATGTTCGATACTAAACGTGGCAAACTGCCCAGTATCGTTCTCGCACATGGTGCACGCGAGATGAATGATAATTTCCGTGACATCATCCTGACCTCCGAACACAACGACAGCGATTATGCCGGAGACGATACCACTGCAACCGCGCAGTGCCACCAATGGCTGGCAGACTCCAACAAAAAAGCCCTGCTGGCCTCGGTGGGCGTGGGCACTATCGATCAGGCATTGCTGGCGGTTTTGCCGAGAAAATATCAATCACTGCGGCTGATTGGGTTAAATCGCAAGGTCTTGATTTTTGATGAGGTACACGCCGCCGATGAGTACATGTTTGCCTTGCTGGAAAGTCTGTTAAGCCTGCACCTGCACCAAGGGGGTTCGGTGATACTGCTGACCGCCACACTTTCCTTAAAACAGCGTCAACGGCTGGTGGATATCTGGTTATCGGCCAGCGGCATAGCGCCACAGAAACTGCGGGAAACCGCTTTTCCACTGGCAACCCACGTCACGTTAGACCCGGAAAATCCCCTGCGTGAAACGCCCTTGCACAGCCGTGCAGATGTCAGCCGTAGCGTCGCGGTAAAGACCGTGAATCATCTGGATGAATGCGTACAGATCGCCCTGAATGCGGTGCAAAATGGGCAATGCGTGGTTTGGGTTCGCAACTCCGTGGATGATGCTCTGCAAGCCTTCCGGTTGATTCAGTCGCAGGTGGATCAGCCGGAAAATTGTTCTCTGTTCCACAGCCGTTTTATCCTGCATGACCGGAAACTGATCGAAAATCGGGTATTGAAGGCGTTTGGTAAGAAAAGCAAACCGGGAGCGCGACAAGGGAAGGTCCTGATTACCACACAAGTCTTTCAGGAGAGCCTTGATGCTGATACCGATGTGATGATCTCTGATATCTGCCCGATTGATGATTTAATCCAACGGGTTGGCCGCCTGCATCGACATACCCGCAATGCCGGGGGTGAATATCAGCCCGGTATCACCGACAGTCGCCCGGCGCCTGAATTATATCTCCACGCACCAGAATGGGATGAACAACCCAAAAGCGATTGGCTGAGTAACGATTTCCGCAATACGCAATATGTTTATCGTTCAGCCGGACGCTTATGGCTTGGCTTGCGTGAACTCCGGCACTTGGGGGCCATTCGTATGCCGGCTGAGGCGCGAACCTTGATTGAAGCGGTTTATGGTGAAGATGCCGATGAACAAATCCCGGATGCCCTCAAATTCAGGGATGATGACGCAATAGCAGAAGGCCGAAGCAAGGAGGCTGTAGCGCGATCACAAGCCCTGCAATGGCAACGCCATGAATATAGTCATCGCAGTGCCCGCGGTTGGTATGACGATAATTGCGATATCAGTACCCGATTCAGCGACAGGGAAACCGTCAATGTACTGCTCGTCAAGCTGACCGAAAGCGGTGAATTGATACCGTGGGTAGAGGATGAAAAATTCCCGGTTCAACTCAGCACCATCAAACTCCCCAAAAACAAATATGCCGATAAGCTGCAACCCGTACCAGAATCACTTGCTCAGGCGATAGCGCAGTTACAGGATAAATTCAAATCCGTCAAATACCTGCATATCTGGCTGCCAGAGAGTGACCCTAATTTTACTTATGATCCCATCATCGGTTTTTATCCTAAGCAGGAGGTGTTATGAACCTCGTTAAAGACGCATGGCTGACGTTTAGAATGAGAAATGGCGGCGAGGAAAAATTGCCCCTGACCGCAATCTGCAATCCCGCCGTGGTGGATTTTGCCCTGCCACGGGCCGATTTTCAGGGCGCGGCCTACCAATTGGCCATCGGGTTACTGCAAACCGTTTTTGCGCCCGAAGATAAGTACGCATGGCATGATTTTTATGAACACGCCCCGACGCCGGCAGATTTGCAAACCGCCTTTAACCGGGTAGAACATGCTTTTAATCTGACCGGGGAAGGCCCTCTGTTTATGCAGGATCTTGACTCGCTGGATAACGCAAAATCCACGGAGATTTCAGGATTACTGATCGAAGCGCCGGGAGCCAATACGCTTAAGCTAAATACCGACCACTTTATTAAACGTGGTCAATATGAAGTTATTTCCCCTGAAATGGCTGCCATTGCCCTGTTCACATTGCAGATTAACGCGCCGGCCGGCGGTGTCGGGCACCGGGTCGGGTTACGGGGCGGGGGGCCGCTGACAACCTTAATCCAGCCACAAGCATTCGATGCGTCTCTGTGGCAAAAACTCTGGCTGAATGTCATTCATCGGGCACATTGGCGTTACACGGAGCCGGATCTCAAGAGTGCCGATATTTTTCCGTGGCTGGGGAAAACCCATGCCAGTCAGGAAAAAGGGACAGAAATCTTCGCCCATCATGTGCATGAACT
>NZ_JAQRFK010000127.1 GCF_028598745.1 Xenorhabdus sp. IM139775
GCTGCTTCCCTGGAAACTCAACCTGACCAATATCTAATCGTCAATACGGTTCAAATGAGCCGCTTACGAAAAATTCATCTTAATGTCTTATATGAAAAAAAATTTTTATCTCATTGGCAGGGAAGAAAAAATCAGGGTGCAGATACATCACTGACTTATCCTGACGGAACAATAATATACAATGGTGATGTAAGTCCAAACTTTGATAAATTAATGCGTATTCTTGAATCAAGAAACAGCAAATAGGTTAAGATGCAGTCATTCAGACTTAATCTGACAGGCACTGAATCAAAGTGGGTGACTATCAGATCTGGTTTGAGATACTACAAGTTAGACGCTAATTTTTAGGGTAACACGGAGAACCTAAAAAAACCCTGCCAGAAAAGGGATTAACTCCTCACGTTTTCTCATTTTTCTCCTCACTTTTTCTGTATATATGCGAGAAAAGTGAGGAATAGGGCGAGTCGTAAAATTCCGTTCCTCACTACACCTCACTTTTTAATCCCCGTTGTTCTGGTTAACAATGGTGAGTTCCTGCCCGTTCCGGGTGATGAGTCCGTCATGCTCTAACTTGGTTATGGCGAATGTCCGGTACCGGACAAGTACCTAATGAGATCATTTTGGTTTTACCCGCAAATTGATAACGTATCTCCAACCTTTCGAGCCATTTGTATCAATTAACAAAGACAGCCCATTACCATCTGCCAGCGTATAGGCTTTTGAAGTTGCGTAACGCGTCGAAACAAAGTTCGGGTTTACACTAAGGTTACACTATGCTGCAATCCCGTTCACGTAACAATGACCCGATATAAAGACAATTATTCTAATGATGGAAGCTGAGCAATTTTCACAGGCGGTTCTTGAGTGGTATCACTGCTATGGCCGCAAAACCCTGCCGTGGCAGTTGGAAAAAACCCCCTATCACGTCTGGCTTTCAGAGGTGATGCTGCAACAAACCCAAGTTGCGACGGTCATTCCCTATTTCCAAAAATTTATTTCCCGTTTTCCCGATGTGACCTCTTTGGCGGCAGCACCACTGGATGAAGTTCTCCATTTATGGACGGGATTAGGATATTACGCACGCGCCCGCAATTTGCATAAAGCCGCCCAACAGATTGTGTCGTTACACAATGGTAAATTTCCGACCACATTTGATGATGTTGTTGCTCTGCCCGGCGTGGGACGTTCAACCGCCGGAGCTATTCTTTCACTCTCGCAGGGCAAGCATTTCCCTATCCTTGATGGTAACGTGAAACGTGTTTTGGCTCGCTGCTATGCCATTGATGGCTGGCCGGGGAAAAAAGAGGTGGAAAACCAGTTATGGGACATCAGCGCACGCGTAACCCCCAAACAGGGTGTCGAATATTTTAATCAGGCGATGATGGATTTGGGCGCTATAGTCTGCACCCGCAGCAAACCTAAATGTGAGATTTGCCCACTTAATGCAGGTTGTATCGCTTATGCCAACCACAGTTGGGCAAGCTATCCGGGTAAAAAACCGAAACAGCGCATCCCGGAAAAAACCGCCTACTTTTTATTAATGCAGCATGGTGATAGCGTTTGGCTGGAGCAGCGCCCGCTTTCTGGTATTTGGGGCGGTTTATTTGCTTTCCCACAATTTGCTGATCAGGCATCACTGGAACAATGGCTGAAAAGTTCAGGCATATCTCACAGCAAACCTGAACAATTAACCGCATTTCGCCACACATTCAGCCATTTCCATTTAGATATCGTTCCTATTAGAATCGATATCTTATCTTTTGATTCCTGCATGGATGAAAATAACGGACTTTGGTATAACTTACGCCAACCAGCAACCATTGGATTGGCAACGCCTGTTGAATACCTTTTGCAACAATTGGGTTAATTTGCCGACTATTTTGAGGATTAATGATGAGCAGAACTATTTTTTGTACTTTTCTACAACGAGAAGCCGAAGGCCAAGATTTTCAACTCTATCCAGGGGAATTAGGCAAGCGGATTTTCAATGAGATTTCGAAAGAAGCATGGCAACAATGGATGAGTAAACAAACCATGCTGATTAATGAAAAAAAACTCAATACCATGAATCCAGAAGATCGTAAACTGCTTGAGCAAGAGATGGTGAAATTCCTGTTTGAAGGACATGAGATCCAAATCGACGGTTATACACCACCGGAACAATAATATTACGACTCGATTGGCATAATGAGAACCATTTTTGTATGGTTCTCATCATTGATGAAACCTCAATACCTAACAGCACTAATATCTAACGGCATTGTAAAATGAAAAGACTGCTGGCTCTGCTCCTCCTCGCTCCACTTTTAATTTCCTGTTCTGGCAAAAAAGACTTTGAATACAACGAAGAATATATAAAAGATACCAATGGGTTCGATATTTTGATGGGACAATTTGCCCACAATATTGAAAATATTTGGGGGTTGCAGGAAGTTTTAATCGCAGGCCCGAAAGATTACGTTAAATACACGGATCAATACAAAACTCGCAGCCATATCAATTTTGAGACGGGAAATATTACGATTGAAACCCTCTCCCCGACTGAACCCACGGAACATTTACGTAAAGCGATTGTGACGACTTTATTGATGGGCGATGATCCTGGCACCATCGATCTTTATTCTGACGCCAACGATATTCAAATCAGCAAAGAACCTTTTCTCTATGGGCAGGTTTTAGATAATAGTGGCGAACCCATTCGCTGGGAGTGGCGCGCACGTCATTTTGCTGATTATCTGATCCAGAACAAATTGCAAAAACGCCAATCAGGGTTACACGTTATTTGGTCAGTCACCATGCAGTTGGTGCCTAATCATTTGGATAAACGCGCCCATAAATACTTGCCTCTTGTTCGCAAAGCCGCTATCAAATATGGCGTTGATGAATCCCTAGTCCTTGCCATCATGCAGACTGAATCCAGTTTTAACCCTTATGCCGTCAGTCGCTCTGATGCCTTGGGACTCATGCAGGTTATGCAGCACACCGCCGGACGAGATGTTTTCAAAATGCAAGGAAAGTCAGGCCAGCCTAGTCGCAGCTATCTCTTTGATCCTGAGAACAACGTGGATGCCGGGACAGCCTATCTCTCGATCTTGCAAAATACTTATTTAGGCGAAATCAAAAATGCTACCTCCCGTCGGTATGCCATTATCACGGCTTACAACGGCGGTGCTGGCAGTGTATTGCGCGTATTCTCCGGTGACAGAAAGAAAGCGGTTCAAATCATCAACGCAATGGCACCGGGTGATGTTTATGAAACGCTGACCAATAAACACCCTTCTGCTGAATCACGTCGCTATCTGATAAAAGTGAACAATGCACAGAAAATCTATCGCAGGTAGTTGATAACAAATCAGTTGATAGTAAGAAAATAACCGATGGAGAGGTGATTGCCTCTCCATTTTGTTTAGATTTATAGCCCATTGTGTGATTTAAGAGCATATGAATAAATTTATGCAGAAAGTGTTTGACGGATTGAGCCGAATACGGTTTAATGCGCCCCGTTAGCCCGGATAGCTCAGTCGGTAGAGCAGGGGATTGAAAATCCCCGTGTCCTTGGTTCGATTCCGAGTCCGGGCACCAATTTTTAAAGCTCGTTTGTTGAAGGTTTTCAATGCCTTAACAGGCGAGTTAGCATTAGGGCTGTTAAGAAAATGTTAAGCAATTGGCAGTCCTATTTTGCATGTATCTGGTGTATTAACACCGCCAGTCAAGAATACAGGGTGCCTGCATCAGCAAGCGCCTTTTTCTTGTTCAAGGGTAATGATTTCAGTAATTGATTCTGATGTCAAGTAAGGTGAAGACTTCACCGGATGCGGGATCAGGTATTAACACTTTTTTCCATCCCATCAATTTTGATACAGGGCAGTTCATACTTCCTCCTTTCCAAACTGAGATCCGCCCTGATTTTTTTATCTTTATACAGAAAGATCCAGATAAACCGCCAGCTCACTTTCCAACGTTTTACCCGCGATGTCCATATCGATATACTCCATCGTGGTCGCCAGACTGCGGTGCCCAAGCAAACATCTTACCAACTGTAAATTCCGGTCCGGTGCTTTCATCAGCTCAGTAGCCAGGGTATGACGAAAACGGTGAGGGGAGACAGCAAAACCGCACGCTTTGGACAGTCGGTTGAAGAAAGAGCGTATGTGCTGATTTTCTCTCTCATAATTGTAACTGGTCACCCGCCCGTGATAACGAAAACGCAAGCGACTTAAATCAAACAGCGGATCATCGTCTTTCGCACCGCAGGCTTTCGCCTGTTCAACCAACTGTGCCAACCG
>NZ_JAQRFK010000128.1 GCF_028598745.1 Xenorhabdus sp. IM139775
TACTGAGGTGCAGCCGGTCTTCCTCACGCCGGTTACTCACCGACGAGGTCCGGCTGTCGGCTTCCAGCTGCGTGCTGTTGGTGGTGGTTTCCGCCAACAGCTTCACGTTGCCGCCGGCCTGTACCTGAGCCGTTCCCCCGGCGTTGGCCTGGCTCCCCTGCAACGTGATGTCCTGGCCGGCGCTCAGGCTGAGGTTGCCTCCGGCATTAAGCTGACTGCCCAGCGCCTGTTGCCACTCGCCGCTGACGGTCGCCATCCGCTGCCCGGCCTCTTCCATGCCGTCGCGGGTGCGGTTGCCCATCGCCCCGGAAATAACCGCAATGTTCCCCGTCGTGGTGCTTCTGGCGGCGGCAATATCCAGATTATCACGCGCACTCAGGCTGAGATGACGGGTGGCTTCCAGTTTCGCCCCGCGCAGCTGGATAACCGCATCTTGCTGGCACACTGGTTTTTTATGATCAAGTATGATTCTTATGTTATTCCCTGTCATAGATGCCAAACATGTTCTCATCATATCCCCAATAAACTTGAAGGCGCATGAGTATAAATCACTTATTATACTGATTTTTAATAATTAATTTTGAGATCAACCCTGCATCTTGCAGTAAAGTGAATATAAATGAAAATAAGGATATTTTCGGCGAAAAAGATAATTTACGGAGTGAGTTAACATATTCTCTTATATTGGATGTATATCCAGTATTTATTTTGCGAGCAGCTTCGCAAAGGTGTTTATTGATGATGGAAAGTTGTGCAGGCAGGCGTAAAGTAGGCGGTGAAATCTGAACGCGGCTTTACCGTGCTACAACACGATAAAACCGCTAACCGCAACAACTACATGGAATAGTTATTATGGCTAACGCGCATTCTAATGCAGAAACCTGCATTTACAAAATTTCCCAACCTGAACGATATCAGAAAGTTGTTTACCGCCCGAAAGGCCCTAACCGCACCATTCCCGCCATTAACTTAAGTGGAAACTGGCTCAGTGAAGCCGGATTTTCTGTCAATGATCCGTTAAAAATCAGGGTGATGCCGGGCTGTTTGATCATCACCGCCCAAAACTTACATACCCTCTGGCACTGCCTCAAGAGCATGAACCAAGGCGAGTGGGATGAGATTGCCATTGTCGACTGGTTGCGGCAATTTCCCGGTGAATTAAAGAAAACACCACTGAAACAAAACCGTTAACATACTGCTTTATAATTAAAAAATAGAAATTCACAACAGACAAAGTGAACCGTTTCCCTTCCCTGTACTGCCATTTTTTCATTTTGGGAAGCGGTTCGCATTTATGCCAGTAAAAATAACCCAATCGTCACAAGGAGTGTATTCATGGATCTTCATTTTTCATCTCACTTTGCTGAATTGCCGGAATGTGTGATCAGTGGCAATATGCTCAATCAAATGGGTTTTTCGGCCGATGCACTGTTCCATATCGCACAATTTACCAACGGCTTGATGCTGTCACTGATTGAACCAGAAACTGAGCCGGATCTCGCCACGCTGTCCCACAATACCGAAAACCATCCTTATCAGGGGATAGATTGGGTGCGCGAAAATGGCGAACTTTATCTGGCGGGTGACTGGCTGACAGAAAGCGGCTTATTGGATCATCCTGTGACGCTGGAAACAGCCTATGGCTTGATCGTATTGCGCGCTGAACTTCCGGTATTGCTCGCCTGAAAAACCATTTCATTAGAAAGTGATTAAACCGGATAACCTGCACAAGATTATCCGAAATTCCTACTCCACTACAGGTTTTGCCGGCGTAAAGTACGCCGGCAATCGCCGAGGCTGCCAGTTCGCCGCTGTACCTCGTATACAATGAACTGCATCTCAATCAGTTAGGTGCTGATTTTGGGATGCAGTTCACACTGACAGATATTTCTTACTATCTAATTAATGTTCCCCACTTAACGGATATAAAAGGTTTTAACCTAATTTCAACCTCAGTTCTTGTGTCAGCGAAGACAATTTCAGAATGTATATACTCTCCGTTTATTTCATCCTTAATTTTAAAGCTGTTAACACCTTCACTCAGATACTGGCCCATGCGGTTCTGGCGGTCTTGCGGATAAGGGAGAAAAAAACGCCGGCGGGACTGATCGCCTTCAGTGTGGCTGAGCTGCGTAGGCTACTGTCAAAATTGATGGAAAAGGCAGGAGAGACTGTCGAGCAGGTTTTACATTGGTCATCCTGGCGACGACGACACCAATACTGCGCACAACAATGTCATTATCGTCGTCGGGATAACTTTATGATTACAGAGCGATTACGGCTGTAGTACTAAGAAGCTTACGCTACTTAAACTGGCTAAAGCCATAAAAAGAAGATCCCAGCTTTTAGGCTGGGATCTCAATGTTATCTACGTAACTTGTATACTATGAACCAAGTCCCTATTCCAGCTATTGGCCCTGTGATCAAACCTACTCTGAAAGCCGTTTCTATATACTCATGAGAAAAAACAAATTCACCACTAACGAACCACCAGATTAAACACCTACCAATAAAAAAGGATATTATAATTATCAAAAACATAGCGATACCACACATAATGCTCGTTATAACCACAAACATTAGTTGATTATTTTTCATCCGCATTAACTTTCTCCTTATCTTCTTTAATCTCTCCTTGAATCAGAGTGTTTGTTACTTCTGTTGTACCAGCAGCTCCCATATTTCCCAAAATGCCAGGTAAAGGGTGTGGTTTCATATCTTTCGAAAGTCCTAATTGCCCTTGTATCGCACCACCCTGCAATTTAGGATTGAATTTCGGATTCCAGCCTCCTGACCACCATAAGCCTGTCTTATTGAGGCCATAATTCAACGTCTTGCCAGCTCCATACCCAAATCCAGCCCCCATCCCGGCACTCACTGCGCCTATTAGGGGATCATCGCCTTTCAGAGCACTTAATGAGCCTCCCATACCGGCATTCCAACCTATGGTTCCCAGCAAGCCGGTTTCCGCCGTCACGGCCCCGGTCCAGAACGCAAACGCCACATCTTTTGGATCAACAGTTCCTGTGAATCCATACTGAATGCCTGTATTCGCAGTTGCACCTATCAGGCCTGTTGCGAGCATTTCTGCGGGTAATACACCTGGAGCTGCTCCTGCAACGGTCATTGATACCAAGGATATCGTCAGATTTGCATCAGCGACGGTTTTCTCAATATTCGCTTTACAGGCCATATCACAGTCAGGTGAGTCACCAAACCAAAATCCCAGATTGGAACCTGCCAGTGCGCCCATTGCATTATTCTCAACCGCATTCTTCGCTGTCTCTGCCCCACTCACCCCACCCGCCGTGGAATCGGTTACCAGCCCCGCTGCCAGTCCTCCTGCAATTGTAGACAAGTTGCTGACTTTTTCCTTCTCATCCGGTGAAAGTTCATTCATGGTTTTGCCGGAATAAAGCGCACCGGCAATCGCCGAGGCCGCCAGTTCACCACCGGCTGCGCCCACGGCACCGGCAGTCGCCGAGCCGCCTTTCATCTCGGCAATCACGCCGCCCAAAATCGCGTGTGCCAGCAGATTGGTGGCTTTCTCTTCGGCCGTCAGTTGCTCATACGGCTTGCCGCCGTAGGTCAGGTCTTTGACGGCATTGGCCAGATAAGGCGCTGCGCCGCCGGCGATGGCCGCTTTAATATCCCCGCCGGCCAGTCCTTGCAGGGCAGTCACCACCGCAGTGACGGCCTGACGCTGGCCGCCGCCAATTTCCGCGCCCTGTGCCTTGAGTGCCGCATCGTAAGCGATTTTATGCGCCCGGTCGGCAATGGATCCCGCTGTGAGGTCGCTGTTTTCCTGTTTCAGCTGCGCTTCGGCCTGCTGTTTCAGGGCCTGCTGCGTTTGCAGGTCTTTCAGTTTTTCCGTGGCGGTTTTTGTTGCTGTGATGGCCGCTTGTGTACTGTAAATATCCAGCACCTGGGTGCCGATTTGGGCAATGGCCTGCGCCTGCGCCAGCCGCTGCTGCTCTTTCTCCTTGTCAAAAATCGGCGTCAGGCTGTTGGCCGCGTTGTCGGTATCGCGGCTTAAGGCTGAGATATCCTGTTGCTGCTTATCGGCATCGCGAATGCTAAT
>NZ_JAQRFK010000129.1 GCF_028598745.1 Xenorhabdus sp. IM139775
GCACCGTCGCGGATGCTGCGGACCAGAGCGATTGTGCTGAAGGTTGCGAGGGCGATGATCAAGACGGCTGTTGTCAATCCCACCGCGCTCGCCAGAAAGCCGATTAATGCGGGACCAACAAGGACACCAACATAGCCAAGAGTCGCAACCGCAGCGATAGCAGTACTTGTTGGCATGGCGCGATTGCTACCCGCCAAGCGAAAGAGAATGGGAACCACGTTTGAGGCACCCGCGCCAACCAGTGCGAGTCCGGCGAACGCAGTGATTGAAGAGCGAAATCCAACCATGATCGCTAAGCCTATTGCAGCAGTCAGCAACCCACCGCGCAGGATCGCCAATTGACCGAATTTTTTTACCATTCTATCTCCCAATAGACGTCCAACGACCATTAGGCACGCAAACGTCATGTAGCCTGCACCCGCTAAGGAAACGGGAATATGCTGAATTTTTGTCAATATGACGGCGCTCCAGTCGAGCATCATACCTTCTACGAGATAGATCATGCAGGCAATAAAACCGAGCAGGACGATGGAGCCGTGCGGGACGGCGAAAGCCGGACCACTTTCACCACCATGCGACAGAAAGCGATGGGCGAATCCCAGCAAGACAACGGCAATAACTGCATCCGCAGCGAGACTCGCCTGGATAGGTGTGATCTGTAGCGACAGTAACAACGTCATGCCTCCTGATCCTAAGATGCCGCCAACACTAAAGAGAGCCAAAATTCCAGACATAACTGGACGTGCACAGGCGCGCTCGACCAAAGAAGCTTGAACATTCATGGCAACGCCATTAGCTCCGATCGCACCCCCAAACGCGAATAGGGCGAGCGCTAGCTCAACTCTTCCGGTGCAGACAGATAGCAAGGGCAGGCTAAGACAAAAAATTACGTCGGCGGCGCAGAGCACAACACGGCAGCCGACTCGACTGGTCAATGGACCCGCCAGAGGCATACTGATAAGCGAGCCGATGCCAATGCATAGGAGGAACACTCCGAGTTCTCCAGACGTAAGGTGCAAACGCGACTGAACATAAGGTACTAGAGGGGCCCATGCCGACAGACCAAAACCACCAAGGAAGAAAGCAGCCCGCGCGGCATTCAGTGAGCGCGCGTCCGAAGTAGTTGAACATCGCTCTGGAACAGCTACGTTCATTGTCAAACACTCCTTTTGCAGTTGGCTATCTATGAACTAAATTAATTCCGCCGAGGGCAATGACTATCTCGTCGAAAAGCTTTTGGGGCGAGCGCAGAAACTACCTTGACTCGCGAATGGCAAAAAAATCCCTATCCGAATTGAAGATTCATGACAGAAAAAAATACGTAACCTAACCATTTATCACAAACTCTATGCCGAGCCCTGTTTCATAAAATGAACCCTGTTGCATAAAAGATGAAAAATTAAGTTTTATTGTATTGACCGCATTATATTATACGGCGTAACCTTACTCAACAGCCTGATTTAGTTCTACTATTAAAAATAGTAACTCAATGAACTAATTTATTTTGTGAATTAAAAATCGTAATTTTGCAGTTGAGTTAACCGAAAAAACGGATGTCTTCGTAGTTTACAAATAATATGTCTGGAAATGGATCTCATCCGTATTCGGAATCCGTCCGATACTTTAATTTTATCGTGACATTTTGGAAACAAGAAAAATAATCTGCCACATAAGGATGACTATGCGAAATTTTATAACAAATGAGGGATATCTCGATGTATTCACTCTGGGTGAACCGCTTGCATGTGTTATGCATGCTTATCGGCGATTACCAGAAACACTAGCAGTTGGTACTATCACTATTTTCGGGGCAGGTCCGATCGGTGCGTTGCACGCGCTATATGCACGAACTCTTTATCCGTTTTCTCTCGTGCAGATTGTCGAACCAGATGAGCGTCGTAGGGCGCTGATCAGCAGTAAATTGCCTTTCATCTCCGTTCACGAAACTCCGGACGGAATCCGTCAATCTAATCTGGCTATAGTGGCGACCAGTGCGCCAGAGGCACAGACTGATGCTATTAAGACAGCTGCTGATGCAGCTATCGTTATTCTTTTCTCTGGTATCAACCACAAAACGAAAGACGAATTGCCGCATTACGAAGAGGAAGACCTTGAGGCTATTCACCGACGGGAGGAAGTTCGGGTCGTATCGAGAAACATCCGGCTTATCGGATCATCCGGCTATCATCCAAGAGAAATCGATACCTCGATCGCGCATCTGCGAGCAAATCCCGATTATTACGGCATCGTGCAAACAGGAATAGTGGACGGGTTGGATGGTCGTCTGATCAACAACCTTACGACAACTGAGCCTGCGATCGTCAAACTACTCTCAGATGGCGACTTTGGTCAGAACTACCTCAAGATATTGTTCCGGCACGATCACAATCCCGTGATTGAGTCCAGAGTCGTATTCGAAGAAGGCGAAGTCAAACTTCAGAACTTTACGCCTGAACAGCCTGGATCTAATCAGGTTAGAGTGCGTGTTTTACGCTCCAGTATTTGTCAAACTGACCGACGGGTATTGCGTGGATTGAAGAGCAACAGTCTTCGGGATGGGCTTATTTTTGGTCACGAAGGCGTCGGGGTTGTGCTGTCCGTAGGTCAAGGTGTTAGTGAACAACTGGTGGGGAGTGTATGTTCTATCCTGCCGCATTATTTCGCGGGAGAAGATCCGCAAGTAAATATGGGAATGGGATATTTGTCAGCTTCCATACAGCATCTGGGTATTCATGTCAACGGATGTTTCACAACGTCGGCAATACTTCCCGTCAGTTGCATACGACAACACATCGACACTGATTACCTGCCGAGCATGGACATGGTTGGACTCAATAATGGGAGATCTGCTCATCACGTCGGAATCTATGGCCATGTGAAATGAAGCTAATCTTTTACACGATTGCGAGTCTATTTTAATTGATAGGAGGAAATTGATGAACAATCTTAGCGAGAGGGCTATTGAGGTCGATGCGATATTATTCGATATGGACGGCACTCTAATAGATTCCAGCGGTGCGTGTGCACGGATCTGGACTCGTTGGGCGCAGCATTATGGTCTGGAACCTCAGTCAGTCATCGACCAGTCGCATGGACGTAGACCAGAAGACACCGCGCGCAGCATCTTAGGAGACGATGCCGATATCAAGGCCGCAGTAGATCTTTTCACTGCTGAGGAGGCGAAAGAAAGTCATGTCACGACGATTCTTGGAGCGAAAGAACTGATTACCACGATTCCAGAAGGTAAGTGGGCAATAGTGACATCCTCAACGGAGGGTATAGCAAAAACAAGGCTCGCTTACTGCGGGATTACCGAACCCAAGGCATTGGTAACAGCCGAAAAGGTTCGGGCTGGCAAGCCAGACCCTGAGGGGTATCTGCAAGCGGCTGAAAAGCTTGGTGTTGATATTCGCCGCTGTCTGGTGGTCGAGGATGCGCCGGGAGGAATCGAAGCTGGACACCGTTCGGGAGCGTTCGTCATCGCTGTAGCAACGACGTACAATCCGTCGAAATTTCCTAGCGAAGTTGTCGTGTCCGATCTCAGAGACATTATAGTTACGAATGTTGGTGAGGAAGGGAAAATGCAATTGACGGTTAAGCCAGTCAATAACAGGTAATTGTCAGGTCTGAGCTAGTACATATAAAGGCCGTCGGACGTTGTAAATTCTCGCTCGACGGCCTCGTGTATCAATAGATGTAGTGACCTGCAATTAATAACGGCAGTTTTCACCCTACATTGAGTGATTCTATCCAAGGGGTTTTATTATTTATTTTTATGTCAAAGAGGATCAATTTTGTCTGTCTCTTCATTCAATGCCTTATAAATAGAGTCAGTAATTCTGTCACTTTTAAGAATAGTGGTTGCGGCAGCTATTAAACCAAGTCCATAAACTTGCAGTAAATGTGCAGCAAGATTAGGTGTTTCAAACCCACGCTCTACGCTTTGCGAACGAGTTACAGCAAATTCCTTTAGTTGACGAACAAGGCTATCTATTAAACTATCATTCATTCTCGTAATCCTTTTCAACAAAAAGATGGTAACTAAACTATACAC
>NZ_JAQRFK010000013.1 GCF_028598745.1 Xenorhabdus sp. IM139775
GCGGCCATCCTGTACTCATTAATCGGCTCCTGCCGGCTTAATGGTGTAGACCCGGAAGCGTGGTTGCGGTACGTCATCAGCCATATAGCTGACTGGCCATCAAACAAGGTACATGAGCTGCTTCCCTGGAAACTCAACCTGACCAATATCTAATCGTCAATACGGTTCAAATGAGCCGCTTACTTTTATTATGTGATTGAGATGGACATTTTTTGTGTAAAATTGTCATATAATAACCTAATGATTAACAATAAGGTTTTTTCGTATGGATGACAAAGAAGAATTGATGCAGAAAATAAGTAACGCATTAACCCATAGCCCGGCCAGATCAGAAGATAAACTGGCTGTGATGATGATGTTTTGTTTTCAACTATTGTCATCAGCTCAGGCTGACGGGATAAACATGCGGGTTTCGGATGGCAGGGTTTTGTCATTAAAATTTGAAGCAGGTAATTTAACACATTAAAGCTGATTTATTTTAGATTATTATTAAATTATATCAACTTATGAGGGAATGGATGTGAAGCGAATTTCAGATGATTTTGTTGATGGTATGGTTATATTTGATGGTGACGATGGAAAATTAAAGCATTTTTCACAGTTAGAAGAATACAGAAAGAACCAATTTTCTGAGCTTGAAAGAAAGTTAAATGAAAATGAAGAGCATCACGCTCTAATAACTGTAGAGGAAGCTCTTGGATTTTTAAAATCTGTATTTTGTAAAAATGGGGAACATAAAGCATGGAAGGATAAGGTATTTTCATGTACTGACCCTGCATCTTCGTTTGCGGGAAATATGCTTGAGTCTATTGGTGTGATGAAAATAATAAAGGAGTTTAAGAGCCTGGATGTTGAAGCTAAAGAGTATAAAGGAAGAGAAAGAGATACATACATCAAGATAACAGGTAAAAAAAGTGTGAGAAAATTTATCACAGGAACAAATTATCGCATTGATAATCCAAAAATATTAAAAATAGGTATTGATTCAAAAGGTATTATAAATGGTATAACAAATGGAGTGACTCATTGTATATATTTTTCTCTTGCTTATAGAAGCATTGAATGGATTATGAAAGATGAATATGCTCTTGCTGAATTTTTAGGGAATATTACCGTCGATGTAGCAAAATTAGTTATTAGTGGATTAGCAACTTTAGTTGTAGGAAAAATTGTAACAACCCCTCTTTTGGCTATAGGGGCAAGCATCGTTGGTATTAGTGTTGGGTTATTCCTGTTCGGTTTAGGTGTTGCTGCGATTTTGTATTTTCTGGATAACGAGTATGAAATAACTGACAAAGTTGTAGAGAAATTTAAAAATGAAGAAAATAAAAAAAAGATAAAAGATAATTTAATCAAAGGTTTTAGCATGGGTATGTTTAGATAAATTAAGGTTTATATATGTCAAATAAAATTAAAAGCAATGGAATTACTTTAATTCCTTTATGGAAGAAAATACTTTATTCATTAATATCATTACTTTGTTTGTTTATCATGATGTTTGTGGTTTTTCTTTCATGGCGTGATCTTATTTCGTTAGTTTATTTAGAGGAGAAAATATACTTTTCGTGGAGGATTTTTCTTATTTGCTTTGGGTTCCCTATAGTTTTTCATATGTTTTCTTCTGTTATCTTGGTTTTTTTTATAAAAAAACCTAAATTATACATTAGTCATTTGTTTAAATTTTTTACCGTGAACTTTTTTGTTGTTTTAATTTTAAGTATTCCTGTTTCTTTATATGTTGATTATAAATTGAAATCATCTGGTTATTTAACATGTGATAAAAAATCTTGGATTGCACCAAATGAATATGTGAATAATGTAAACTTATGTCATTAATAATATATTCGTCGCGTTTATTAATCACGCAAGCCATTTGGTCATGTAATTAAGTATTCTAGTATTTTTTATTGTTATTACGATGGAGTTTCCGCATGTCAAATAAGATTAAAAATCAATGCAAAAAAAACAGTTATTCTTCCTTTTTGGAGTAGGGTATTTTATATACTAATATTGTTATTGGTTATAATTGTTATGTCCATGGTGGTTTTTTTTCATGGCGTGATTTTATGTCACTAGTTAATTTAAAAGAAAAAGTGTATTTTTCTTGGCGAGTGTTTTTTATTTCTTTTGGATTTCCGATAAGTTTTCATTTGTTGTTTTCTATTATGTGTGCTTGTTTTTCAGATAGTCCTCGTCCATATAGGGGTCGTGTCGTTAATTTTCTGGTATGGATATTTTTTGTGGCTTTATTAATGAGTGTTCCTGTATCTTTATATGTTGATAATAAATTAAAATATTCTGGCTATATAACGTGCAGTAAAAAGTCTTTAATTGCACCAAATGAATATGTAAAAAATTCAAAGTTATGCAACTAAAATATATATTTAATATATATTTATCTTTTAACTTAAAATAGCGCATGTAGATTAATATTATATTTATAATCTTTTGTAAGATTACTATAAATGTAGAAAAAACCGTTGTTAAAGAGGTAGGTGTGGACAATAAAAACAAATTCATTATCACAATAAGTTCATTGTTTTTATTTTTAATAATGAATGCGGTGCTCTTTTTCGTTATTGATGATTTTTATCTGTGTATAATCTTTCGGATGTTGTTGTATTTTCATGGAGGATGTTTGCAATATTGTTTGCTTATCCTTTGGTATGTTATTTTTGCATTGACCCAATTTATTATTTGTTTTTTTAAAATACCAAAAAACAATAATTCAATTTTTAAGATCCTCACTTTTATTGGAATTTTAGGTTTTGTTATTAGTTTCCCTGTGTCTTGGTATGCTAATTATAAATTTAATAACCTAGGATATTCCACTTGTTATAAATTATCATGGAATGCACCGAGTAAATATGTAAAAAACCCAAGGCTATGTCACTAAGCATATATTAGATATATGCTTAGAAATATTTTTTAATAAACTCGGTCTTCCCATATGCTATAGGCAGATGTACCTGCCGTCACATGGTTCCATGAGATTGATTTATAGTTAAGTATAACTCTTTCATATGGCATAGCATCAAAATCATTTATAGAGTTCGGATAAGTACAGGAAATTTCCGTGATAGTCGCCTCCGTAATTTTCACTTCATAAAATAGTTCTAACTGCCCTGTTTGGCTGGTTCTGTAAAAAATAAATTTACCATCTAGCGATTCGTTAGAATCAATGGCCACTTCTAATAGCGGAGAAGATTTGTCTATAGGTTTGATAAACTGTATGGGTTGATGGCTTACATTCTGCTGACGAGATATTGAGTGATTTAGACTGAGTACCTGTATTTGGTCTTCATGTCCTTTTTGGTATCGGTTTCCTATCGAATCGAGAGTTGAACACCCTGCTGATATTAAACCTTGTTTCTTACCATTTAACGATAAATAAATCATATATGACATAATATCACCATCCTAGTTTTTATTTAAACGCAACGGCTTAAGTCTCTAAGCCAGAAAGGGTTAATTTATCACATAAAAAACAGATTAATAGCATTAATAAGATAAAAAAAGATATTTAAATCATCTTTTGTTAGCAGTGCTATCTATATAATATATATTGAAAATCAAACCCTTGCGTAAATCACTTATATAACCTAATGTTATACGCACTTATCAATGAAGAAACATTCTTTAATAAAATTAGAGATCACAAACAATACCGGCGTCACAAAATCTCCCCACTGCCGTTCCACCAGTGTCAGGATGCTATAAGGCGCAGATCTTCCATACTGTAGTTGTGTTGAAAAATGAAACATACAAGCCTTGATGACAATCTCTCCATAATGTATTAATAACATTGATAATTGATAATTGATAATTGATAATGTGATACAAATCACGATAATGTAATAACAGTGTATTATTATAAATTTTCGTAGTTATTTTTAAAAAGGAAAATAAATTATGAATATCCCCAAAAAAAATTCATTACTTTTGGACGGGAAATAATATACCAGAAAAAGACTTAAGGAAAATTATAGAAATTAAATTTGAAAAGCCAGGTTTTGAAGTCAACATTTGGGGAAATAATAACATACAGTTCTTAGTTAACAAAACATTAAGAAAAATGAAATTTGAATATTATGGCGCTGAATTTGATATTGGTGAAATCCCGATTAATTTCAATTATAAAAATGTTGACGTCGCTTTCAATTTTCTATTCCTGCAAGCCCATCAACTGGGTTCCATTCAGGAACCGATGTTAAACTGCTTAAGTTATTTTACTAAAACGAAGAAGGAAAGTGATAACGCCAGACGTTATGGGGATTATGTTGATTTAATGAATTATCTACAACATATCTATCGTATTAATCTGAAGGGTAATTATCATAATTATGCCTCATCCAGTGATATTGCCCGTCTGGTTATCTTATATAAGGAAGGGGGAATATATCTGGATACTGATGTCGAATTGAGTGATACAAGCATAAAAAATAGTCTTGACAGAGGGAGTGCTAAATTTGCCGATTTACGTCTTAAGTCTAATATAGGGATTGGTGATTGTAGTGGGCAAGGCTGGCAGTTTTTGGGTGCGCCCTATAATAGATTTGGCAATGCGATTATTGCCGCCCTTCCTCAATCAAAAGAAATTTTTAATATTTTATTAAAGATGGCTGTTCAGACAAAAAAACATCATCTGTCTATTCAAATGTATGAATCACCTAAAGTCGATGAAATCTGTAGAATTAGAAGATTCAATAAATATCATGAGATCGATAAGCGAGTCGATTTGGCGCTAAAATTAAACCACGCTAACCAAATCAATCTGGATACGAGATGCGGTATACAAGATCCTGTATGGAGAACCGGCATTGATCCTCATGGACGCAATGATACACACAGTCGTGAGATTAGGCGAATTGATTATACTACTGACATGACAGGGCCTGATTTTATTGATAATCATCTTAACCCTAAACAAAACTTAAACTTTCCCGGAAAATATCAATTAAGATCTAAAAATAAAAGCGATGGCATATTTAAAAATGTCAAAGATGATGCAAATTGGTCTTCCATTATAAAGAAAAAATACTCAGATGAAGATCCATTCACTTAAAATCTGATAGGGTTTTTCCAAAAATGGCAACTTATATATGCGACAGATAACATTCAGCCTGAATTTAAACCCTAATAAGCAACCTGAGGATTATTGCAACCCTTAATATCCTCAGGTTCTTCTGTTCTTTCGACTTAACAAATCTCAATAGGTTTAGCCTGAACCCTGACCGTGGTTACACCGACGCCACAAAATCCCCCTGCTGCCGCGCCACCAGTGTCAGAATGCTGTAAAGCGCCACAGGCTGTTGTTCCTGATTCAACACCTGCACATCCCAGATTACAACACCATGTGGCTTATCTTCCGGGGTTTTCTGGACTTTCTTGACCTTCTTCTTGCACGTCAAACGCACCTGAATGGTATCACCTATTTTGACCGGCTCAATAAAGCGCAGATTTTCCATCCCGTAGTTGGCCAGCACCGGCCCAACCGCACTATCAACAAACAAACCCGCCGCCGCCGATACGACAAAATAACCATGTGCCACACGTTCACCAAACAGAGATTCCGCCGCGCCGATTTTATCCATATGGGCATAAAAATGATCGCCACTCAGGCAGGCGAAATTCACAATATCCGCTTCCGTTACCGTCCGGCGGGCAGTCAGCAAACTCTCACCAATGGCAATTTGTTCAAAATACTTGCGGAATGGATGTATCAGCGCTTCTTGCACTTTTGCGCCACGCACCCACTCACGGCCAATCACTGCCAGCATACTTGGGCTGCCTTGGATCGCGGTGCGCTGCATATAATGTTTCACGGCACGCAAGCCCCCCAACTCTTCCCCGCCACCGGCCCGACCCGGCCCGCCATGTACCAGCATCGGCAGTGGAGAACCATGCCCCGTGGACTCCGCAGACGCCGCCTCATCCAACACCAACATGCGTCCATGGGCACACGCTGTCGCACGGATCACCTGTAGCGCAATCTGCTCATCCGCCGTCACCAATGACCCCACCAAACTCCCCTGCCCCATCATCGCCAAGGCAATCGCCTGTTCGGTATCCTGATACGCCATCAATGTGGCAACCGGCCCAAAGGCTTCCGTACCGTGTACCACCTGATTTGTTACGGGATCAGCACAATAGAGCAAAGTTGGCGGGTAAAATGCCCCATTGCTGTTGCGATTGCCTGCCAACACCAATTTATCCAGCGAGCCGCCACACAAAACCTCGCAGCCACTCTTGCGCAATTCGTTAACCCTCGCTTGCACCTCATCACGCTGTTCTACATTAATCAACGCCCCCATGCGCACTTCCGATAAACTGGGATCACCAACGGTCACGCCGGCCAGCCGTTTGAGCAGCGCTTGCTTGACCGCTTCCATTTGGTTAGCGGGCACAATAATACGCCGGATAGCCGTACATTTCTGGCCCGCCTTCACCGTCATTTCACGGACAACTTCCTTGATGAAAACACCAAATTCCGGCATATCCGGCGTAACATCCTCGCCTAAAATGCAGCAGTTGAGCGAATCCGCTTCCATCGTAAAAGAGATGGATTTTTCTATCAGCCGAGGATGGGCACGTAATTTCTGCCCCGTTTGTGCCGATCCGGTAAACGTCACGGCATCCTGATAATCAAGGTGATCGAACAGGTCACCAATACCACCGCAGATCAATTGCAATGCCCCTTCCGGCACCAGACCGCTGTCGGTGATCATTTTCACCATTGCCTGTGTCAGTTGGGCGGATGCCGTCGCGGGTTTGATCACCGCCGGCATACCAGCCATCCACGTAGGTGCCAATTTTTCCAGCATCCCCCAACACGGAAAGTTAAACGCATTGATATGCAGTGCCACACCGGGACGGGAAGTCAGCACATGACGCGCCACAAACTGAGACTGCTTAGACAGCGGGATCATCTCATCCTCCGGCCACAGGGTATCATCCGGCAATTCACGCCCGGCTAATCCGGCATAAGCGAAGAGTGTCGCGACTCCCCCCTCAATATCCACCCAACTATCCGCACGAGTTGCGCCTGTCTCTGTAGAAATGGCATACAGAGCTTCTTTGTTGGCAAGCAAGTGTTTTGCCACCGCCTTCATCATCTTCGCACGTTGCTGGAACGTCATCGCAGCCAATGCTTTCCCCCCCTTTTCACGGGCGTACTCTAAACTTCCGGCCAATGGTAAGCCTTCCGACGATACCTGATACAAGGCTTCGCCGCTGACTGCATGATGGATCGTTCTGGTGTTGCCTTGCCCGTAAGCCCAAGTGCCACAAAGGTAACTCGTTAACTGTTGCATTTTCTTCTCCACCGATTTAATCAATGAAACAATTATGAAGTAACAGAATGCTATTTATGTATCACATACTCGATTGACAAAACCACCCATAAAATTAACAAAATAAAAACATTTGTACCCAATCACTAATTAATATTCTTCCCATCATCAAATAAAAATAATTAATTAATTGTTTTATAAAGGGTATAAATTCATATTGTGACATGAACGACAAATATACAGCTTTGATGTTTGCTATTCTTGTTGCTAATTTGTAGATTTATGGTTGCAAAAAGTGATTCGTTTTTATTTTTAATGTCAATAATTAAGAATCATAATGGAGTCCCTATGACAACTGATCCACTTCAGGAAGATATTGATACAAAGAGCCTTGATGCAAAGCGTTTTGACGCCAAAATAGCCGCAGACCTTTCGATTGAGGCCAAAGATTGGATGCCTGAATCCTATCGCCAAAATCTGATACGCCAGATCAGTCAACACGCACACTCGGAAGTGGTCGGCATGTTACCGGAAGCCAATTGGATCACCCGCGCCCCGACACTGCGCCGTAAGGCGGTATTGCTGGCGAAAGTACAAGATGAAGCAGGACACGGGCTGTATCTCTATAGCGCCGCCGAAACACTGGGCTGTTCCCGTCAGGACATCTACCAAAATCTGTTGGATGGCAAGATGAAATATTCCTCAATCTTTAACTATCCTACCCTGAGTTGGGCGGATGTCGGGGTGATTGGCTGGCTGGTGGATGGCGCAGCCATTGTTAATCAGGTTGCCTTGTGCCGTGCCTCTTACGGTCCCTACTCCCGTGCAATGGTAAAAATCTGCAAGGAAGAAAGTTTCCACCAGCGGCAAGGTTATGAGGCGGTAACCGTGCTGGCAAAGGGCAGCGAAGCCCAACGCGCCATGTTGCAGGATGCCATTAACCGCTTCTGGTGGCCGACACTGATGATGTTTGGCCCCAATGACAGTGATTCCCCCAACAGCGCCCAGAGCATGGCATGGAAAATCAAGCGATTCAGCAATGATGAACTGCGGCAAAAATTTATCGATAACACCGTACCTCAGTTGGAAGCCTTGGGCATGACAGCTCCCGATCCGGCGCTGGCCTTAGATGAAGCAACGGGGCATTACCGTTTTGGTGAAATCAATTGGGACGAATTCTATCAAGTGCTGAAAGGACAGGGGACCTGCAATCACGAACGTCTGGAAGCCAAACGCCTGGCTTGGGAAAACGGGCGTTGGGTACGTGAAGCGGCTTTTGTTCACGCCCTGAAACAGCGCAGGAATTAGGAGAGCAATCCAATGAACGATACCGATTGGCCACTGTATGAAGTGTTTGTCCGTAGTAAACAAGGACTGGCGCACCGTCATGTCGGCAGTCTTCATGCGGCAGATGATCAAATGGCGTTGGAAAACGCACGCGATGCCTACATCCGGCGCAATGAAGGCTGCTCCATCTGGGTAGTGCAATCCCGCTATCTGGTGGCTTCACAACCGGAAGATCGCGGCGCTTTTTTCGACCCCTCGGAGGACAAGATTTACCGTCATCCGACTTTCTACGCCATTCCTGACGGCATCAAAAATATGTAGGGGACAAGAAGATGAATACACCCAGCGTTTCATCCCCCAAACAGGCTCTGTTCAACGATGTTCTCCGCCAGTATGTTCTCCGTCAGGGAGATACGCCACTGATTCTGGCACAACGCTTGTGCGGGTGGTGTGGGCATGCGCCGGAGCTGGAAATTGACCTCGCCCTGTCCAATATCGGCCTCGACCTGTTGGGACAATCCCGCCATTTCCTCAGCTATGCCGCCACGCTTTCAGGAACCGGGGTGGATGAAGATCAGCTTGCGTTCAGGCGTAATGAGCGCGAATTCCTCAACCTGCTGCTGGTGGAACAACCCAATGGCGGCTTTAACGACACACTGGTACGCCAGTTTTTTATCGATGCCTATCACCTCCTGCTGCATCAGGCACTGAAACAAAGCCGTGATCCCCAGTTGGCGGCGATCAGTGCCAAATCGTTGAAGGAAGTGGAGTATCACCTGAGATTCAGCCGGGGCTGGATGATCAGGCTGGGGGATGGCACAGCACTGAGCCACGAAAAAATCCAGCAATCCATTAATCAATTGTGGCGCTTTACCGGTGAACTCTTCCATTGCGACGAAATAGAACAACAACTGGCAGAAGAAGGTATTGCCGTTGATCCCGGCACCCTGCATGAACCGTGGCGGCAAATCATCAACGAAACCTTTGCCGAAGCGACGTTAGCCGTGCCACAGGCGCTGCCCTACCGACAAGGCGGTAAACAAGGACTGCATACGGAACATTTGGGCTACATGTTGGCAGAAATGCAATATCTACAACGCACCTACCCCAACTGCAATTGGTAAAAACAGAGGCCAATGGGAGGCGATCATGGAACAGCAAGGCAACACACGTTTTCATTCAGCCATTTTTCATTCAGCAATTTCTCATTCAACAATACAGCCGCCGGAAATTCATCAAATCTGGCAATGTCTCCACCAAATTGCTGATCCAGAACTTCCTGCGCTCTCCATTACTGATCTTGGCATGGTACGGGCGGTGACGCCGTTACAAAACGGCTGGCAGGTGACATTTACCCCGACCTATTCCGGCTGTCCCGCAACGGAATACCTGATCGAGATCATTCAGGCAACCCTGGCACAAGCCGGCTTTTCTCCGGTGCACATTAAAGTCAGTCTAACCCCTGCATGGACCACAGACTGGATAAATGCAGGGGCCAAACAACGCTTACGCGCATCCGGCATCGCCCCGCCGCAGGGATGGGTTTGTGAAAAAACAGCAGACATGGGAGCCATCATTTGTCCGTACTGTGGCAGCCGTGCAACAGAAAAAATCAGCGAATTCGGTTCCACTGCCTGCAAGGCGCTCTATCGCTGTCGCGATTGTTTGGAGCCGTTTGATTATTTCAAATGTATTTAAAAGGGAGTAGAAGAAGATGTCCGGTTTTTACCGATTGACGATTGCCGCCATTGAACGAGAAACACCGGATGCCGTGACCGTCACCCTGCAACTTCCCGATGAGCTGAAAAATCATTTCTGCTACCACGCCGGCCAACACCTGACGCTCAAGGCGACAATTAATCACGAAGAATTACGCCGTTGCTACTCCATCTGTAGCTCACCGTTGGAGGACGTATTACAGATTGGCGTCAAAGCTATCCATCAGGGTCGTTTTTCAACCTTCATCAATCAGCAATTAAAAGTCGGGGATGAACTGGAAGTCATGCCGCCACAGGGCAGCTTCGGCCACCATCCCAATAGCTATCACCTCAATGGCTATCACCTCAATAGCTATTATCCCGACACAAGCCAATCGGGGCATTATCTGGCTATCGCCGCCGGTTCGGGTATTACCCCTATTTTATCGATCATCAAAAGTACACTGGTACTGGAACCCGATAGCACCTTCACCCTGATTTATGGCAACCGCACCAGCCGCTCCGTGATGTTCAAAGAAGCGCTGGCCGATCTCAAAAATCGCTACCTGTGCCGTTTTCAGGTGCTGTACCTATTCAGTCAGGAAACCACCAATAGCCCCCTGTTTAACGGACGCATTGATATTGAACACCTGAACCGCATCGGCAAAACCTTGCTCAATTTTGCCCAATTTGATCAGGCTTTTCTTTGTGGGCCGGAAGCCATGTTAGACCATGCTCTTTCTGCGCTGGAGCAGGCGGGAATACCTGCCGAACGCATTCATAGTGAACGTTTCAATACCGGAAGCGCCCAAAAAGCCGCGATGGGTTCCGATCCGGCCAATCTTGGACGCAGCGAAACCCGCGTTGTGATCCATCTGGATGGTCGCACCCTCAACATTGTCATGCACGCCGACGATGACAGCATCCTCGATGCCGCACTACGCCAAGGGGCTGACTTGCCCTACGCCTGCAAAGGAGGAGTATGCGCGACCTGTAAATGCCAGCTGAAATCCGGCGAAGTAGACATGAGAGTGAACTACAGCCTTGACCCCGAACAATTGGCAGCGGGTTATATCTTAAGTTGCCAGTCATGGCCGAAAGGTGATGGCGTCGTTGTGGATTTCGATGTCTAGCTACCAGTAAGGAGCCACCATGAGTCAGGAATGGATTTTATGCCACCAGCAGCAAAGGGTACGAACATTCACCCTAAATCGGCCAGAAGTCCGCAATGCCCTCAGCAATGCCTGTCTGGAACAACTCGTGCAGCAATTGGAACACGCGGAGGCGGATAACGAAACAGGCGTCATGGTTATCACGGGATCACCGCACTGTTTCGCGGCAGGTGCCGATCTGAGAGAACTGCAACAACAAAGCGTTGCCACCGCCATGACTGATCGCCGTCCCCAGCTCTGGCAACGCTTAAACCATATCAGCAAACCGCTGATTGCCGCCGTCAATGGTTACGCACTGGGCGCTGGCTGCGAACTGGCACTGGCGTGTGATTTGGTGATTTGTGGCGAAAACGCCCGCTTTGGCCTGCCCGAAATCAGCTTGGGGCTGATGCCGGGGGCGGGGGGAACGCAGCGCCTCATCCGTAGTGTCGGCAAGGCACTGGCTTACCAGATGATACTGACCGGCGAGGCTATCGATGCCCAACGCGCCAAAGAGGCGGGGCTGGTCAGCGAAGTGTGCACTGATGCCCTGACACTAGAACGAGCCAAACACATTGCACAACGCATCAGTGAATTTTCCCCCTTGGCGTTGAGGGCGGCCAAAGCCGCCCTCAACGCCGCACAGGAAACCAGCCTGTCACAAGGTCTACTCGCCGAACGCCAGCACTTTGTTGCTTTGGCGGGCACAACCGATCGTCAGGAAGGCATCACCGCCTTTCTGGAAAAACGTAAACCAACATTCAAGGGGTTCTGATAGATGGAAAACATGTCAATGGTACTCACTGATATCACAGCAGGTGTCCTTAGCATTACCCTTAACCGTCCAGAATGCCTCAATAGCTTTAATGAGGAGCTGCATCAACAATTAAGTCAGGCAATGAACATTGCCGAACAGGATGAAGCAGTGCGCTGTGTCCTGCTCACCGGTGCCGGACGCGGCTTCTGTGCCGGACAAGATTTACATGATCGTAATGCCATCATCTCGGATGGGGGGATTCCCGATCTCAGCCAATCCATTGAGCGCTACTACAATCCGCTCATCCGGCGCATGACTTCCTTACCTAAGCCCATCATCTGCGCCGTCAACGGCGTCGCCGCCGGTGCCGGCGTCTCCCTTGCCCTCGCCGGTGACATTGTTATTGCCTCCCGTACAGCCAGCTTTATTCAGGCTTTCTGTCGCATTGGCCTGATGCCCGATTCCGGCGGTAGCTGGTTCCTGCCTCATAAGATTGGACACGCACGAGCCATGGGCATGGCGCTCTTGGGCGACAAAATCAGCGCTGAACAGGCACTGGACTGGGGGATGATCTGGCAGGTCGTTGAGCCGGAAGCGTTGGCAGATCAAAGCCGGCAACTGGCACAACGCCTTGCCACCCAACCGACCATCGCGCTTGGCTGCATCAAGCAAGCCACTTATGCCGCGGCAACCCATTCACTGGAACAACAGCTTAATCTCGAACGTGATTTACAACGACTATGCGGCCATAGCGAAGATTTCCGTGAAGGGGTTAATGCGTTCATTGAAAAACGCCAGCCAGCGTTCAAGGGGAAATGAGCATGAACACGCCTCACCTTCACAGCCCCATCGCCGTCATTGGGGCGGGAACAATGGGTATCGGTATTGCTCAGGTCGCAGCGCAAGCAGGGCATTCCGTCCTGCTGTTTGATGCCAATAGCGAAGCGGCAGGTCAGGTACTGGACAATTTGCGCACCCGACTGCATCACCGTGTGGAAGCAGGCAAAGCAGACGCCAGTGCAACAAAAACCCTGCTACAGCGCATCACGCCGGTGAATTCGTTACATGCACTGGCACCGTGTGGTCTGGTGATTGAAGCGATTGTCGAACAATTGGACGCCAAACAGCATCTCTTCCAACAACTGGAATCTGTCTGTTCACACCAAACCCTGTTTGCCAGCAACACCTCATCATTATCGATTACCGCCATTGCCGCGGTTCTGTCGGCACCACAGCGCATGGCAGGCCTACACTTTTTCAACCCCGCCCCGCTGATGAAGCTGGTGGAAATCGTGCAGGGGCTGGAAACCTCGCCCCAAACCATGGCAACGCTCAACACCCTTGTGACCGACTGGGAAAAACAGCCCGTGATTTGCCGTTCTACACCGGGGTTTATCGTCAATCGCATCGCCCGTCCATTCTATGCCGAAGCCCTGCGCGCACTGGAAGAGCAGATTGCCGATCCCGCTACGCTGGATGCCGTTTTCAAAGAATCCGGGGGATTTGCGATGGGGCCGTTACAACTGATGGATTTGATCGGCCATGACATTAACTACACCGTCACGCAATCCCTGTTCCATGCTTTCTATTGCGATCCCCGCTTCCAGCCTTCACTGCGGCAGAAAGAACTGGTGGACGCCAATCATCTCGGACGAAAACGCGGCCGTGGTTTTTACCTCTATGACATAAGCCCCCATGACACAAAAGGAAACAACGGCAAAAAAGAGACTCAGCTACAACCCAAAATAGCGCCGAAATATCGCCATGCCAAAACCCAGAAACCACCCATGCTGATCAAAGCGACCGGACATTGGGTCGCATTGCCGCACTTTGTTGCCCTGTTACAAAAACCTGAGCTGCAACAGCAATATGGGATCACCTTCGAAGAAAACAACAATGACCGATTCCACTCCCCGACGTTGCAGATTGATGACATTCTCTTGAGGCTGACCAAAGGGAGAACCTGTGCCCAGATTGCTGATGAAATCAGGTCACCCGTGATGCAGTTCGATCTTTCTACTAATCACCAATCGGCTTCCATCATCACGCTCAGTGCCGCTTGCCAGAATACGCCCCAACAGACCGCAAAAGTAATCGGGTTCCTGCAATCCCTCGGTAAACAAGTGATCCTCCTGCCGGATTACCCCGCCCTGTTAACGATGCGCACCGTCGCCATGCTGTGCAATGAGGCGCTGGATGCCGTCAACAAAGGCATTGCCAGTGCCGAAGATATCGATCTGGCCATGCGCTACGGTGTGAACTATCCCATCGGCCCGCTGGCATGGGGAAAACAATTGGGCTGGAAGCACATTCTCACCACACTGGAAAACTTACAAAAATTCTACGGGGAGCCGCGTTACCGCCCTGCGCCCTTATTGCGTCAGCTCGCGGCGGGACATACCCAACTCCCCCGCCAGCCGCCCGAAAAACACCAGAAAGGGGACGACCATGCAAGATAGCAATAACACGGCAAGTCAACAGGCTCGCCGCCATATTGAAGCCATGTATGCCCAAGATGCCTGCGCTCAAGAGATGGGCATGCACATCGAGCATATCGATGTCGGATTCGCCCGACTCAGCATGAAGATCATGCCCAATATGCTCAACGGCCATCAACGTTGTCACGGTGGTATTCTGTTCAGTCTGGCGGATACGGCTTTCGCCTATGCCTGCAACAGCGAGGGGCTGGTAGCCGTCGCCTCCAGTGGCAGCATTGATTTCATCCGTCCGGCCTTAGTGGGTGATCACCTTATTGCTACCGCGTCCGTGCAGTATCAGGGGAAAACCACGGGCTTGTACGATGTGGAAATCACCAATCAAAACGGCAAGCCGGTGGCCTTTTTTCGCGCCCATTCCCATCGCCTCAGTCAGCCTGTTTTGGCCAAGGGAGAGCAATCATGAACCACGCCTTTATCTGTGATGGGATACGCACCCCGATCGGGCGTTATGGCGGTGCGCTGGCCAGCCTGCGGACTGACGATCTGGCCGCCTTGCCGCTGCGGGCATTGATGGCGCGTTATCCGGCACTGGATTGGGCACAAATTGATGATGTGATCCTCGGCTGCGCTAATCAGGCCGGGGAAGATAACCGCAATGTCGCACGCATGGCCGGATTACTGGCGGGATTGCCGGATTCAGTCTCCGGCACCACCATCAACCGGTTGTGCGGCTCCGGTTTGGATGCACTGGCTTTCGCCGCCCGCAGCATTAAATCCGGCGAGGCCCAACTGATTCTGGCCGGTGGCGTTGAATCCATGACCCGTGCCCCTTTTGTGATGGGTAAAGCAGACAGCGCATTCAGCCGGCAGACTGAAATCTTTGATACCACTCTTGGCTGGAGATTTATTAATCCGTTGATAAAGCAGCAATTCGGCACAGACTCCATGCCAGAAACAGCAGAAAATGTCGCCACCCGGTTTCAAATTAGCCGTGATGACCAAGATGCCTTCGCCCTACGCAGCCAGCAACGTGCCGCCAGCGCCCAACAGCACGGTGTACTGGCCGAAGAAATCCTCCCTGTGACTCTGCCGCCAATCAACAAAAAAGGCGTAGATACGGTCATCTCACAGGATGAGCATCCCCGGCCAGCAACCACGTTCGAACAACTGCAACGGCTCAAAACCCCATTCCGGGATGGCGGCACCATTACCGCCGGCAATGCTTCCGGCGTCAACGATGGTGCAGCGGCGCTGATCATCGCCTCAGAAACGGCGGTATTACGCCAAGGGCTGACACCACGGGCACGCATCGTCGCAACCGCAACCTGTGGCGTAGAACCACGCATCATGGGGATCGGGCCACTCCCTGCGACCCGCAAGGTGCTGGCACTGACCGGCTTAACCCTAAACCAAATGGATATTATTGAGCTGAATGAAGCATTCGCCTCACAGTCACTGGCGGTGATGCGCCAACTGGGATTGCCGGATGATGCCGAACACGTCAACCCGAACGGCGGTGCGATTGCATTGGGGCACCCTCTGGGGATGAGCGGCGCCCGCCTCGCACTGACCGCTACCCTTGAACTGGAGCGCCGCGCCGGACGCTACGCCTTGTGCACCATGTGTATTGGCGTAGGGCAAGGCATTGCCATGATTATTGAACGCATTAATTGATACACAGTGATCTGGCTTAATCAACAGAAGGACAGAAAACGATGAGCAACCGCGTACAAACTCTAAAACAATCCTCTGAACACCCGGATTCTATTGAGTTTGCTTCATGTGATGAGATTCAGGCATGGCAATTTAAACAGATAGCATGGACTCTCAACCACGCCTACAACAACGTCCCCATGTACCGCCACAAGTTTGATGCGGCGGGTATTCATCCAAGTGATTTCAAGCAACTCGATGACATCAGCCAATTTCCTTACACCACCAAACAAGATCTGCGGGAACATTATCCTTTTGGCACCTTCGCCGTGCCGATGGAACAGATCGTGCGCATTCACGCTTCATCCGGCACCACAGGAAAACCCACTGTCGTCGGTTATACCCAACAGGATATCGACAATTGGGCGAACATCATCGCCCGTTGCCTGCGCTTTGCCGGTGCCAGCGCCAAAGACAAAGTTCACGTTGCCTACGGTTACGGACTGTTCACGGGGGGCTTAGGCGCACACTACGGTGCCGAACGGCTGGGAGCGACCGTCATTCCGATGTCCAGTGGCAACACCGTAAGGCAGGTACAACTGATTATGGATTTCAAGCCGGATGTCATCATGATGACTCCTTCTTACTGTCTGACCTTACTGGATGAACTAGAACGCCAAATGGGTGGATATGCCAGCACGTGCTCCTTACGGGTGGGTATCTTTGGCGCAGAGCCGTGGACAGCCGCCCTGCGTACTGAAATTGAAACACGTATGGGCATCAAGGCACTGGATATCTACGGCCTGTCCGAAGTCATCGGGCCAGGCGTTGCGATGGAAGCACTGGAACACCCCGACGGCTCCACGATTTGGGAAGATCACTTCTACCCTGAAGTGATTCATCCTGACCACCTGTATAATCTGGCAGAGGGCGAAACGGGAGAACTGGTTCTCACGACGCTGACCAAAGAAGCCATGCCGATAATCCGTTACCGCACCCGCGACCTGACCCGTTTATTGCCCGGTACGGCACGCAATATGCGCCGCATGGGGCGGATCACCGGACGTTCCGATGACATGTTGATTATCCGTGGCATCAACCTGTTTCCCTCACAAGTAGAAGAACAGATCATGCGCATCAAAGCACTATCACCGCACTACCAAATAGAAGTAAACCGTGTCGGCAATTATGACCAATTATCCATCAAGGTCGAACTGAAAGATCCCGATCAGTTGAACGATCAACAACGCAGCGACCTCTGCCAGCAGTTGCGCCATGACATTAAATCCATGATAGGGCTGAATGCCGAAGTCAGCCTTGTCAACTGCGGAACTATCCCGCGTTCAGAAGGGAAAGCGGTACGGGTGATTGATAATCGGGCACGCGAGTAACCTTTGGCTTTTTCTAAGCGTATCGATTAAGCCCATTTATATCGTTATGCTAATGTCATGACACACTTTATGAGCAGATCACAGAAACTATGGCACACAAACTTGACGACTTTATTCGGCACGCCCTCAATGCACAGCCCATCAGCGGGACATCGCTGATCATCTCCTTATACGGCGATGCACTCAGCCACCGGGGCGGTGAAGTCTGGCTTGGCAGCTTAAGCCTCTTGCTGGAACCGATGGGGTTTAGTGACCGTTTCGTGAGAACCGCCGTATTCAGGCTGCAAAAAGAGGGGTGGCTTACGGTAGAAAAATTGGGGCGACGCAGTTATTACCACATCGCCGAACGGGGCATGAATCAGTTTCGTCATGCAGAAGACAAAATCTATCTCAGTGAACAACCGGAATGGGATGGCAAATGGGATCTACTCCTTCTGGAAGGCGTCGCTAAGAACGCGCGTACCCGCCTGAAAAAAGAGTTAGGCTGGCTTGGGTTTGCCCAATTTAACAGCACCCTGATGGCCGCCCCGAGCCGTCCCCAAAGAGACATCCCCACGCTCTTGGGAGAACTCAACGCCAGCGATTCCGTTATCTATTTCCGGGCGGATTATCCGTATCCGCGTTCGGAACAGAGCCTGAAAGCACTCGTCTCGGTCAATTGGTCACTGGCGCAGATATCACAGCACTATCACGAATTTATCGTTTCCTTCCGCCCGTTGATGACACTGCTGCGGGATTGCCATGAAGCCGACCTGACACCAGAACGCTGTTTCCAGCTACGCCTGTTACTCATCCACTTTTACCGCCGCATCGTCCTGCGTGATCCACTGCTGCCGAATGCCCTGCTGCCCGCACAATGGGAAGGGCAAATTGCCCGTAATTTATGTATAAATCTTTATCAGCACATTGACCTTGCCGCGACACGCTATGTCAGTGAACACTGCGAAACCACCATTGGTCAATTACCTCAGCCCACTGCGGCGTACTATCGGCGTTTTGGTGGCTTACACAGTGAGACAAGTGTCTAACACCTAATAAGCAGCGATGTTTACGCAATGGTGTGATTGAAACAATGATGGAGATTAAATTAACGAAATAGCCATCAATTGGGCCTATTAATATAGTTCTGAATTGAATGACATTCTGCGCCATGACCGGGCGCAGAACTTTTATCAACAACGCATATTGCTATGCCATGTATTGAAAGCCCGATGCGATATTATTTAACGGCAATTGATTCAACACAGCCTGACAATAATTAATGAAACTTTCGGTATGACTCCACTTATCATGTGAATCCAAGTGGATCTTCGATATAAATGGCTGGCGGCGAAATCATTACGTTCAAAAATTATACTAACTCCATGCACCCAAGCCGCAGCCCGATAGCACGCAAGCCCTTCTTAGTTTTGCCAAACGATGGATGAATTATAATCTAAATCCATTAATCACCATGGCAATTAAAAATTCAATAATAATAAGTATCACAAATGTAAAAAAACCTTTAATTTCAAATCAATGGCTTAAAATGTGATCTAAAACTCAAACAAAACATCTTTTCATATTCAAAATATAAAAATCTGTCTAGGATTGAGTTGCTATTATTTCAGTCTATTCATTATCTCATCACGATAGTAATCATTCTGTTAATCGCAAGACCCCATTTATTTATCACTCCTGCCACACAAAGGAGAAAAGGCATGAAGAAAAAACAATTAAATCAAAAGGATATTGATAACCTTATTACCTTGATCGGTGGTAAAGAGAATATCGCTTCCGTCAGTCATTGTATCACCCGCCTCAGATTCGTTCTTAATACACCAGAAAATGCCGATGCCAAAGCCATTGAAGAGTTACCCATGGTCAAGGGGTGCTTCACCAATGCCGGGCAATTTCAGGTGGTGATTGGGACGAATGTGGATGTCTATTATAAAGCTTTGCTTGAAACCACGGGGAAACAATCCGTTAATAAAGAAGAAGTTAAACAGGCTGCTCGCCAAAATATGAAATGGTACGAAAGTGCAATTTCACATTTTGCTGAGATCTTCTTCCCACTACTGCCTGCCTTGATCAGCGGCGGTTTAATCCTCGGTTTTCGTAACCTGATCGGGGATATTCCCTTTAGTGACGGGAAATCACTCGCACAACTCCACCCTGTCTGGCAGAGTATCTATGATTTTCTCTGGCTGATCGGTGAAGCGATATTCTTCTACCTCCCTGTGGGTATCTGCTGGTCTGCCGTCAAAAAGATGGGCGGAACACCCATTCTGGGGATTATTCTGGGGATCACGCTGGTTTCCCCGCAATTGATGAATGCTTACCTGCTTGGGCAACAAACACCCGAAGTCTGGAATTTCGGCTGGTTTACCATTTCTAAAGTCGGTTATCAGGCTCAGGTCATTCCTTCTTTATTAGCCGGTCTAACATTGGGATGGATTGAAACGCGGCTGAAAAAATGGGTGCCGGACTACCTTTACCTTGTTATTGTCCCGGTGACTTCTCTGCTGTTGGCGGTCTTCCTTGCCCATGCCCTGATCGGTCCTGCCGGACGCGCTATCGGGGATGGTGTAGCCTGGGCGGTCAAAGGGCTGATGACGGGTAGCTTTGCGCCTATCGGGGCAGCTTTGTTTGGTTTCTTCTACGCCCCGCTGGTGATCACCGGAGTCCACCAAACCACGCTGGCCATCGACCTGCAAATGATCCAGAGCACCGGAGGAACGCCGATCTGGCCTATTATTGCGCTCTCTAATATCGCCCAAGGTTCTGCCGTTACCGGCATTGTCTGGGCCAGCAAGAAGCAAAAAGAACGCGAAGTGTCTATTCCCGCAGCCATTTCAGCCTATCTGGGTGTCACCGAATCCGCCATGTACGGTATCAACCTTAAATATCGTTACCCCATGTTCTGTGCGATGGTTGGTTCAGCTATCGCGGGGCTGATTTGCGGACTCAATCATGTGACGGCCAATGGCATCGGCGTTGGCGGCATTCCGGGCATTCTCTCTATCAAGCCGCAATTCTGGATGGTTTACTTTATTGCCATGATCGTCGCGATTATTGTGCCGTTACTACTGACCATTCTGGTTTATCGTAGAAATGAACGCAAAGCGAACTTACCCAACGAACTCGCTAACTAATTTTGCAGGTATCTATTTATGGCGGAACAAAAATTATGACGGAACAAAAACCCTGGTGGATGGATAGCGTTATCTACCAAATTTATCCAAAGAGTTTTCAGGATAGTACCGGTAGCGGCACGGGCGATATCAACGGGATCACCCAACGACTAGATTATCTACAGCGACTCGGTGTTGATGCCATTTGGATCACGCCAATTTACCCTTCTCCACAAGTGGATAATGGCTATGATGTCGCCGATTACTGCGCTATCAATCCTGATTACGGCTCGATGGAAGACTTTGATAATTTGGTGCAAAATGCCCACCGCCGTGGCATTCGCATTATTTTGGATATGGTTTTCAATCACACTTCAACCCAACACCCGTGGTTCCAAGCGGCGCAGGAGATTGATAGCCCCTACCGCCAGTTTTATATTTGGCGGGATGGTGCTGAAGGTTCTCTGCCTAATAACTGGAAATCCAAATTCGGCGGTAATGCGTGGCAATGGCATGCAGAGAGCCAGCAATATTACCTCCACCTGTTTGCGGTAGAACAAGCCGATTTAAATTGGGAGCATGAGCCAGTTCGTGCCGAACTGAAGACAATCTGTGAGTTCTGGGCTGATCGTGGTGTTGATGGCTTGCGTCTGGATGTCATTAACCTTGTCTCAAAACAGCAAGATTATCCTGATGATGATCATGCCGATGGCCGCCGATTCTATACCGATGGCCCGCGGATACATGAGTTTCTGCAAGAGATGAGCCGTGATGTTTTCCAGCCCAAGGGATTGATGACGGTGGGTGAAATGTCCTCCACCGGCCTTGGGCACTGCCAACGCTATGGTGCCTTGGATGGAACGGCGCTCTCCATGACGTTTAATTTTCACCACCTCAAAGTTGATTATCCAAATGGCGAAAAATGGACGCTCGCAAAACCAGATTATGTTGAACTGAAAAAGATTTTCTCCACATGGCAGCAAGGGATGCATCAAAAGGCCTGGAATGCGCTCTTCTGGTGTAACCATGATCAGCCCCGCATTGTTTCCCGATTTGGGGATGAACATCAGTATCACAGCATATCCGCCAAAATGCTGGCAATGGTGCTGCATGGTATGCAAGGTACGCCTTATATTTATCAGGGTGAAGAGTTGGGTATGACAAACCCTCACTTTACGCGCATTGAAGATTATCGGGATATTGAAAGCCTGAATATGTATCAAGAGCGAATTGAAAAAGGCATGCAGCCAGAGGATACACTGGCAATTTTGGCGCAGAAATCCCGTGACAACAGCCGAACACCCATGCAGTGGAATGATTCAGCAAATGCGGGTTTTACCACTGGAACGCCGTGGATTGCGCCTTGCCGTAATTACTCCGAGATCAACGCCGAAACCGCATTGCAGGATGAAGATTCCGTTTTCTATTGCTACCACAATTTGATTAAATTGAGAAAGCAACAACCCATTCTGACATACGGTGATTACCTGGATCTGCTGCCAGAGCACCCGTCACTGTGGTGCTATCTGCGTCGTTGGCAGGGGCAAACCTTACTGGTCATTGCAAACCTGAGCGGTGAAACACAACTTTGGTCTCCGGAGTCCGCTCTTTTAAACAAAGAGTGGCAGGTCTTGATAAGCAATTATCCATCTCCTGCAAAGGTAGAACATGATATTAAAATTAAACCTTATGAATCAATATATTTAATATCTAAATGATAATATGACTAATATATTTTCATTTATCATAATAAGTTGTTTATAAAGCTTTTCTTTAAAAACCATACCTCGCTAAAAACCCGCGAGGTATGGTTACTTATTTTAAAAATATAATAAAATTTTATATTTACTCGGTATAAAAAACATTCTTTAAATCCAACTTGATATTTGATAATCCTTGCTATACTTAAAAGTAACATATAGAAATAATAATATATGATTACATTTAATAAGGAGAGATAATCATGTTTCAAATCGCAAATTTCATGCCAGTTAATGGCACAAATTCCGTTTGGAAAAAAATATCTGAATCGTCTCATAATGTAGATACCTCTGTCTTCCCTGATTTAATTAACCCTCATGAAAATAAACATTTTTTCATTTTCGGCACTCATGAGGATAACATAGTTAATTGTTACTTTGATGTGCAATACCAAATAATGGATTCAATAAATAGTTGTTTCAGAATACTCGGAAGGTATCAAATCGAGCCTGCACGATTAGGTTTAGAACTCTATTTGGATAATATATCAACACGCAATCATAGCAAAGGGGATATAGTCAGCCTTGGTTCGGAACCAAATGAATTAACTTACTTATTTCTTATTGGTGATGCTGATTATTATATAGGGCCTGATATCAATGCTGAATCTTGGATACAAGACCACCTTCATCTTTTAGGCGATCACTCACTGAAAGAGATCTGTATCTCAGGCTCTCATGATGCAGGAATGAGCGTCGTTACATGGAAAACATTGTTAGCTTCCGAATGTAACACATTAACTCAAACAAATAATATCTTAGGGCAGTTGAAATTAGGCATAAGATATTTTGATATTAGACCTGCCCTTAGCGATGGGAATTTTTTTACTGAGCACTTTAGTAAATTGGGTATTTGGGAAGGCGCCTTGGGTGAATCCATTGAATCTATTATTAATGGAATTAATTTATTCACGGAATACAATAATGAATTGATTATGATAAAACTTTCCCATTCTCTTAATTTAGATGTCGGTTTCTTGGAGACATATCGCCCTTTTAGCAAAGATCAGTGGTTTGATTTATTCGATCAATTAGCTACCATTAATCATGTTTACTATCATAACGGTATAGGTAACGTCTCTGACTCAACTATCAACACCCTGACCGCGGATGGAACGCAACCAGCCGTTTTATTCTTTGTCGATCAAGAAAAAGATCCTAATGTTGATTTAGGTGAATATGAAGATGCAGGATTTTTTTACCTTCGTGAATTAAATATGTTTTCTAATTATTCTAATTCAGATGATTATATTTACATGGTTGATGACCAACTTAAAAAGATGCACAACCATGCACCAGCGCAGTACTTTGAAATAGAGTGGACTCTGACTCAACAATTTTCAGAAGTTTCATCATGTTCCACCGGGATTGGCAACAGTATTAGAGAATTGGCCGATATAGCGAATAATGGATTGGTAGAAATGCTTCATCCACATATAACAAAAACAGAATATCCTAATATCATCCTTATCGATAATGTGAAAGATACAACAGCGACAATATTCGCTTTAGCTATCAATTGGAAGGTACTTTAGTGAAGGCTCATGCAATGGCAGTATAGCAATGGCACGCCAAAAAGATCTGTGCCATACTTTTTTAATCTCAGACAAGGAGTATGCCATTATGTTTTACTCAAGATACTTCACTTATTTGGGGGCCATCAGTTTACTCTTCCCTGCCTTTGCACTATCTACCTTTGCACTATCTACCTTTGCACAAGCACAAGTCCCCTCTCAACAGTTGTCTCCAAGCCAGAAAAAATACCTGCAACAGCAAATTAATGAACATGTTATCGATAAATCTGCACTATCAATGGTCGAAGGTTGGTCAGAAACCAAAAAAGTGGCAGAGTTTATTTGCCGCCCTTTTGCCTTGCCCGTTATTCAAAAATATCACAAAGACGCTGATAAGGTTTTTCTTGGTATTGATTCACCAGAGGATATTAAACTCAAAAACGCGTCTGAATTGGTCGGCATAGGCATGTACAGAACCGATAATGGCTGGCACAACATACGATTCTCCTGCAAATTAACTGCAACCGGCAAAGCCCAGTCATTCAAGTTCGAAAACATTGTGCCGCCAAAATTGCAAACCGGGCCAGGGCCTGTCATTCCTCCCCATAAGGAGAAGTAAATGAAATATTGCTGGTTTATGTTACTTATTTTCTCCCCACTGGGTTTTTCTGCCAGTTTTGACTGTGCAAAAGCTAAGGCACCGGATGAGAAAGCAATTTGTTCAAATCCAAAGCTCAATGATCTGGATGTGGAGTTAAGTGTGAAATATCACTTTCTGCGCGGATTATTTGCCATGGGCGTATCAGGCGAGATGTATGATAACCAAAATGCTTGGCTGAAACAGCGCCAAAAATGCAAGGGAAGTACAACCTGTCTGCTGCAAAGTTACCGCCAACGCATTCAACAACTTGATACGCTGTATAATTCAATAGAGAAACCGATTTGATAATAACGCATTAGGAACTCAAGGAAGGATTTTCTTTCCTTGAGTTTTTTATCAAAAATAATCTGTATAAAACTTATACTTGCTTTTTCTTATACTGACTGTTAATAATTTCAGCATGATGAAAAATAAATTGTTCGACAAACTGGTTAAGCCAATCCAACAAACTACCACCACCGAAACCATCAGGTTGTTCGGGGGGTAGGCACGACTGAATTTTTAAACCCTCTGAGCGATTCGCCAGAGGGTTTTTTATACCTGCCCCATGCGCTTCGCCCAGAGTTTCACTAAAGGAGTCATGATGAAAACTCATCGCGAAATCGCACAACAACTTGACCTGTTCCACTCAGAACCACAAGGGCCGGGCATGATCTTCTGGTACCAGAACGGATGGCGTTTATTTCAAAATATTCAGCAGCATATTCGCCAACTGTATCAACAACACGGCTTTCAGGAAGTTCGTACCCCTCAGTTTTTGAAAAAAGATCTCTGGCAAACTTCCGGCCATCTTATGATGTACGGAGAAGATATGTTCTTCGGTGGCGATCGAGAAGATAGGCAAGCATATGCGCTAAAACCGATGTCTTGCCCGGCGCATATTCTGCTGTTCAAACGCGGCGTACACAGCTACAGGGAACTGCCCGTCAAGCTATTTGAATTTGGTCTTGTTCATCGCAATGAATCTTCGGGTTCTCTGAACGGCTGTTTGCGTCTGCGTCAGTTCACTCAGGATGATGTGCATGTTTTTTGTGCCTGATCACAGGCGCAGGATGAAGTCGTTAATTTTCTGAATAGAGCCAAACTCGTCTACAGGCAGTACGGTTATCAGCATCTTTCAGTCAAAATTTCCACACGCCCGGAATCATCTCTGGGGCACGAAGTATTGTGGCAAAAAGCTGAACAAATCCTGATTGACGTGTGCCGAAATGAGTTGATTGATTTCGAATTACAAGTCGGGGAAGGGGCATTTTATGGCCCCAAAATTGAACTGGCTCTTCAGGATAATCCGGGGCGCGAGTGGCAATGCGGCACAATCCAACTGGATTTTAATCTGCCGGAACGATTCGATATCGCCTATACAAATGCTGCCGGAGTGGATTCATCCGTTACCCGTGGCGATTGCTACCGTTGATGAATCTGTTATCAACTACGCTGATACATTAGTGGATTTGCTCAGATTGGCTGACCTGCATGTACTGACAGACCACAGTAACAGCTCCGTTGCCCGTAAAATCAAACGGTTCCATCAAATGAAAATTCCCAATATTTTGCTTGTCGGAGAACAAGAGATGAAAACACATCAAGTTGCGCTACGCCGGGGAAAAAGTGTCACGACGATAGAGAAAACTAAACTGGTTGAGCAGTTACTTGCATATAGGAATGTGTAATGCCCGAAAGCACCTGTTCAGCCACTGAGTAATTCAGTGGCTGAGCGCTTAAGAACAAGCAGAAGACTTCTGATTTGATGAAATCTTGCCTGTTATACCCAATTACAAGCCAGTAGATCATGGCACAGCGTTAAAAAGTTCCTTAGCTAATCTTTAATACACAGTCTTACAAACGCGACAGCGATATCCAACTAAAATATCTTGTGAAAAATCGACATAAAATATCAACATTAACTATATCATTAGAAAAAATAGCGAGTAATTTATGATTAAAATTAATTTTTGGTATTTTATTCTAAAAAAACAGGCATCAAATAGCGGAAGATCACAGGAGTTGAACCTGCCGAGGGTCGCTGGCGACCCCATCTGGATTTGAAGTCCAGCCGCCCCACCGGGGACGATGATCTTCCATTAATAAATTAATGATGGGCAGGGATTATAGCGCGTTCCCGCTAATATCTAAACTTCCCCGTGACTTCACAGATCCCTGATAGAAAAAGAGCCTAATTATTCACATAAAAGAGCGGTATTAGCATTGAACTCACAGTATCCTATCCCCATCTATCGTCAACAACCCATTGGGCTATAGTGCCGGTTTCTGCCTGTACCCAACTACACATATAAGGCGCTCATTATGACTAATCCGTTACTGACACCTTCTGCATTGCCTAAGTTTTCTGCCATCGAACCAAAACATGTCGTGCCTGCTGTGAAAGAGACGTTAGCCAATTACCGTCAAGTCATTGAGAAGATTTTATCCGAAAACGCCGCTTTTACTTGGGACAATCTGTGTCAGCCCATTTCAGAAGAGAAAGATAAACTTTCCCGCGTGTGGTCGCCAGTCGGACATCTGAATGCGGTCAAGAATAGTCCGGAACTTCGCGAAGCCTATGAGCAAAACCTGCCCCTGCTCTCCGAATTCGATACTTGGCTGGGGCAGCACAAAGGGTTATATCAAGCCTATAAATCGCTGAAAGAGAGCCAATCTTTCGAAACCCTTTCCCTGCCACAGCGCAAAGTTGTTGACGATACGCTGCGTGATTTTGAATTGACCGGCATTGGTTTGCCCGAAGAGAAACAGAAACGTTACGGTGAAATGACTGCCCGTTTGTCTGAGCTGGGCGCGAAGTTCGGCAATAATGTGCTGGATGCCACCATGGGATGGACCAAGCTGATGACCGATGAGTGCGATCTGGCCGGTCTGCCAGAGAGTGCCAGGGCCGCCGCCAAAGCCGCTGCCGAGGCCAAGGGGCTGGATGGATGGTTGTTGACGCTGAATATGCCAAGTTATCTGCCAGTCATGACCTATGCCGATGATCGTGAACTGCGCAAGGAAATATATTACGCCTATACGACCCGTGCGTCTGATCAAGGGCCGGATGCCGGAAAGTGGGATAACAGTGAAGTGATGGCGGAAATACAGGCGTTGCGTCATGAACTCGCCCAATTGCTGGGGTTCAAGAACTATGCTGAAAGTTCCCTAGCGACCAAAATGGCTCAAACACCTCAGCAAGTGCTCGATTTCCTGAATGATCTCGCCAAACGCGCTCATCAACAAGGTCAGGATGAGTTGCAGACTCTCACCGATTTCGCCAAATCTCACTACGGTGTTGAAGCGCTGGAAGCGTGGGATCTGGCTTATTATAGCGAGAAGCAAAAACAGCACGACTTCTCTATTGATGATGAACAACTGCGTCCTTATTTCCCTGAACAACGGGCGCTGGAAGGGCTGTTTGAAGTGGTTCACCGCATTTATGGCATCAGCGCCAAAGAGCGCCATGATGTGGATACATGGCATCCTGATGTGCGTTTCTTTGAGCTATATGATGATAGCCAAGTATTGCGCGGCAGCTTCTATTTAGATCTTTATGCCCGTGAGCATAAACGCGGTGGTGCATGGATGAACAGTTATGTCGGCAGAATGCGTCACGCATCCGGCGAATTGCAAAATCCCGTTGCTTACCTGACTTGTAACTTCAACGAACCCGTCGGTGATCAGCCCGCCCTGTTTACGCACGATGAAGTCATCACGCTGTTCCATGAGTTTGGGCATGGCCTGCACCATATGCTGACCCAGATTGACGCCCTGGACGTTGCCGGTATCGATGGTGTACCGTGGGATGCGGTAGAGTGTCCGAGCCAGTTTATGGAAAACTGGTGTTGGGAGCCGGAAGCATTGGCGTTTATCTCCGGCCACTATCAGACTGGGGAGCCTCTGCCAAAAGAGATGCTGGATAGTATGCTGGCCGCCAAAAACTATCAGGCGGCCATGAAAATTCTGCGGCAGCTTGAGTTTGGTTTGTTCGATTTCCGCCTGCATGTGGAATATGATCCCGCTAAGGGATCACAGATTCTGGAAACGCTGCAATCCGTGAAAAAACAGGTTGCTGTTGTGCCATCGCCAGATTGGGGACGCTTCCCGCACACCTTTAGCCATATCTTTAATGGCGGCTATGGCGCGGGTTATTACAGCTATCTGTGGGCGGATGTTCTGGCAGCCGATGCCTATTCTCGCTTCTCAGAAGAGGGAATTTTCAATCGCACAACGGGTCAGTCATTCCTCGACAATATCTTGTCCCGTGGCGGTTCAGAAGATCCCATGACACTGTTTGTCCGCTTCCGTGGCCGTCAACCAGAACTGGATGCCATGCTAGCAAGCTACGGCATCGGCGGATAATCACCTGTGAAGATTTGTTTGATTTGTGAAGAAGGCGCTGATCACAGCGCCTTATCGCGCTTGGCTGAACGTTGGGATTTGATCCACGATGAAGAGTCCGTCATGGCGCTGGTATTGACGGCCGAACGGCTGGAATTACGCAAACGCGATGAACCCAAGCTGGGCGGGATTTATGTCGATTTTACTGGCGGGACGATGGCACACCGCCGCCGCTTTGGTGGTGGTCGTGGCGAAGCCGTCGCGAAAGCGGTCGGCATCAAGAAAGATTATTTACCTGATGTCGTGGATGCCACCGCCGGATTGGGACGTGATGCTTTTGTGCTGGCTTCTGTCGGCTGCCATGTCAGGATGTTGGAGCGTAACCCCGTGGTAGCCGCATTGCTGGATGACGGCCTACAGCGTGGCTATCAGGATGCAGAGATTGGTGGCTGGCTGAAACAGCGCCTGACCCTGATCCCTGCCTCAAGCATTACGGCATTGGCTAATATTACACCACCGCCGGATGTGGTTTATCTCGACCCGATGTATCCGCATAGACAAAAAAGTGCGCTGGTCAAAAAGGAGATGCGTGTTTTCCAATCGCTGGTCGGGGCAGATGAGGATGCTGACAGTTTGCTGGCTCCTGCCCGCGCACTGGCGAAACGTCGGGTTGTGGTGAAACGGCCGGATTATGCAGAACCACTCGCAGGCATTAAAGCGTCCGCCGCCGTTACCACCAAAAACCACCGTTTCGATATTTATCCCTGCTGACGGCGTTTTTTATCCAGGGCTACACAATGCCCTGTGATAACATCGCATCCGCCACTTTGACAAAGCCGGCGATATTCGCCCCTTGTACATAGTTGGTTTGTTTCCCTTCTCCGCCATACTCTACGCAAGCCTGATGGATATCGAGCATGATGTGATGCAAACGAATATCCACTTTCTCCGCTTTCCAGCTCAGGCGCGCTGCATTCTGTGCCATTTCCAGCCCCGACGTTGCCACGCCACCCGCATTAGCGGCTTTACCGGGTGCAAATAAAACGCCTGCTTCAACGAAAGCCGCAGTCGCCGCAATGGTCGCCGGCATGTTGGCACCTTCCGCAACGGCTTTCACACCATTTTTAATCAACGTTTTCGCCGCTGCCGAATCCAGTTCGTTCTGGGTTGCACAAGGCAGGGCAATATCGACAGGAATAGACCACGGATCTTGGCCCTTAAGGAAAGTCAGGCCACGCTCTTTGGCATACTCTTCCACACGGCCGTAACGCTGATTTTTGATCTCTTCAAGGTGAGCCAGTTTCTCCGGCGTAAAACCGTCCTCGTCCAATACCGTACCGCCTGAATCCGAAGCCGTAACAACCTTCGCCCCCAGTTCCATACATTTTTCAATGGAATATTGGGCGACATTCCCGGCACCGGACACAGAAACCCGCATACCTTCAAGCCCGGAGCCATGACGCTTAAGCATTTCATGGGTGAAATAAACCAACCCATATCCGGTGGCTTCGGGGCGGATCAGGCTGCCACCAAAAGAAAGCCCTTTGCCCGTAAAAACGCACGCTGTATTGTTGGACAGTTTTTTCATCATGCCCGCCATAAAACCGACTTCGCGACTGCCTACGCCAATATCTCCGGCAGGCACGTCGGTATCCGGCCCCAAATAACGGTAAAGTTCTGTCATCAGGGACTGACAGAATCGCATGATTTCACCGTGGCTTTTCCCTTTGGGATCGAAATCAGAACCGCCTTTTCCGCCGCCCATCGGCAATGTTGTCAGCGCATTTTTCAAGGTTTGTTCAAAGCCTAAGAATTTCAGGATAGAAAGATTAACCGAAGGATGAAAACGCATCCCTCCCTTAAATGGCCCGATGGCAGCATTAAATTGCACTCGCCACGCACGATTAACCTGTACTTTCCCTTGATCGTCCACCCAGCAGACGCGGAATTGGATCACTCGTTCCGGTTCCACCAGACGTTCCAATAACCCTTGCTCACAATATTGTGGATTTTGTTGAAGAAAAGGCCAGAGAGAGGTCAACACTTCTCGTACTGCCTGTAAATATTCTACTTGATGCTGATTACGGGATTGAACCGAATCGAGAAATGAAACTAAAGATGATGAAATATTCATTTTGGGCTTCCTTTTTGTCATTCAGAAGTGATGACCCCCAGCCATTTTCCATATTATTTTGTTGTCGAAAATGTGAGGTAATTACGGTTTGCTTTCTGAATATATCACTATTTCATGCTTAAATTTCAACAACTATTTCTTATAGGTTTTCCAAAAAATAACTTTTATAATTTCTAAAGCAGTTTCATCACCTTTTCTGGGGACAAAAAAATCGCCTGCATGAGCAGGCGATTTTACAGAATAAAATATCAACCGAAGATTATTCTTCGTCACGCAAAGGTACGATCAACATATCAATATGAACGGTGTTAATAAGCTGGCGAGCCGAAGACATCAATTTGCTCCAAAAATCCTGATGATGACCACATACAACCAAATCCATGTCGTACTTTTTAATAGCATCAACAAGGACTTGACCTAAATCACCGCTGCCACTCAACGTTTCCTGAACCGGATAACCTGCACCGGCAGATAAATCTTTCAGGGAATTGCGCGTTTCATCCGCAATACGTTCCTGCATATCGCCAAGGTTTACGTCAATCAGGCCGGTGTAAAGATCAGAGTAGTTAACATCAACATGGATCAGGGAAACTTTGGCATTGTACGGTTTCGCCATTGACACAGCTTTCTCCACCAAGACCTGACTTTCCGGAGATAAATCAACCGCAACAAGAATATGTTTATAAGCCATAAGAGCTCCTTCCATAACGTCAATTAAACGGATTGGCAATATTAAACGCCATGATTCGATGTTTATACTATAACTGCTCAATATGTCTTTTGAGTGTTGTTTCGATCACAACTTATTGTTTTACTTTCCAGCAGACTATCCACACTAAAGAATGACACGCCCACAATAATCCCAATTTGACACTGTATTTTTACCAAATATTTAATATAGTTATTACTCAAATAAAAACTTTTCCGATTGGTTTCTTCTTTAACGGGCAACATGAGCCACTTTTGCTGCCGCTATCAGGAGGGGGAAGTATGTTCAATACCACTGCACTATTTTGGGCAGTTTGCCTTATCTGCATTATTAATATAATTCGTTACTTTTCTTCGCTCCGTGTACTGCTGTCGATTTTACGCGAGTCAGACCCAATGCTGTATCAATCCGTTGATGGAAATGGTTTTTTTAAAACTCATGGTCAGTTCAATAAACAGATTAGGCTCGTGCGTTATATCAATTCACAAAGCTATATCAACCATCACGACCCTGATGTCATCTTGTTCTGCGAAAGGATAAGGAAACAATTTATATTGATGGAAATGCTCTGTGGCATTGTGCTGCTATGCCTGATAGCGATTGTGATTTAGCGTCAATTTGAGATGAATGTAAACCAAAAACCAATGAAAATAAAAAAGGTTGGCCTGCAATAGCGAGCAGCCAACCTTATTTTCTACAACGTCATTAGATCAGTTTCAACGCGATCCAATACAGTACGCCTGACAATGCAATGGAAATCGGCAACGTCAAGACCCACGCCAGCATGATATTTTTGATGGTCTTGCTTTGCACACCACCACCATCAACCAGCATCGTACCTGCAACCGCAGAAGAGAGTACTTGTGTCGTGGAGACGGGCATCCCCGTATAACTGGCAACACCAATAGAAACCGCCGCAGTCACCTGAGCAGAAACACCTTGCGCATAAGTCATGCCTTTTTTGCCAATCTTCTCACCGATAGTCACAGCAACCCGTTTCCAACCGACCATAGTGCCCAAAGACAGGGCAAGTGCCACCGCAATAATGATCCACAATGGCGCATATTCCACCGTATTCAGCAGATCTTTACGCAGTTTATTCAGGAAACGCGCATCTTCATGGCTGGTTTCGGGTAACTTAGCCACCGCGCTGGCCGTATCGGTGATGCACATCAGCATACGGCGCATACTGTTGCGTTGATCCGGGTTCAACTCGCTGAAATTATGGATATTCGCCAGCATATTTTCAGTCTTGTTCAACACCACCAACGCGCGTGAGTTATCGCAATGGAACGCCATATCCGGCTGCTCTTCAACAGAAGACGTCGCGGCGGGATGCAACTCAATTGCATGAGCCAATGCCGGGGCATGCTGCCCATAATACTGCTGCAAGTGGACAACGGCATCATGAGTGCGGGCGATATCATAACTGGTTGAATTCATATTGACGACAAAACCCGCAGGTGCAACGCCAATCAGAACCAGCATAATCAAACCGATACCTTTCTGACCATCATTCGCGCCGTGGGAGAAACTCACCCCAACAGCCGAAAGGATCAGGGCAGTCCGTGTCCAGAATGGCGGTTTACGTTTACCATCCTGTTTTTCACGCTCAACAGGCGTCATGTGGATACGACGACGTTTCTTTGTACCACTCCAATAACGGCGCAGTAAAAACACCATCGCTCCGGCAATCACCAGACCAACAAGCGGAGACAGGATCAAGGACATGAAAATCTGTATCATCTTCGGAATATTCAAGGCATCAACCACCGAAGAACTGGTCACTATCGCATTGGTCAGGCCGATGCCGATAATAGAGCCAATCAACGTATGGGAACTTGATGCAGGAATACCGAAATACCACGTACCTAAATTCCAGATGATCGCCGCCAGCAGCATGGAGAACACCATAGCCAAGCCGTGCGCCGAACTGACATTGAGCAGAAGATCCGTAGGTAGCAGATGCACAATCGCATAAGCGACGCTTAATCCACCAAGAAGCACACCCAAAAAATTAAAAACCCCAGCCATCACAACAGCAAGCTGTGAACGCATCGCCCGGGTATAAATAACAGTTGCTACTGCGTTTGCGGTATCATGAAACCCATTGATGGCTTCATAAAAAAGCACAAACAACAGAGCAAGCACTAACATGAGGCCGGTATAAAATTCCAGGCCAGTAAACAGATGTAGCATAGACGTTAAGCCAGTTAGTAGGACATGAACGCGCGCATTATCAGTGACAAACGTTAGCGGGAAAAGAGAAATATGACCTTTTTTTGATTTAATCATGGTCAAATAGCATGAAAATTCTTGCATTTATTAAATATATCAAAGAGTTATTTAATTTTAATATTTTGATATTTTTTTTAATGGGAAATAACTTTTTACCGCAGAAAGTTAAACCAAATGCCTATTTTTCTCTGTAGTTCGTGAACAGAGCCTTCACAATGCCGTGAATTCCTACAAATAACTCGGCCGCAAGAGACAAACGAATGGAAAAATTTGATGTAGTTATTATTGGTGCCGGCGCTGCCGGCTTATTTTGTGCTGCGCAGGCAGGACAAGCCGGATTAAATGTTTTGGTATTGGATAATGGCAAAAAAGCAGGCCGCAAGATTTTGATGTCCGGTGGAGGGCGCTGTAATTTTACCAACCTGTATACCGAACCGGCAGCATACCTTTCTGCCAACCCCCATTTTTGTAAGTCAGCACTTGCTCGCTATACCCAATGGGATTTTATTGATCTGGTACAACGCCATGCTATTCCTTATCACGAAAAAGCATTGGGGCAGCTTTTCTGCGACGACTCAGCGCAACAAATCTTAGATCTGCTGTTGAAAGAGTGCGAAACAGGAGAGGTCACCATTCGGCTACGCAGTGAAGTCACTCATGTCGAGAAAAAAGAGCCGGGTTTTGTTATCACGACGGCAGGGAAAGAAGTAAGTGCGCACTCACTTATTGTCGCGTCCGGGGGATTGTCCATGCCCGGCTTGGGCGCTTCTCCTCTGGGTTACCGCATCGCAGAGCAATTTGGACTCAATATCCTGCCTACACGAGCGGCATTAGTCCCTTTTACTCTGCATAAACCGCTACTGGAACAACTCCAGATGCTCTCCGGTGTCGCGGTTCCTTCTGTTGTGACCGCAAAAGACGGCACCCTATTCAGGGAAAATGTTCTGTTCACCCATCGCGGTCTTTCCGGCCCGGCTATTTTGCAGATCTCCAGCTATTGGCAGTCAGGTGAATATGTAAGTATTAACTTACTTCCTGATACCGACTTAGACCATTTTCTGGATAAAGAACGGGAATCGCATCCCAACCAGAGTTTGAAAAACACACTGGCTAAATTACTGCCCAAACGTTTGGTGGAATGTTTGCAGTCCCTTGGGCAATTACCGGAGCTGTCCCTGAAACAACTGAACCTCACCCAGAAAAAAGCCCTGCTCACCACCCTGCAAGGCTGGCAGGTACAACCCAACGGAACAGAAGGCTATCGCACGGCGGAAGTCACCCTTGGCGGCGTGGATACGCATGAGTTGTCATCAAAAACCATGGAAGCCCATAAAGTGAAAGGACTGTACTTTATTGGCGAAGTGGTTGATGTCACCGGCTGGCTTGGGGGATATAACTTCCAGTGGGCATGGAGCTCGGCATGGGCTTGTGCGCAAGCGTTGGTATCCGAGGATAGGAAATAAAATAGCAGCTTGTTCACTTTAACAGATGGCGTTGGTTGGATACGAACACCATCTGTACGTACGTTGAGAAAGCAGATATAGCATAGGTTAATTTTAAGGTTGTACCGCAGGCTTCTCATTCAGCAAACTGTTTAAACCATTTATGACCACTTCTCTGGTTTCGTTTTTCCTCATTGCGGCATAGACATCAATATTCAGGGATTGAGCCACATCATCCACTAATTCCCGATAACAAAGCCCTTCTTGATTAAATATACACATGGAGCGCGGCATGAGCGCCATTCCTTTTCCTCTTGCAATAAAGGAAAGCATCACCAGTGAATCATCAGGTTCCCTGCGCCTTTTCAACAAGAAAGGCAAGCGCTGAAAATATTTTTCACATTTGTCATAAAAAACAGGATTTGCGTTCCTTGAAAACCAAAAGAGAGGAAGATCTGAAACATCGGTAAGAGAAATTTTTTCTTTCAGACTGCTGGGGTGAGATGATGGAATGGCCAGTAAAAGTGGTTCCCGATAAAGCCAGTGAAATTTAAAATCATGTTCACTGTGCAAACTTCGCTCTCCAGTAATAACAATATCCATTTGTCCTTTTGAGAGAAAATTCAAAAGTTGACTGGAAGCCAAGTGCTGTATATCAATGTCGTCAAACATGAGGGTTTTTATTTTATACCCAAGTTCGGGTATATTGTCGAAATTCAGCGTTCTGGTCAGACCAATCCGCAAATGCGTTTTCTCGTTTTTAATTTCACGCATAAACAATGTAAATTCATTGATAAGATAGGTTGCTTTTTCAACAAGCATCAGACCCGTATCGGTCAGGTGAACCTCATGAGTATTACGCGCAAAAAGTTCACACCCAAGCGTTTCCTCAAGACATTTTATATGTCGAGTCAGGGGAGGTTGCGTCATGCGTAACCGCTCTGCGGCCCTTCTAAAATTAAGCTCCTGAGCAACGGCTAAAAAACATTGTAACTGTTTTATGCTGGGTAGCTTATTGTTAATGCTGTCCACAGATTCTCCATTAATTGGGTGACCTATTAATTGACAAGTACATTGTCATTTTACTTTGTCACCTTATCTCACTTCAATTTTTCTGCAAATAAATTGTAAATTTTCATTAACAAAGCAATCGAGACGCTCATTGATATAAAAAGTGAATTACAAAATTAACAATTCTCATGAAATCTTATCATGGTAATTATACAAACGAAATTCATAACCACTGCGTATTTAATATGTCTACAAAATATGTGATGGAATCATATTTAATACTGATTAAAGGTCGTCATTTATGACTACAGAAATGAGAAAACCTGAAATGACATTCAGGGCATGGTTAGCTTTATTTATACTCTCTATATCAACATTTACGATTGTGACAACGGAATTGGCTCCGGTCGGTCTGCTAACTCCTATGGCAGCAGGGCTTTACACTTCAGAATCCAGTATTGGCATGACAGTATCACTTTACGCCTGGGTTGGTGCACTCAGTGCACTTTTTGCCTCTGTATTTCTGGGTAATTTACCCAAAAAGTTACTTTTGTTAACGCTAACCGTCATTCTATTCATCTCCAATGTCTTGTCTGCAACTGTTGATTCATTTGAAGTACTACTGGTTGCCCGGGTCATTGGTGCGCTGGCACACGGTGCGTTTTGGGCGATGATCGGCGCAACAGCCGTGGCAATGGTGCCAACAAAATATCTGGGTGCCGCGACGTCCATTGTCTTTGGCGGTGTATCCGCTGCCAGCGTATTTGGTGTCCCCCTGTCTAACTATATAGGATTGAATTTTGGTTGGCGTCAGGCCTTCTGGTTGATGGCTGTGCTCAGTGTGATTGCATTTATTGGTATTATGCTTATTCTCCCTAAGATCACAGCCAAAAGTACAATTGGCATTAACGCGTTAAAAGGCGTTCTGGGTTCAGCGACACTGTGGAAAATCTATTCCGCCACACTATTTGCTATTTCCGCACATTTTGCCGCGTTTACTTTTATCGAACCCTGGCTTCACTCACAACCAACACTGTCTAAAAGTTTCATTCCTGCAACCCTATTCATTTATGGAATTGCGGGTCTGGCAGGTAATTTCCTCACGGGTATGATTATTGATAAATATCTAAAAGCGACTGTCGTACTGTCGGCTTTACTTATTGGTATTGTACTGTTGATGTTAGGTAATAATTCGGAGTCACTATCACGCGCTAATATCCTGATTGCTTTGGTTGTGTGGGGAATCTCAATCTCAGGCGTCTTCGTTGGTTTTCAAACATGGGTTCTCCGTCTAGCGGGTGATGCAGCTTTCCCAGCATCGGCTGTTTACGTTTCATTTTTTAACGGCGCAATCGGCATTGGCGCTTCAGTGGGGGCCTGGATAGGTTCAGCATTATCACTTCAGGTGTTATTTGTGACAGCGGGTGTCACCATCGTGCTGTCCATACTTTTCGTCACGATAATCCCCTCAAGTAAACCGATTAGTGAAAAACTCACAGAGAAAACCCTATGAAAAAAGAGACTAACCACATACCAAGCTGCTATCGCTGCTACAACAAAATCTAACCCAAATAAACTGCCCGGAATTCCGGGCGGGATTAAACGGATATTAGTTAAGCATTAAAGTGAGTTGAAGTTCATGAAACAGAAAAATTATACCTATTTGGACATCCCTTAATAATACAACTCTTTAATTACGCTCTTTTAGAAAAAATCACCCAATAATGCGGACGCTGGATTAATACAATAAGAACAACAGGCCGTTTTTTAGCGGTTGACTCAACTGTGTTACATTTTTCAGTATCTTAAACAACAAAATAGCGACCTAAAATGAAAAAACAAACATTACCAATGGTTGACTCAAGGGCTAAGATCCCCGATTCAAGGCATCAATATTCCACTACACTTTATTTTTATTCCATTCATTAAATATCTTCTCCATTACCCCTTTGATATTTCTTAGGAAGATTAACCTGTCTTTAATAACTCAATATCAATTTTCTGATTTGATTATTCAATTCGATTTAATTTATTAAGTTAACTTGAAAACAAGTATTTTATCAACTACCCGTTTACCAAAATAAAATTAATCCAATCATTACATAGTAATAAATAATGATTGCGACGTACTAAATAATGATTGAGTTAAGGACAATAACTAGACAAAATATTAGAAAAACAGTTTGATTGTTAGCATTGGGTTTGGAATAATGCGCTCCGCAAACGCAGGACTGACATTAATGCTAAAGTTGGTAATAAAACAGGGCGAGAGCGTGAACGTTTTTTGAGCTTGAAATGTATGCTACGCAACCATAATTAGAATAAAGATCACTCAATCTGGTCTTGTTAAAGTATGAATTAGTGCTTTATTTACACAATTCGTTCAAAAATTAGTCTTTCATGCTCTCGCCCTGGGTAATAAAACCTATTACCATCCATAAAATCAATGTTTTTAAAAAAAAGCTCATACACTGTCAGCCTCCAACACATCATATTCCAATAATGCCCAGAAATTAAAATAGGGTCTTTAAATTCATTGTCATAGGTAATAAATATCGTCTATTAAAATTTATTACTTTGAATCAAATAACAACAAATTAATTCCTTAATTAATCATCCTTCGTAGTTGTTACTGAAAAATGAGTACTGATATGCAAAATTTACCTTACGTCAAAGCACTACGTGCTATCGCACATCCTTACCGTGCCTGCGCCGAATATGATGCCTTATTTAATCACGCCATGCGTGAATTGACGCTATACCATTGTGAACATACTTCCGGTTATCAGCGATGGCTGGCCGATCAGGGGCTGGATAAACAAGCGATAATGGCGCTGGATGATTGGTCAAAGCTGCCTTTTCTATTTGCCAATTATTTCAAACGTAATCTGATCCTCAGTGAGAGTGCAGATGATGATGCGCTGGAACTGACCTCTTCCGGAACTACCGGCCAGAAAAGCCGCATGCGCTATGATCCTGCAAGTATTACGGCGGCCCAGTATATGGTGAATTGCATTTTTGACTATTATGGCTGGAATACCCCGGATCAACCGTGTAACTATCTACTGCTTAGCTACGAACCCGCAGGTGCCATCACGCTGGGCACAGCCTACACCGATCAGTTCCTGTGCAAATATGCGCCGGCCAATCGGGCCTGCTATGCCTTGCGCCATAATGGGCAAGGTAATGAATTCGATCCCTTCGGGGCGATCACGGCACTCCAGCAATTTGCTCAGGAAGGGTTGCCGGTACGTATTTTCGGTTTCCCCGCCTTTTTGTGGTTTACCCTGCAAAGAATGAAGCAAATGGGTCTGCCGGCATTAAAATTACATCCTGAATCGCTGGTTTTCCTCGGCGGAGGCTGGAAAACACATGTCGATCAATCCATTCCCAAAGAAGAACTGTATCGACGGCTAACCGAACAACTGGGTATCCCTGATGCTCGATGTCGTGATGGTTATGGTTCAGTTGAACACCCGGTTCCTTATGTTGAATGCTCCCGCCATAATTTCCACGTTCCCGTCTATGCCAGAGCCTATGTGCGCCATACCGCCAACCTGACCTGCCAACCTTATGGAGAACCCGGTTTTCTGCATTTTATCTCACCTTATATCACTTCCTGCCCAGCCCACAGCATTGTGACCAGCGATCTGGCCGTACTGCATTCCGGCAAAAGCTGTGGTTGTGAACTGGACACAGATTGGTTTGAGCTGCTTGGCCGGGCCGGTACCAGTAAAAACCGTAGTTGCGCGATTGCCGCTTCAGAATTGATTAAGAGATCTTGATATGTCTTCCATAAAAACTGACTCGATAAAAACAAGGAATAACCCGGTTTCCCCAGAACTGTTGGCCGAACAAAAAATCGCGACACTACGCGAGCGATTACCTGAGTTGCTGGCTCGTCCGCATACTTCTGAACAGGTACTTGATTGCGCACAACGCTTTACTGAATATCTGGCCAATCTGAGTGCGCACCCACTGTTTGATACCCAAATCCGGGAGGAACTTATCGCTTTTTGCCAACGTGAAGCGCTGGCGACCAAACTGGAGCGGGAACTCGGACAAAACGCGTTTTCGCTGCGTCGATTCGATTATAACCAGAACCGGTATGAGACTTGGAAACCGTTGGGATTGGTCGTCCATATTACGCCCTCCAACGCGAAACTTCTGCCCTTTATGGCCGTGCTCGAAAGTTTGCTGGTGGGTAATATTAACTGGTTACGCCCAAGCAGCAGCGATAACGGGTTTAGTGCGCTACTTTGGTCAGAATTTTTAGCCCACGATATTTCTGGGGATTTGGCTGATCGGGTCACTGTATTGCCGTTGCCGGTCACACAACTGGCAGAATTGTTTAGTCAGGCTGATGCGGTTTCGGCCTGGGGAAGTGACGCTTCCCTCACATCCATACGTACCCAACTGCCCGCAGGTTGCCGTTGGATAGATTGGGGACACCGTATCAGTATGGCTTGGTTAAGCCCTGAGTCGGCCGATGATACCCAATTGGACGCATTGGCTGATGATGTCTGTCGTTATGACCAACAAGCCTGTTCCAGCCCACAGTGTTTATTAGTGGATAGCGATGATCCGGAAGTATTACAACATATCGGGCAACGCATGGCTGCCGCCCTGCAACGCCGCGCCGGATTACACCCAGCCCTGAAACCGGATATTCAGGAAGCCGCAGAAATTACCACCCAAACCGCTTTCCAGCAACTCGATTTTGCTTTTGCGCAAATCAACGGTGAAATTTGGCAAGCCGACGGGTGGCGGGTGATATGGCGACACGAAGAAGAATTAGCCGCGTCGCCTTTGTTCCGTACATTGCAGGTACGTCCTGCTCCACGTCAGCGCCTGTGCTCTATTTTGCTGCCCTGGCGTAACCATCTGCAAAGCTGTGCTCTGATTACCCGCCAAGAACATATCAGCGAAATGAGCCATATCCTGTTTGCTGCGGGTATCAGCCGTATCACCCCGGCAGGTCAGATGCATGACGGCTATCGTGGTGAACCCCACGATGGGGTCTATGCACTGGCACGCCTGACCAAGCGCGTATCTGTCAGCCTTGCGCCGGATTTAATGGCGGGTTGCGCCCACCTTGATGTTCCTCCCGATCGTCCACGCGGGTTAGAAAATCTTCCCGTGATGAATAAGGCCGATTTTCAAGCGATGATCCCTAATGATAAGGCCCGCCTGTTTTTCCGCAGTGGCGGCAGCAGTGGGATACCTAAACTGGCCGCCTATAGCTACCGTGATTACCATCGGCAGATGCAGGCCGCCGCCGATGGTGTATTTGCCTCCGGGCTTGAACCCGCAACCGATCGCGTCATGAATCTGTTATATGGCGGGAAACTGTATGGTGGCATGATGAGCTTCTTCACCATTCTGGATAAATTGGGCGTGACGCAATATCCCATGGGCGGGCCGGCTGACAATGACTTTAGCGAAATCGCTGATTTTATCGTGCAACAACGTATTAATACGCTGGTCGGCATGCCAAGCACACTGCACCGGTTATTTCTGAATGAAGAAACCAAATTACGTCAATATGGTGGCATTCGTAAGCTATTTCTGGGTGGCGAACACCTTAATATTAACCAACGGCATTTTCTGGCCGGTTTTGGCGTCACCCTGATACGTTCAACTATTTACGGTTCAGTCGATGCCGGCCCTGTCGGCCATGCGTGCGCGGCCAGCGAAGACGGCGTGTTCCATTTAATGGCTGACACGCAATGGCTGGAAATTCCCAATGTAGAGAATGATCACCCCGTGGCAGAGGGCGAAACCGGACGTCTGGTATTTACTTCCCGCCACCGTGAGGCTCAACCCGTCCAACGCTACGATTTAGGCGATCTCGGCGGCTGGATTAACCCACCTTGTTCTTGTGGCCTGACTTCACCGCGTTTCCGGCTTAAAGGGCGACATGACTCCCTGCTACGCATAGGAAGTATCTTTTTCAATCTTGCTGATTTATCTGAGCAACTGGCATTGCCAGTGCAATGGATCATCGATCATAACAGTGAAGGCATCGATAACATCCAACTCTTGGTTGATCATGCCGATCCCCTCACCGTGCGTCAGAATTTATTGAAAGATCCCAAAATTACTGAAGTGGTTAGCGGAAATCTGCTGAATTTAGACGTGACTTCCACCCCAGCCGCTGAATTTCGCCGCAATGAACATAGTGGAAAAACCCCGTTGTTCATCGACTTGCGTAAATATTAATTGAGTAAAATTCAGATGATGACCAGAACAACATTGATTGATTTGCTCCATCATGCACGCGAGCATTCTGCTTATTACCGACAACACTATCAAGCCATTCCCGATAATTGGACGCTGGAAGATTTGCCCCTCGTGGAACCCAGTCATTACTGGGCACATTCAAACGATCTACCAACCTGGCCGGTGCTGACTGCACCGCTGGAAGGCGGTCATGTGTTTAAAACAGGTGGCTCCACCAGTGATGGGCGGTTATCCGTTTTCAGCCAACAAGAGTGGCAAGCATTCATTGCTTCCTTTGGCCAAGGTATTGCCCGCCAGTTAAAGCATGGCGATCGGGTCGCCAACCTGTTTTTTGCCGGTGATCTTTATACCAGTTTTCTCTTTATCCACGGCGCATTATCGAATGCGCCACTCCCCATCATAGAATTTCCTTTCACCTGCAAAGTAGAGGATGAATTGCTGATTAACAATATCCGTCTGCATAACATCAATGTGCTGGCGGGTGTACCGGCGCAATTAATCCGTCTGGCGCACTATCTGAAAGACAGGGGGCAAGCATTGCCGATGGTGGAGACCATTCTTTACGGTGGAGAAAGTCTGTTTGATGCACAGATCGCTGTCATACGACACGTTTTTCCTCAGGCCCGTTTAGGCTCAATCGGGTGTGCCAGTGTCGATGCCGGTTTGATCGGCTTTGCTGATCCAGAATGCCGGCAGGGAGAACACCACGTATTTAGTGATGACACGATTGTTGAGATCGTGGATGAAAGCAATCATCAGCCCATTACTGTGCTGGGAAAGCATGGCCTGCTGGTTGTCACTAACCTGCAACGACGCCTTATGCCGGTGATCCGCTATCCTACCGGTGATCTGGCCTGCTGGTGCGAACCAGAACAACCAAGCCGTAAATTCGCCCTGCAAGGACGTGCTGATCAGGGCTACCGTATACGATTTGGCACACTGTCATTATTCCCTGACGATTTAGCCACACAGCTATCACAACAAACGGAACTTTTGGCCTGGCAATTGGTGTTAAGCCAGAAAGCGGGGCAAGATCAGATCCGGTTATTGGTAGCAAGCCTGCAAACGGTGGATATCGACAAAATACGCCACCGTGTCATGACAGCCTTTCCCAATCTGGCAAAAGCATGCCTACATCAAAACATGCTGGAGATCGTGCAAATCCACATTGAGGATATGTATACACATCCACGATCAGGTAAATTGCAGCGAGTTGTGGATCTACGCCGTTATACCTGTCGTTATAACTAGGGTTGAAATCGATGACTATCTTCCCATCTGCTATTCAGATCCGCAGCTATCAGTCAGGCGATGATAAAAAAATCAGCCAGTTATTTCGGGAGGTTTACGGCGATGCCTATGTCTACCCTGACATCTATCTGCCAAGACTTATCAATGACTACCAAACCTCAGGGCAATGGCACTCGGCCTTGGCATTCCATCAGGGGCAGCTTATCGGTCATGCTGCTTTGGTGAAAGATGCTGTGCAGAAAAATCAGGCAGAGCTGGCACTGATTGCGGTGTATCCCGATTTTCAAGGTCATGGCGTGGCCAAGTCTCTGGGCAGTTATTTATGCGGTTATGCGCAAGAGCAAGGTTATAATTTACTGACGATAAAACAGGTCTGTTCACACCCGAAGAGCCAGTACATCGCCCGAAATTTAGGTTTCTATTCTACGGCTCTGATGCTGGATTATGTCGATTCGCCATTTGGCTTACCAAAACCTGAAAGTATCGTTCAGGGCATCTTGCCGCTTAAATCATTGCCACTGCCTAAGCTGAACTGGCCCCGTCCTTGGCAAAATTGGGTTTCCCGAATTAGCCAATATGTTGGTGAAGCATCACAAAATGCCCAATCTGCGCATCGGCACGCCATGATCCCTACGCCATTTACCCTTAAAAAATCCGGCCGGCGTTTGGAGATCACCCTTTACGAAGTCCATTCTGACTTTTTATCGGAGGTCATCAATTTTCCCGCCGGGCAGTTAATCTATTTGAAGTTGCCTGCGTGTGAAGAGGCGCTGGGATTGTGCCCATTACTTAAAAAAGGCGGATTCCGCTTCGCCGGACTTTGCCCGGACACCCATGATGGATGGTTTTTGCTGTGGCTACGCGGCTACCAATTAACGCCCTATCAATTTCACGACACAGGGACTCAATATCTCTATCAAATGGAATTGGGGGTGAGCTGACAACATAACTGTATTTTACACATTTGGTTAAAAAAACACTTTACAAATGATATTGAGAACGATTATCATTCTTAGCACTTTCAGTGCACCACCTTCAGGGTCCATGTGAAAGTACGACATTGCTCACATTGCTTCCAGTGTTTACTTTTATAGGCCAACTTTTATGTTGGCTTTTTTTTGCCTGAAATTTAACGCCAAATATTAAATTAACAATTTATTTACTTTTTGTTTACGTAAATCTTTGCATAATGAGAAAACCTACAGAATTCACTTAATCCATCAATGCAATCAAAATCAATCATCATTAATTCGTGCGTTATTCTCGTATTGGGATTATTTTCCATCGATCTCTATAATCCGGCGCTACCTGCCATAACATCCGCACTCGCAATAACGAATAATCAAGCACAAGGTCTTGTCGTTTATTATCTATTGGGTTTTGCTGTGTCTCAGCTATTTTATGGCCCCCTTTCCGATAAGCATGGGCGTATCCCTGTTATTTTATTTTCCTTATTATTTGCCGCCGTTGGTAATTATTTGACCTCGATGGCCGAATCATTTCACACGCTGTCGTTATTCCGACTGCTGACGGGGATTGGCGCTGGCGGGTGCCCGGTTATCAGCAGAGCGATACTCAGTGATACTTTCCGTGATAAGACAGAATTATCCAAATCATTGGCTGTTTTTTCGATGGCATCACAAGTTTCGCCGGTTATTGGCGGATATATCACACAGTATCTGCCCTGGAAATTTAATTTTATCGCGCTCGCCATCATGATGCTGATAGGCCTATTTTTTGTGAAGATGACGTTGCCAGAAACATCGCCGGTGAAATCAACAGGTAGTGGTAGGATAACCGGTTTTCGAATTCTGTTATCTGACGTTAATTTCGTTGCATACAGTGTTGTCTCTGCCGTTTTGTTTGCTATTACCATTGGCTATTTTACTGCCAGTCCTTTCGTCTTTCAGACACAGTTTGATTTATCCGCATCCCAGAATGGATATCTGTTTATGATCTATTCTGCCGGGATTGTAATAGGCTCATTACTGACAAAAAAATGGCTGTCACACGCTGCCCCTGAAAAAATTCTTAAAGTTTCGCTTCCGTTATTACTTTTCTTTACCGCAGTAGCGCTCATTTCGCTTTATTTCACACAGATATTATCAATTGCATTTATCACTATTTATAGTTTTACGGTGGGACTCGGATGTGGACTTTCTTCCCCGCTATTACTTGGGATCAGCTTACACGGGCATCCTGAACTGTCCGGAACCGGGAGTGCTTTACAAGGCGCACTAAAAATGGCCGGCTCGGCTATTGCATTATTGTTTTTCGCCAGCGGGCATACAACCACTGCGGCAGGTTTAATGTGGGGGCTTTTCATCCTTGCCCTGATTTGTTTTAATCGCCTTTACCCAATACATTTCATTCAAATATTTTGAATCCTAAGATTAAATTTTCAACCTTTTATATTTCAGTCCTTCAACTAGACTACCAAAAAACATTGAGGGATTTTGAAGATGATCTACTTACGTCGGGCTTCAGAACGCGGTCACGCTAATCACGGCTGGCTGGACAGTTGGCACACTTTTTCGTTCGCTGACTATTATGATGCAAATTTCATGGGATTTTCTGCACTCAGGGTGATTAACGAAGATGTGATTGACGCGGGTCAAGGCTTCGGTATGCACCCGCACAAGGATATGGAAATCTTGACCTATGTGCTGTCTGGAACAGTCGAACATCAGGATAGTCAGGGGAACAAAGGGCAAGTGTCTGCCGGAGAATACCAGATTATGAGTGCAGGCACGGGTATCCGTCACTCAGAATATAACCCACAGCATGATAAGCCATTACATCTTTACCAGATCTGGATCATGCCGGAAAAAACGGGACTCACTCCCCGCTATGAACAACACCGCTTTAATACTCCCGAAGGGCGTCAATTGGTTCTCTCTCCTGATGCCCGTTCCGGCTCCCTGAAAGTTTTTCAGGATATGACATTATGGCGTTGGACATTGAAAAATGGCGAACAGGGTGAATATCAGATGGAAAAAACGCGAAACATCTGGATTCAGGTCGTTCGTGGTGAAGTGATGATTAATGGAATACAAGCTACCACCAGCGATGGGATCGCTATCCGGGATGAATCCCATCTCCACTTAGCTGCAAGCCAAGAAAGTGAGATCTTACTGTTCGACTTACCGCCCAGCAGCTTACCCTCTAACTAATCGTGGTTTTTGTATCACGGGCTTCGGGTATTGCAGAATAGGCATTGAGAAAGAACGCTATTCAGTGAAATAGCGTTCTTGCATGGAAAAGTTACATTACCGTTTAGGACCCGCTTTCACTAATGCCGCGCCCGCCGCAGTATCCGTATATTTATCGAAGTTATCAATAAAGCGCTGTGCCAAATCTTTTGCTTTCACATCCCATTCGGATTTATCGGCATAGGTATTGCGCGGATCTAAAATGTTCGTCTCTACGCCCGGCAACGTGGTCGGTACAGCCAAATCAAAAATCGGCAGTTGAATGGTATCCGCATCTTCAATGTCTCCATTGAGGATCGCATCGATAATTGCACGGGTATCTTTGATGGAGATACGTTTGCCTGTGCCGTTCCAGCCCGTATTGACCAGATAGGCTTTCGCTCCGGATGACTGCATGCGCTTAACCAGAACTTGCGCATATTGCGTCGGATGCAGTGACAGGAATGCCGCCCCGAAGCAAGCAGAGAACGTGGGTGTGGGTTCTGTTACACCGCGTTCAGTGCCGGCTAATTTCGCCGTGAAGCCAGACAGGAAATGATATTGGGTCTGTTCCGGGGTTAAGCGGGATACCGGTGGCAAGACACCGAAAGCATCGGCAGTCAGGAAAATGACTTTAGTCGCGTGCCCTGCTTTGGATACCGGCTTAACGATGTTTTCAATGTGGTAAATCGGATAAGACACACGGGTATTTTCTGTTTTGCCGCCATCATTGAAGTCAACCGTACCATCCGCCCGTACCGTGACATTCTCCAGCAGCGCATCACAGCGAATAGCGTGATAGATATCCGGTTCCGCCTCTTTGGAAAGATTGATGGTTTTCGCGTAGCAACCGCCTTCAAAGTTAAACACGCCGTCATCGTCCCAGCCATGTTCGTCATCACCGATCAACTTACGTTTCGGATCGGTGGAAAGCGTGGTTTTCCCGGTTCCAGAAAGACCGAAGAAAATAGCGACATCCCCCTCTTCACCCACGTTGGCGGAACAGTGCATAGAAGCAATCCCTTTCAGTGGCAACAGGTAGTTCATCATTGAGAACATCCCTTTTTTCATTTCACCACCGTACCAAGTTCCCCCGATCAACTGCATGCGCTCTGTCAGGTTAAAAGCAACAAAGTTTTCAGAATTCAGCCCCTGCGCTTTCCATTGTGGGTTCGTGCATTTGGCCCCGTTCATCACAATAAAATCCGGCGTGAAGCCAGCTAACTCTTCATCTGACGGGCGGATAAACATATTTTTCACAAAATGTGCCTGCCACGCCACTTCAGTAATAAAACGCACTTTCAGACGAGTATCCGCATTAGCGCCACAGAAAGCATCAACCACAAACAAACGTTTGCCTGAAAGCTGCTGAGTCACCAGACCCTTAAGATGAGACCAGGTTTCCTGACTGAGCGGTTTATTGTCGTTCTTGCCTTTGCCCTGATCAGCCCACCATACGGTATCGCGGGAGACATCATCGCGGACAATATATTTATCTTTCGGGGAGCGCCCCGTGAAAATCCCCGTATCGACGGCGACAGCACCAAGGTCAGTCAATGTGCCACGCTCATAGCCTTGTAGTGAGGATTGAGTTTCTTCAGAGAATAACAATTCATAACTTGGGTTATAAACAATTTCACTCACACCGCGAATACCATAAACCGCAAGTTCCTGCTCAGTAATGCCTGTCACGCTCATTTGTTGCTCCTGGTCAGTTATACTTTCTCTCTGCGGGGGATAATAAATAATTATGACTAATTAACCGCGATTGTTATCAAAAAATTGGAATTTTATTGCTTTTTTTAAGGTTATATGAGACGCAGAACACGAAATAGGGGGAATAACTCAGAATAAACAGGGCGTCAGTAACGCCCCATGCGAACTCATGATTTAACAATTGGTGCCACTATGTGCAACCCGACAGGCAATGCAGCCGCTTAATCAGTGTCAATGCGCTTTTTTTGCCGCCTTTATCTCGCTGATATCTTTCTCATTGAAAATATAGTGCATACCACAGAATTCGCATTCCATGTCGATTTTGCCATCGTTGTGCAAAATGTCCTGAATATCCGCTTCCGGTAGTATCACCAGCGTGTCAGCACAACGTTGATGGGAACAGGTGCAACGGAATTCGACTGGCTGGGGTTCATACAGCGTGACATCTTCTTCATGATAAAGGCGATGCAAAATTTCTTTCGCATCCAGCGTAAACAGCTCTTCTCCCTTGATGGTTGCAGTCAGTTGCACCAAATGATCAAGCGTATTTTCGCTGCTTTCCTGCGCTCCCGGCAAAATCTGCAACAACATACCGCCTGCTGCCAGTTTGCCATCCTGCATCCCAGTACGAATAAACAGACGGGTGGGTAACTGTTCTGACTGTCTGAAGTACACATCCAGACACTCTGCCAAGGTATGACCTTCCAGTGCCACAACACCCTGATAACGCTCGCCTTCTGTTGGTGTCACGGTGATGACCATATACCCCTTGCCGATCATGTCATGCAGGCTGCTTGCGGCATTCACTTCGCCATCAATGCGAGCCGTGCCGCGCATCTGTTGCAGGTTATTGCCATTAATGACCGCCAGTTTGACCGGCCCGTCACCCTGAATCTGTACCGTGATATCGCCATTGAATTTCAATGTGGCGGTCAACAGGCTGGTTGCGACCAACAATTCACCCAATAGCTGCTGTACGGGTTGAGGAAAATGGTGATTCTCCAGCATCCGTTGGTAAGTTTCACTCACGGAAACGAGTTCCCCCCTGACAGAATGGCTTGCAAATAAAAAGCGGTGTAATTGGTCATGTTTGATCATAAATCTCTTCCGACTCATTTAATTTTGTGTTCTTGAATTTTATTAATGTACGCCGTTCTTTTTTATCTGGACGACGATTGGGATGCGGCATGGTGAGCGCATTCATTTTACGCGCCAAGGCCATTTTTTCCCGATTGGTAATACTTTCTGCCGTCTCTTGATAAAGCTGCTGGGCTTCGGTGGCACTCCGCCTGTGACTGCTCAATGCCAAGACGGTGACTGTTTTTTCATCATTCCCCTGACGCAGTTTGATTTGCGCATTCAACTCAACCAGCTTACTCGGCCTACTCCGCTGCCCATTATAATGGACTTTCCCCCCTTCAATCATTTCACGCGCAATGGAACGGGTTTTATAAAAACGGGCAGCCCACAACCATTTATCAAGACGAATCGCCTGATTAGTGTCTGAATTCTGCATGGATATTTCTCCCAATGATCTCATTCACATGTTTAATCGGTGCTGGCAAAAAACGGGCTGAGGGTAACACAGCCTGCTGGATTATCGCCAATCCATTGGCGGCGGTGGCGCATTGAAACAGTTATCGTAGTATTGCGTGATATGTTGAAGACGCCGCTGGTTTCTCTGCTTTTTCTTGATAATCAATACGAGGTTGATGATCAACATTGCCGACAAGATTGCCCCCAGCAGGCAACTTCCCAGATAACGAATGACAGACGTGGAATCCGGCTCACGATGCAATATGATATGACGCGTCCCATTGGGATCTTCTGACAATTTTGTCACAATCCCCTCGGTTTCGAAGGGGGTCTTCATCAACAATTCCAAGAGCCCCTGTAATTCCCGCCATCGGTCTAAGGCAGAGTGTTCATAGATATATTGTGTCCGCATCGGGTATTCAACTAATGTCTTTCCCTCATCACTCAGCAGTAAGACGCCTCCCGGGGATGGACTGTTGATCAGAATAACCATCCTATCGATCTCCCGATAGATAAATGATGCCGTCGTGCTATCAACCAGCTTTTCCAACGCATCGGCACTGATAGAACGCAATAACACTTTATTTCCAGCCAGCTTTCCGCTTGCTGCATCTTTCAACAATTTATCCCAGTTTTTGGCATTGCCCAAATTGACCAGCGCATTTTTCAAACGGTCACAATCCACATCGTTCTGGCACAACTTTTGGGTTTTCAAAATGATTTGTGAAAAATTGTCGAGCAGGGTCATGCCCGATTGAGCAATCGCGTCATTCAGACTGGGATTAATTTTACGTTCAACGGGATGTAATTGCTCACTAACGGTTTTAAGCAGCGATGTCGCATTTTCGACAACTTCCGACTCCAGCATGGGTAATGGAATTTCACTATTCCAATAGATACCCACACAATCAAAGGGCGCAAATATAGTAATGTTGGCTTTGGGCATGATATTAGGCGGAACATAACACATCCCAACACCTTTCACCTTTAACACATCCCCTTCTTTCAACGGCATATTTTTTAGTTCATTGAAACTGGTAATGACTTTGGTATTACTGCCATATAACCAAGCAAAACTCAGCCGTAGGGATAAATTCACGGGTTGGTAAAAATAAAGCAACAGCATGATAAGTACAGAGAAAACCACCAATATCACATTCTTCCTGCTACGCTGATAAGCATAGTGCTTTTCTTCTTCATGTAAAGAGAGGAAGCGCCCCTGCCGCACAACATGGCAGTTAGTGTACATGTCGATATCGGTATTCTGATCAAGATAATGGGAAATATAAGGCCCCCAATGTACGGGATAAACCAGATCAATGCCGCCCAGAGAGATATTCTTTTTTTGCTCCGGCTCAAACTCGCTAAATACGCCCCATCGTTTGGGAATGCCATTAAAGCAATGGATGTTGGCTAATTTTCGGCCCGGTGGCAGTCGAACATGCAGCCAGCAGCTCCCGAGAATAAACAGGAACGCCGCCAACATTAACCACGGCAATATTGGCATGGGCACGAAAAGGGCCACAAACCACAGCGATAAACCCGCACACATTAGAATACTTTCCTGAATGCCCGTTGATTTCCGCAGGCGATATTCTTCTAAGGTTTCCTTGCGGACATACAGTAAGTTAGCACTCGAATTGCCGTTTTTTTGAATGGAAGCCTGCTCGGTTTTTGCCGCGACTCTCGTGATGTACAAATCTTGCTGATAATCTTTCAGAAAGCGGCCATTAACCGCGATAACAAGCGGCATTGATGCGGTTTGAACAATTTCAATCGTATTCTGCTGCTTGATAAATGGCTCAAGCAACACGGGCAAATGTATTTCCGTTTCACCAAGATAATAGCGCCAATGGTGCACACCATCCGTAGCGGAAGAAAAACGGGTAATGGGGTGAGTGGTGGTATAAACATCACCCGGTTTAACAGGCAGCACCGAATAACCCGCCCGGTGCCTATCCGGCTTCATCAGCAGACGGGCATTGTGCAAATAAGATTCTATGGCTTGATATTCGTCGGTATTCAATTTACGGCAGACCGTTTTCGTCATCGACTGTAGATAACGCGCGTTATCAAGCCGCCTCCATCTGAAAATCAGAAAGGAGGCCATTATAATCAGGCTAATGATAAATATAGCCAATATAATGACCAATGAGCTCATTTTTTCCCCACGCTCACGACAGCAGTACAGAGTTCAGCAGAATAACAATCTCATGAAACACACAGAATCAGGCTATTCCTATTCTTGCCTTCTATTTTAATTTTATTTACAAAAGGTTATATAATTTTTCTCATACCTTTCCATAAAATAAAGACTTTTTGCAAGGGTAAGATAGCAACAAAAATACATTCAAGCGATAATCGCTATCATTTACTAACATAATCGGCCATATTAAAGCAAAGCGTGGGGACGGTATCCATTTCGTTATAACACTTAAAATATACAGTAATATTTAAGTGAATGGTCGCATTATTGTTTTCAATTATCCGGCACATAACAACCATCAGGGGCAAGCATGATTGATCTAAAAAAACCTAAGATACTGAATATAAATGACGTTGCCCACTCACGCTTATTCAATATTCAATCGGTTGATCTTGAATTCAGCAATGGTGTAAAACGCGTTTATGAACGAATGAAACCGGCAAATCGTGAAGCAGTTTTAATTATTCCAATTATCGGGGATGAATTAGTGCTTATTCACGAATATGCGGTGGGTATTGAACAATACGAATTAGGTTTCCCAAAAGGTGCTATTGATGCTGGTGAGAGCATCTTTGACGCTGCCAATCGTGAATTGAAGGAAGAAATTGGCTTCGGTGCAGGAAAATTGGAGCTGCTGGCAAAATTAACGATGGCACCGTCCTATTTTTCCAGCAAGATGAATATCATGATTGCTCATGATCTTTATCCAGAATGGCTGAAAGGCGATGAACCTGAGCCGCTTGTGCAGAAACGATGGCCTGTCTCTGACATGATGTCATTATTGGCGCATCCCGATTTTAATGAAGCCAGAAATGTCAGTGCGCTATTTTTTGCCCAACGATACCTGCAAGCAAACAAATAATGGGGAGCGTTAATCGTTTCATTCTTTAAAACAGGTATAAAATTGATATTTCAATACCCATTTTATACCTGTTTTAAGTGAAATACGGCGTTCAAAAATAATCACTTAAATAGAGTAAGGTTTAATTTTATCCGTGTAATAATTTTAATGATATTGATGAAAAATAATTTTGTTTATTAAAAATAATAAATAAACCATTTAACTATATTCTTAAAATTAATTCGCATTATAATCATATCCTCTTATTAAATAACAAAAGACCTCGCCGGTTTCCCGACAAGGCAGGGCGAGAGCATGAAAGCCTGTTTTTTGAACGATCCGTGCAAATAAAATACTGATTGATACTTTAACAAGACCGAATTGAGTGATATTCACCCTATAATTGATTATGCTACATACAAATTAAGGTCAAAAAACGTTCGCGCTCTCGCCCTGCCCGACAAGGCCTTTTTATCTTTCATTGTGAGTGATATTGACGACCGGAACATCAATCAGAATAATTCATGACTTTCACCATTCTCAGTGACTGTCGTTCCCACATCGGGTACGGCATACTCCGTCGGCTGAGTGCCATCAATGAAATACTCTTTGCGGGTATAGCTGCCACCGTCAGATAACCTGCCCGTTGCCCGATCAATCGTGACAGAAACAATGCCGGCAGGGGGTTCCATGGTTTTCACAGGAACACTTTCCAGCGCAACTTTCATAAAATCATCCCAAATGGGTTGAGCCGTTTTCGCACCACCTTCACCTTTTAATACCGGAGTGCGCCCCAGACTTCTGCTGTGCTCATCGAAACCAATCCAGGCCGTTGCCACCATATCCGGGCCATAGCCGGAGAACCATGCATCTTTTGAGCTGTTGGTCGTCCCGGTTTTGCCGCCAATATCACGACGCTTTAAGTCACGGGCAGCCCGCCACCCCGTCCCCATCCAACCCGGCTCACCAAAGACATTGGTATTCAAGGCATCATGGATCAGGAACGCCAGCGGTGTACTGATAACGTGAGGAGCATACTGTTGGTCTTCCGCATTCACATTTCCCGATACACTCTCTAACTCCGGTTGCGGCGGCAAGGCCATATTTTGCGGAACGTCAGAATGCGACACGTTTTCAATGGAATCTTCAGACAATTCGATGGAACGGGCGGTTTCACCATAAATCACCGGAATGTTTTCACATTGCGGGCAAGCAATTTTAGGTTTCGCTTCAAACAGCACTTTCCCTTCGTCATTTTCAATCTTGCTGATGAAGTAAGGATCAACCAAATAACCCCCGTTTGCCATGACTGCATAGCCGCGTACTAACTGTAACGGGGTAAATGAAGGCGATCCCAGCGCCAAAGATTCTGTGCGCACCACGTTTTCACCCGGCAAACCAAAACGCTTCAAGTAATCAGCGGCGTAATCAACGCCCATCGCACGCATGGCACGCACCATCACGACGTTTTTGGATTGTCCTAATCCCTGACGCAAGCGAATGGGGCCATCGTAAGTCGGTGGTGAGTTTTTAGGACGCCAATCCGTCCCGGCTCCGGCATCCCAACGGCTGATTGGTGCATCATTCAGCAATGAGGCTAACGTCAGCCCCTTATCCATTGCGGCGGTATACAGGAATGGCTTGATATTGGAACCGACCTGACGCAATGATTGTGTCACACGGTTAAATTCGCTCAGTTCAAAATCAAATCCACCGACCAACGCGTCGATCGCACCGTTGATCGGATTGAGGGAAACCAGCGCCGCATTCACTTCGGGAAGTTGGGCCAGCCACCAAGTATCATTGACTTTCCTGATCCAGATTTGTTCGCCTGCCCGAATGACTTCACCGACGCTACGTGGCGCCGTCCCTTGCAGGCTGTCGGTTTTGAATGGGCGCGCCCAACGAACGCCGGCCATCGTCAACTCAACTTGACTGCCATCCACCAGCATCACTTGTGCCTGATTAGCATTGGATTTCGTCACAACAACCGGCACCAGAGAACCGTATTTGGGCAAGGTTTTCAGCTTATCGATAATCTGCGCCTGACCCCATGCTGGCTGGTTTGCTTTCCATAACACTTCCTGAGGGCCGCGATAACCGTGACGAACATCATAGTCAATCACATTGCTACGAACCGCATCAACCGCCGCTAACTGAGCTTTGCGTGTGATCGTGGTATAGACCTTATAACCTTCTGTATAGGCATTTTCACCATAACGATTAATCATTTCCTGACGAGCCATTTCCGTCAGATAAGGTGCAGAGAAAGCAATTTGTGGCGCGTGGTAACGGGAAACCAGTTTTTCTTTCCTGGCTTCGTCATACTGACGCCGGGTGATATACCCCTCTTCCAACATCCGCCCCAATACCACATTGCGGCGGTTGACCGCCCTGTCATAAGAATAAAGCGGGTTAAACGTTGAAGGCGCTTTCGGTAAACCAGCAATCATGGCCATCTCACTCAATGTCAACTCATTGATGTTCTTGCCAAAATAGACATGAGCCGCAGCGCCAACCCCATAAGCACGATAACCGAGATAGATCTTGTTGAGATATAACTCAAGGATTTCATCCTTAGTTAACATTTGCTCGATTTTAATCGCCAGAAATGCTTCTTTCGCTTTACGTACCAATGTCTTCTCGCGGCCGAGAAAAAAGTTTCTCGCAAGCTGCTGAGTGATGGTACTTGCCCCCTGAGAAGCATGACCAGACGTGATGACCACAGAAGCAGCACGGATAACCCCGATGGGATCAACACCATGATGTTCATAAAAACGGCTATCTTCCGTAGCAATAAAGGCTTGCACCATGAGAGGCGGTATTTCTGCCAAGGTAAGGGGTAAACGACGTTTTTCACCATATTGGGCGATCAATTCGCCATCAGCACTGAACACCTGCATCGGTGTTTGTAGTCGGACATCCTTTAAGGTCGCAACATCAGGAAGCTGTGGCTCGATATATTTGTACAAACCAAAAATCGAGGCGACTCCCAATAAAATGCAAACAACAATAAGGATCAAAAAATACTTTATGAACTTCACCTGAAATTTCTCACGCCATGTTAATCGGGCAGTTTATAAACGATCAGTACGTAGTATAAAAGGCTAGTATAAAGGGATTAGTATAAGGGCTGTACAACACGATAGATATCACCTTTACCAATACCCCGTTCATGTATAGCAACTTTTCATTTGTTTTTCGTTAACTTTATGTTTTCGGCGAGTTAATTTTTCGTTGAATTGACAGTAGATAAGGAGATCGCGACATGTATCCGCCCAAATGGTATATCGGACTGGATGTCCAAGATCATGACATTTTCGCCCTGGCCGCCATTAAACGCCGTGACGGTTGGCAACTTCGGCATTGCTGGCAATATCACTTACCCATCGGGGTTATTTCAGGAGGACGGCTACAAGATCCTGAAAAACTACTCCACATTTTAAGGCGGTGGCGAAAAATATTACCCAAGCACCTTAGTCTAAGGTTCGCCCTGCCCGTTCAACACACTTTGCAGAAACAAATCGCCTTACCTGACCATACGGCCTTGCAGGAGCCGGAACTTGGCTGGTTTGTGCACGCCAATGCTGAAAAACAATTTCCTGTCAGCGATCTGGCGCTGGATTATCGTGTGCATGGTCAGCAGATTTGCATCAGCGCAACCCGTCAAAAAGATCTTAATCTCTGGCTGAATCTGTTCTCAGAGATCAACTTATCCCTTGATGCCATTGATATTGCCCCTTGTGCACTGCGTTATGCAGCCAAACTTTCGGGCGTGCCTGACGACAGTTGGTTGATTCACAAACGTATGACAGACTGGCTATGGGTCGCCCCCGCCAGCCGGCCTTTCAGCTATGGCTTGCTAGCTGCACAACCGGCGCTCCATCTGGTTGGGGTCATCAATCAACTCCCCATGACGCCAGAAACAGAAGGTTATGCCATTTATTACAGTGATGAAGGGCAACCGACATCCATCAAAGCGGCATCAGTATCAACAATATCGGCTGATATTTGGCAACTCTTGATGGCGTTTCGCCATTATCATCCCCCACTACCCGACAAAATGAATGCGTTCATCATTGCCGCAGGTTTGGCGCTCAGGCCGAGTGATCAGTGATGTATCAGGTCAACTTCTTACCCTGGCGGCAGAAAAAGCTGAAACGCCGGTATCGAATGTGGGGGACACTGCTTTGCTTACAACTGATATTGTGGGTAACCGTATTAGTGTTCACTTCCACGCGACAAACCAACCAGATTAAGCAATATCGCGGACAATTGACGGAGATGACTTACCAATCGGCTCAATTACAACAAGCGATCAGTACAGCAGATCAAGTGGTGCAACATCATCACCAATTGTCACAACGATTACGGAAAAAACGAATATTCATGGAACAGAATCAACGATATTTACAACTATTTCGCCAGCTTCCCCATTTGTTACCAGAAAACAGTTGGCTGACTGCATTTAGTGACGACAGCGGGCAATTAATTTTTACGGCGCGTAGTCAGAACTACACCGATATCTCCGATTTGTTGGATAACCTGACTGACGACACTTCGCTTATCAATGTGCAACTGAAAAAAATGATCACGACGGAAGATGATTTCAAGGTTTCCACCATTGATGCCAATTGGTTGATAGGAGAGCCTGATGAAAAATAATTACCTTGAATGGTTTTATCGGCCCGTCTGGCAACAGCTTGTCTTGCAACAATTACTCATCATTTCACTGCTGTTGGGGTTTTACTTTTTGGTCTGGCAGAAAAATCGGCATGAAATTCACGTCCTCCAGAATAATATTAAGCAACAACAACACCATGCGATACTCTTTCAGCAGAAGCTTGCTGAACTGCCATCCCTGCCTGAAACTCAGCAACAGATTCAGCGCATGGCAGCAAACCTTGCTCAAAACAGTGACCTGTCACTAAAGAATGCCTCCTCAGAAAATGTCCCTGCTCAAAATACGCCTATCCTCAAACGCCTGCATATGCCACTGATCGACTCAGGCAGCCAGCTCATGGAGTGGAAAAGCCTCAAAGAAAATGAACAGGTTTTCTGGCATATCGTATTGTCACTCAATTACGGCCAATTTCTCCATTTCTTAAGTGAAATTCAAAAACTACAACCCCCGTTACTGATTAAGCACATCGCTATTACGCCTACTGATATACCTGCCGACAACAACCTGACGGTTCGCATGGTTTTTTCAGATGTCACTTTACCCGATTTGTCAGAGACGGCCTTGCCCACGATTTCACTGCCTGATCCTGCCGATAAGGAGAAACCATGAACCGCCACCTTTTGACACGCCTAATCTGTCTCTTACTCCTTTTATTACCTCTATGGGGTTTTGCCGAAGAAACGGTTACCGAAGAAAACGTTACCGGAAAAGACATGGATTTCGAAATGCCGATAAGAGATCCGTTCCAGCCTCCCAAAGACCCGATAGAATACGCAACGGAATTTTCTCCCACAGCGCAAAATGAGCAAGAACAAGAGATCGAATATCAGGCAATTACCCTGCAATATGCCGATGCAGGGCAAATAGCAGAACAATTGCAGAAAAATCATCCCGCACTACTGACAAAATGGGGAAAAGTTGAACACGATCCCTTAACCAACAGCCTAATTCTGGAAGATAAATTTGATGCCATTACCCGTATCAAAAACTGGCTGAAAGAAGTTGATACTCCGCAGCAACAAGTGCAGATTACGGCCCATATCGTTACCAGCAGCAAGGAAGCCCTGCATGAATTGGGGATTCACTGGGGAGTGAACGCCGATCCACATCATCAATCACTGGGATTAAACCGCTTAAATCTACATCAACCTGCCGGCAACCAGCGCCACAGATTGGTGCTGAATACCGCCCGCATTCACGCAAACTTGCTGGAGCTGGAACTGAGCGCATTAGAACAGGAAAGTCAGCTTGATATTATTGCCAGCCCACGGCTAACAGCCTCACACCAACAGACCGCCAGCATCAAGCAAGGTTCTGATATTCCTTATATTGTTCAGGATAAGGACAAAACAACCGTTCAATTTAAAGAGGCGGTATTGGGTATGGAGGTGACTCCCCATATTTTGAGGCAGGGGAAAATCCGGCTTGCGCTGAAAATCAGTCAAAATGCCCCCGGTTTTCCCATCAACCAAGGAGGAAATGAAAATCTGGCCATCGATAAACAAGAGATCATCACCCAAGTGACGATTAGAAATGGGGAAACGCTGATCCTTGGCGGGATCTTTCAACAGAAAAAAACCACCAGTTTACAAAAAGTTCCTTACCTGTCAGACCTTCCCCTGCTGGGATCATTATTTAACCAAAAAGGAGAGCAACATAGCCGAAGGGAGCTGGTAATCTTTATTACACCTCAACTGACTGACATTTAATCAAAATAAAAAAATATTGCACTAAATCAAATGATTATTGATGAAAATGATATTTTTTCTGTCAAATCACCCACGGTTTTTCTTGGTCTGGCCTGTTTATGGATTTGACGCTGAGAGTAATTTAGCATACAAGGATTACCTAATTGAGTGAGCAGATCTAACATCACAAGCAGGAGCCTATATCCAATAAATTGCAAATTGCAGCACAGCCGCGATTTGAAAGATGGAAGATAGATACAATAGGTTCTCAATCGGTCAGCAAAAGCATGAACTCAGTGTTTCAAGTTCGTGCGAAATTTATATAGTTGCAATACAGGCTGATGTGCTGAGATAATTTTCCTATCTGATCTCACATTCTCACTCATGAGGTTTCAGTTTAGGTCCCGTGGCTAATCTGATTGGCGGGGCGGGTTATCATTAACAAACAGTCTTAGTAATACCAAAAACATGGCAGAGAAACGCAATATCTTTCTGGTTGGGCCTATGGGTGCCGGCAAAAGCACTATTGGTCGTCAGTTAGCTCAGCAACTCAATATGGAGTTTTACGACTCTGATCAAGAAATTGAGCGACGTACCGGAGCTGACGTGGGCTGGGTATTTGATGTGGAAGGCGAAGAAGGCTTCCGCGACCGCGAAGAAAAAATAATTAACGAACTGACTGAAAAACAAGGCATCGTATTGGCTACCGGAGGGGGTTCTGTTAAATCAAAAGAAACCCGCAATCGCCTGTCTGCCCGTGGTGTGGTCGTCTATTTAGAAACAACCATCGAAAAACAGTTAGCTCGTACCCAGCGCGATAAAAAACGCCCTTTACTTCAAGTTGATGCACCAGCACGAGAAGTTTTAGAAAATTTGGCTGATGAGCGCAATCCTCTTTATGAGGAAATTGCTGACGTGACTATTCGTACGGATGAGCAAAGCGCCAAAGTCGTCGCTAACCAAATCATTGAACTACTGGAAAAAAACTGATTATAGCGCGTCCGCACAGCGGCAAACGATAAGGCGAAAGCTGATATGGAACAAGTGACTGTTACGTTAGGTGAAAGAAGCTATCCAATTACCATAGCCGAAGGGCTATTTTCTGACAGTGAGGCGTTCAAGCCCCTGCAAGCCGGTCAACAGGTCATGATAGTGACCAATGAAACGCTTGCACCCCTGTATCTTGAACAGGTGAAATCCACATTGCAGGGAATGGATCTTCGGGTAAATGAGGTTATCTTGCCTGACGGTGAACAGCACAAATCACTTTTTGTGCTCAATGACATTTTTTCCGCCTTACTGGAAAATAATCATGGTCGTGACACAACACTTATCGCCCTTGGTGGTGGTGTAATCGGAGATATGACGGGATTTGCCGCGGCTAGCTATCAACGCGGCGTTCGTTTCATCCAAGTACCCACCACACTGCTTTCTCAGGTTGACTCTTCCGTCGGTGGAAAAACAGGGGTCAACCACCCTCTCGGCAAAAACATGATAGGCGCTTTCTACCAGCCTGCCTCAGTTATTGTCGATCTCAATTGTCTGAAAACATTACCTGCCCAAGAGTTGTATTCAGGTCTGGCTGAAGTCATTAAATACGGCATCATTCTGGATGGCGAGTTCTTTTGCTGGCTTGAAGAGAATATTGAGAAATTACGGGCTCTTGACAGCCAAGCCATGGCCTATTGCATCCGTCGCTGCTGCGAACTCAAAGCGTTGGTTGTCGCGGCTGATGAGCAAGAACGCAGTGGGATGCGTGCATTGTTAAACCTCGGTCATACCTTTGGGCATGCGATTGAGGCTGAAATGGGTTATGGCGTCTGGCTGCATGGTCAAGCTGTTGCTGCCGGCATGGTGATGGCAGCCAGGGCATCCGAACGGGTCGGTACCTTCTCAAAACAGGATACCCAACGTATCATCCACTTGTTGGAGCGGGCAAAATTACCGGTGAATGGCCCTGAAGCCATGTCCCCTGATGTCTATTTACCTCATATGATGCGTGACAAAAAAGTGTCGGCCGGAAAACTGCATCTGGTTCTGCCGACCGCGATCGGGAAAGCGACACTTCGTTCTGATATTGGGAAAGAAGTCATATTGGATGCCATTCGTCTATGTCAGCCATCAATATGATGAATTATTCTCTATCTGTTATGCTATAAGACAGCTACATTATTAAATAAAACATTATCGGTTTTAGTTAGGTCAGTCTGCCAAACCGCTTAAATAACAATTGGCAGTACTATCTCTGTTAGGTGGCTTTGTCGGGAGGGTATATGGACGAATTAAAATCAGAAAACAAACAAAAAACAGAAAATGAATTAAAACCGGATACGTCTGATCGCAACCCTCAGCGCTCCAGAAGCCCATTCAATCAATCTAAACTCGCAATTTCCCGCCAGCAAATGATGATCGGTGTTGGCATTCTGGTGCTTTTGCTTCTGATTATTGCTATCAGTTCTGCATTAAAATCGCCAACCGAGCATGAAAAACAGCAATTCTCAAATTCAGCGGAAAAGAGTATCGACCTTTCTGGTTCTTCTTCACTTTCTTCCAATCCCCCAGACAGTGAACAAGAAAAACCGTCAGAACCGACAACTCATGACGCTCCACGTGAAATCAGTCCGCCTCCCATTAGCAGTACCCCAAGTAAAGATCTTCCGCCCGAAACCGGAACGGGTGGCTACAACCAGCGCATAGAATTACCCGGCGATATTACTGATGCTTTGAATCAACAGCAAAGTCAGATTAATCATTCGGTGCAAAACAATCTGACACAGCCGCAGGTTAATCCCACTGAACCGACGGTAACGCCACCTGTTGGGCAAAACAAACCGGAGCAGGTTGCACCAGCAAAAGTTGCACCACCGAAAATAGAAAAACCGAAAACAGAGAATCAGGTCAGAGAAGATAATCACGCCAAAACAACGACCAAAACAACGAATAGCCATCATGCCGATAGAAAGAGTATCGCTGATACTGGTGGTGATCTGCTGAAAGCAGCTACAAATCGATTCACACTACAATTGAGTAGTGCCAGCCGTTCTGATACCTTAGCCGCTTTCGCGAAAAAAAATAACCTTGCTAATTACAGGGTTTATGCGACCAAACGCGATGGTAAACCCTGGTTTATCTTGATCCACGGTAATTACGGTTCTGTTTCTGATGCTAAAAGAGCCATTGCCTCACTGCCAGCAGAAGTTCAGGCCAAAAAACCTTGGGTCAGAAAACTACAACAAGTTCAGCAAGATCTGAAAAAATAAAACTATTTTGATTAGGCGCTGATATGCTGTCCTAAACAGAGTACAATCTGCGACTCTGAAATTATTGAATAACTATTTGACGGCATGAAAAAAAAACGCGCTTTCTTAAAATGGGCCGGTGGAAAATACCCCTTGGTGGATGATATTAAACGTCATCTGCCAGAGGGCGATTGCTTGATTGAGCCATTTGTTGGCGCAGGCTCGGTATTTCTCAATACCGATTATGATTCTTACATTTTGTCAGATATCAATAACGATCTGATCAATCTGTACAATGCCGTAAAATCTCGTGCGGATGAATTTATTACGCATGTCCGTCCATTATTCTCACCGGAGTTCAACACTGCTGAAAGCTTCTATCGCCTGAGAGAAGAGTTCAACAAAAGCAAAGATCCCTTTCGCCGCAGCATGCTGTTTCTTTACCTGAACCGCCACTGCTATAACGGTCTTTGTCGCTATAATTCACGAGGTGAGTTTAACGTTCCTTTTGGACGTTATAAAAAACCTTATTTTCCACAAGATGAGCTTTACTGGTTTGCAGAAAAGTCCCAAAAAGCCACTTTTATCTGCCAACATTATGAAATAGCATTGAACAATGCCTCAAAGGGGTCGGTGATTTACTGTGATCCCCCGTATGCCCCACTTTCGGCTACGGCTAATTTTACAGCCTACCATACAAATAATTTTAACCTCCTCGATCAGGAAAATCTGGCGAATACCGCCTATCATCTCTCGTCTCAAAAAGGCATTCCGGTGCTCATATCTAACCATGACACACCGATAACACGGGAATGGTATTATCAGGCTTCCCTTTACATTGTTAAAGCCCGCCGGACAATAAGTAGAAATATTCTTGGCCGAAGTAAAGTTGATGAAATTTTGGCGTTATACTGCCAGGAGTAATTGAGGTTTCCAGCCCCTGAAATCACGGGGATAAAACAATGAATTGGAGAAGATAACAATGAAGAAAGACTTTCTGATTGCCCCATCCATTCTATCCGCAGATTTTGCCCGCTTAGGTGAAGATACCGCTAAGGTTTTGGAAGCAGGCGCTGATGTTGTGCACTTTGATGTCATGGATAACCATTACGTGCCAAATTTGACGATTGGCCCGATGGTCTGTCAGGCACTGCGTGATTATGGTATCACTGCGCCCATTGATGTTCACCTCATGGTAAAACCTGTTGATCGCATTATTCCTGATTTTGCCAAGGCGGGTGCAACCTACATTACTTTCCATCCTGAAGCGAGTGAACATACCGATCGCACATTACAACTTATCAAGGAACATGGCTGTAAAGCGGGCTTGGTCTTCAATCCGGCAACCTCTCTCAGCTATCTTGATTACGTATTGGATAAACTAGATGTGATCCTGTTGATGTCGGTCAACCCGGGTTTCGGGGGTCAGTCTTTTATTCCAGAAACACTGAAAAAACTGCGTCAGGTACGCAAGATTATTGATGACAGCGGATATGATATCCGTCTCGAAGTTGATGGCGGCATCAAACCCAATAATATTGCCGAGGCTGCTCAGGCTGGCGCTGATATGTTCGTTGCTGGCTCTGCTATTTTCAGTCAGCCAGATTATAAAGCGGTTATTGATGAAATGCGCCGCGAATTATCGAAGGCAGCATAATGAAACATGATGTCGTAAAAGGAATTCGGGCCATTGCATTTGATTTGGATGGCACTCTGGTGGACAGTGCAGGCGGTCTGGCTGATGCGTTGGATCAGGCCCTGAATGCCAAAGGCTTGCCTGCTGCGGGCAAAGAACGCGTTGCTGTCTGGATTGGCAATGGGGCTGATGTCATGGTTGAACGCGCATTAACGTGGGCAGGCGTAGAGCTGTCTCCCGAATTGCATCGTGAAACACGCAAGCTGTTTGATAAATTTTATGAAACTAGCGTAACCACAGGCAGCCAACTGTTTCCTCAGGTAAAAGAAACCTTGGCAGAACTGGCAAAACACCCTTTGCCAATGGCGATTGTTACAAATAAACCAACCCCTTTTATTGCGCCATTGCTGGAATCATTGGCTATCAGTGAATACTTTTCATTGGTGCTGGGTGGTGATGATGTTAAAGAGAAAAAGCCTCATCCCGCACCACTCTATCTAACGATGGGGATGTTTGGCCTGCATAAAGAAGAATTGCTTTTTGTCGGTGATTCCCGTAATGATATTTTGGCGGCACAAGCCGCAGGTTGCTCTTGTGTTGGCTTAACCTATGGATATAACTATGGAGAGTCGATAGCATTGAGCCACCCAAATTATGTATTGGACCATTTTTCGGATTTACTCCCAACGATTGGGCTATCCACTTTGGAACCATTATCTACTCTGAAAATACAGGACGCTTAATAAAATGAATGAACCCACTGTCATGAAACCAAACTCCCAAAAACCTATTGTATTCAGCGGCGCACAACCTTCCGGTGAATTGACCATCGGTAACTATATGGGGGCGTTACGTCAGTGGGTTAGCATGCAAGATGAATATGATTGCATCTACTGCATCGTTAACCAGCATGCCATTACTGTGCGTCAAGATCCCCATGAACTGAAAAAACGCACGCTGGACACACTGGCGCTTTACCTTGCCTGTGGGATTGATCCAAAGAAAAGCACTATTTTCGTTCAGTCACATGTCCCACAACATACTCAGTTGAGCTGGGTACTGAACTGCTACGCTTATTTCGGCGAACTCGGCCGTATGACTCAGTTCAAGGATAAATCAGCCCGTCATGCAGAAAATATCAATGCCGGGCTGTTTGATTATCCCGTTTTAATGGCCGCTGATATTTTGCTTTATCAGGCCAATCAGATCCCTGTGGGCATTGACCAGAAGCAGCATCTTGAATTGACCCGTGATTTGGCGCTGCGTTTTAACGCCTTATACGGTGATATTTTCACCGTGCCAGAGCCGTTCATTCCAAAAGGCGGCGCTCGCGTGATGGCATTGCAAGATCCGAGTAAGAAAATGTCGAAGTCGGATGATAACCGCAATAACCTGATTGCCCTGCTGGAAGACCCTAAATCTGCCGTCAAGAAAATCAAACGCGCGGTTACCGATTCTGAAGAGCCACCTCGCGTACATTATGATCTGGAAAACAAACCCGGCGTTTCCAATTTGCTGGATATTCTTGCAGGTGTAACCGGTAAAACGATCCCTGAATTAGAAGCTGAGTTTGAAGGTAAAATGTACGGCCATTTGAAAGGCGCTGTTGCAGATGCCGTCAGTGAAATGCTGACCGGTTTACAGGAACGTTTCCATCATTTCCGTAATGATGAAGCCTTACTGAATCAAATCATGGCAGAAGGCGCGGCTAAAGCTCAGGCTCGTGCTCAGGCAACTTTGGATAAAGTTTATGAAGCTGTAGGGTTTATCGCTCATCCATAACTATTTATTCTTATGTGAATGCCAAAGGGTATTAATTTATTCTTTGGCATTATTTTTATTCCCAAATAAACGACGATTAAAATCTTCAATTTTTCCATGCAATATCCGTTTTTGCATCGTCAGGTGCCAACTTGCAGACAATCCAGCAGCTCCCATTAAGCGACGATACTGCTCTTCATCAAATGGATTATGAAAAGCAATGGATATAGCTTCCATAACAGAAACATCACTATTACGGGTTAGCAGTTTTATCGGTTCACCCGCACTGACCAAACCAGAAGAGATAACGCGGTATAACCAGCCACAACGACCATTATCTTGCATCATCGCAGCAAAATCACTTATGTTTGTAACAAGATTGAGTTTATAACATGGAGAACGCGGCTGAGTGATTTGAATCAGCGCTTCACCCCATTGGAAAATATCACCAATATAGACATTATCTTCTGTCAGGCCTTCTGTGGATATATTTTCTCCAAACAGAGGGGATGCAAGCAATTCGGTCAATTCAGGGAATTGACGCCGCCAAAATAAGTAATGCTCTCTTGGATAGTGACAAAGCGCCCGATCAGGCCCACCGTGAAAACGCGTTTCCGCTTGCTCATCCCCTTCCAGACCAAGGGAGGTTAACTGTAAACGGCCATTCACCACCAGTTTATTGATCGCACTGAACCCCAACGTTTCTGACGATAATATTTTGCCTCTATACACTTGTGGGTAATACATTTTTGTTTCCTCTCAATGAGCGAGTGAAGATGAGTCAGCATTTCCTTGGCATAATAGCCAAGATTACACACAATAAAAATGCTGGTCACAACGATGACCAGCATTCTTGTGGAAACTAATTGAATGGATTACTTAATTTTTTCTTCGTAGCGCCTTGCCGCTTCGTCCCAATTGACGACGTGCCAAAATGCTTTGATGTAGTCAGGGCGGCGATTCTGATATTTCAGGTAATAAGCATGCTCCCAAACATCCAGACCCACAATCGGGTAACCAGAAGCACCTGTAATTTCCTCACCCATAAGTGGGCTATCCTGATTGGCGGTTGAAACAACAGCAAGTTTGCCATCTTCTTTCAGCACCAACCATGCCCAGCCAGAGCCAAAGCGAGTTGCTGCCGCCTGCTCAAATTTTTCTTTGAAACTGTCAACACTGCCAAGATCACGTTCGATCGCGGCCTTCAAAGTACCACCCAATACTGTGCCTAATTTTAGCCCTTTCCAAAACAAGCTATGATTTGAGTGACCCCCCGCATTGTTGCGAACAAAAGTACGTTTGTCGGCTGGAATTTTATCAAGCTGCTGGATCAGGTCATCAATATCAAGTTTACTTAATTCCGGGAAGGCTTCCAGAGCGTTATTCGTGTTAGTGACATAGGTCTGATGGTGTTTAGTATGGTGAATTTCCATCGTTTGCTTATCGAAATGAGGCTCTAGTGCATCATAAGAGTAAGGTAGAGAAGGTAATGAATAGCTCATATCATATCTCCAGTTGTTTAGAATATATAAAGCTCACATCTTGTGAACAGCATGATTATTATAGTGAATTGAGCAACAATGAAAATGATTATCAATTCCATGATGTCACTATGGTTTCCTGTTATACCTTCACGTTTCACACCTTTGTTTAGATAAAAATAGCAGTATAAACAAAAATAATAACGCATTGATCTAGCTAATATAATAAATACACTATTTAGTCTCGCTAAAATCAAAAGCATTAAATGATCATTCCATGTCATCCATTCTCTCTATTGCGTGATCTTCCGCGCAAAAAAGAAACAAAAATTCTTCTTACACTTTAGTTAACCTTGTTTTGACATAGTATTAACAATTGCAAGGAGATAAAAATATGACTCAAATAATCAAGCACCTTATTCCTGCTGATATTGCAGATACGGCCCTGATAAGCAAACAACAGTACCTAGATGACTACCAATGGTCATTACAAGATCCAGAAAGTTTCTGGGGTGAGAAAGGTAAAATCGTTGATTGGATTAGGCCCTACACCAAGGTCAAGAATACTTCTTTCGATCCTGGGCATATCAGCATCCGCTGGTTTGAAGATGGCACGCTGAACTTAAGTGCCAACTGTCTTGATCGCCATTTGCAAGAGCGTGGCGATCAAACTGCCATTATCTGGGAGGGAGATAATCCCGCAGAATCCCGACATGTTACCTATCGAGAATTACATCATAACGTCTGCCAATTCGCCAATGTATTGAAAAAACAGGGGGTCAAAAAAGGCGATGTTGTTGCCATCTATATGCCAATGGTGCCAGAAGCTGCGGTTGCCATGCTGGCTTGTGCCCGTATCGGAGCGATCCATTCCGTGATTTTTGGTGGCTTCTCTCCTGATGCCATCGCCGGCCGTGTTATCGACTCCAACGCCAAACTCGTGGTTACCGCAGATGAAGGCTTGCGCGCAGGCCGGACAATCCCACTGAAAAAAAATGTCGATGAGGCACTGAACAATCCAGATGTCACTAGCGTGACTAATGTGGTTGTTTTCAGACGTACCGGAAATACCAAAAACTGGCATCATAGCCGGGACTTATGGTGGCATGAACTAGTCGAAAGTGTTAGTGCTGAGTGCCCCGCAGAAGAGATTGGTGCCGAAGATCCATTATTTATTCTTTATACTTCAGGCTCTACAGGTAAACCTAAAGGTGTCCTGCATACGACTGGTGGTTATCTGGTCTACGCTTCTTTAACGTTTAAATACACGTTTGATTATCGCCCTGGTGAAATTTATTGGTGTACCGCCGATATAGGCTGGGTAACGGGGCATAGCTACCTGTTATATGGGCCTCTGTCTTGTGGCGCCACAACGTTGATGTTTGAAGGTGTACCCAACTATCCTGATGTTAACCGTCTCTGTCAGGTCGTTGATAAGCACCAAGTGAATATTCTTTATACTGCGCCAACCGCCATCAGGGCATTAATGGCCGAAGGTGATAAGGCCATAGAAGGGACTGAGCGCACATCATTGCGCATTATGGGATCGGTTGGTGAACCCATTAACCCAGAAGCATGGGAGTGGTACTACCGAAAAATAGGCAATAGTCAATGTCCTATCGTAGATACATGGTGGCAAACCGAAACGGGTGGGTTCATGATCACACCACTACCAGGGGCTACCGACCTTAAAGCAGGTTCCGCCACTTTGCCATTTTTTGGTATTAGTCCGGCCTTAGTGGATAATTCCGGGGAAATTTTAGCCGGTGAGAGTGAAGGCAACCTTGTTATCACGGATTCCTGGCCAGCACAGGCTCGAACTTTGTATGGCGATCATGAGCGTTTTGAACAAACCTATTTTTCCACTTTTAAAGGAATGTATTTCAGCGGTGATGGCGCTCGACGTGATGAAGATGGCTATTACTGGATCACTGGCCGTGTTGATGATGTTCTGAATATTTCAGGCCATCGTTTGGGAACTGCGGAAATTGAGTCAGCCTTGGTCTCATACCCTAAAATCGCGGAAGCGGCTGTTGTTGGTATCCCTCATCATATTAAAGGGCAAGCTATTTACGCCTATGTCACGCTAATTCATGGTGAAGAACCTTCTCCTGAACTGTATACCGAGGTGAGAAACTGGGTTCGTAAAGAAATCGGCCCAATTGCAACCCCCGATATCCTTCATTGGACAGACTCTCTGCCCAAAACGCGTTCTGGAAAAATCATGCGGCGTATTTTGCGCAAAATTGCTTCTGGTGATACCAGCAACTTAGGAGATACCTCCACATTGGCCGATCCAGGTGTTGTTGAAAAACTGCTGGAAGAAAAACAATCTATCAACATGTCGTAAAACTATTTCATAAAACATAAGAGCCGCCGCAAGGCGGCTTAAATAACGTATCACCAAAAGTACAGCGCCGTTTCAAACCAACAAGGAGATACTCCAATGAGTGACGACATTTATCAAGAGATTGAGAATAATCCCCGCTTTAAGGAGTTAGTTAAGAAGCGAGGACGTTTTGCCTGGCTGTTATCGTTCATCATGTTAGTACTTTATGTTGGTTTTATTTTCCTAATCGCTTTTGCGCCTGAATGGCTTGGCACACAACTTCATGAAAACACCAATATGACGAGAGGGATCCCTGTAGGAGTTGGGATCATCTTTATATCTTTCATACTGACCGGAATTTATGTGGTAAGGGCAAATGGTGAATTTGATCGTCTGACGTCAACTATTCTCAACGAGGTGAGAAAATGAAAAAAATCGTATTCCTATTTTCCTCCCTCTTTCCTCTCCTGGCTCAAGCAGATGCCCTTTCAGGTAATATAGAAAAACAACCCTTGAATGTTCAGGCAATTGTCATGTTCCTGTTATTCGTTGGGTTAACGCTTGGTATCACTTACTGGGCTTCAAAGCGGACTATTTCACGCTCAGATTATTATACCGCTGGCGGGCGTATTACCGGATTCCAGAACGGCATGGCGATAGCGGGCGACTATATGTCAGCCGCCTCTTTTCTGGGAATTTCAGCGTTAGTTTATACCTCTGGCTATGATGGGTTGATCTACTCTATTGGCTTCCTCGTTGGCTGGCCAATTATTCTATTTCTTATTGCCGAAAGATTAAGAAACTTGGGGCGTTACACTTTTGCAGATGTCGCTTCTTATCGGCTGAAACAGCGTCCCATCCGTACCTTATCCGCCATGGGTTCATTGGTCGTTGTTGCGTTATATTTAATCGCTCAGATGGTTGGAGCAGGAAAACTGATCGAATTGCTATTCGGGCTGAATTATTACGTCGCTGTTGTCTTGGTCGGTATCTTAATGGTGTTTTATGTATTGTTTGGCGGAATGCTGGCGACGACATGGGTTCAGATTATTAAAGCCATTCTGTTGCTGGCAGGGGCAACATTCATGGCTCTGATGGTCATGAAAGTCGTCAATTTCAATTTTCATACCCTGTTTAAAGAGGCCATCGCGGTGCACTCTCTTGGGCCAGCTATCATGAGTCCTGGGGGATTGGTCTCTGATCCTATCTCTGCGCTCTCTTTAGGATTGGCATTAATGTTCGGTACTGCGGGATTGCCACATATTGTCATGCGGTTTTTTACTGTTTGTGATGCCAAAGAAGCCCGTAAAAGTGTTTTCTATGCAACTGGCTTTATCGGTTATTTTTATATCCTGACGTTTATTATCGGATTTGGGGCAATTTTATTGGTCAGCGCCAATCCTTCATTCAAAGATGCAACTGGGGCACTAATTGGTGGTACAAATATGGCGGCCGTCCATCTGGCAAATGCCGTTGGCGGTGATTTTTTCCTTGGCTTTATCTCGGCAGTGGCTTTTGCCACTATTTTGGCGGTAGTTGCAGGGTTAACATTAGCAGGCGCTTCCGCCGTATCCCATGACCTCTATGCTAATGTGATTAAACAGGGACAAGCTAATGAGCAAGATGAACTAAAAGTTTCCAAAATCACCGTTGTTATTTTGGGATTAGTTGCCATTGGCTTGGGTATTTTATTTGAAAAGCAAAATATTGCCTTTATGGTCGGTTTAGCTTTCTCCATTGCTGCAAGTTGTAATTTCCCTATTATTTTATTGTCAATGTACTGGAGCAGGCTGACTACACGTGGAGCGTTGGTTGGTGGATGGTTAGGGTTACTGACAGCAATTATATTAATGATCCTAGGGCCTACGATCTGGGTCAGTATTCTTGGTCATGAGAAACCCATTTATCCTTATGAGTATCCGGCTCTGTTTTCTATGTTTATCGCATTTATCGGAGCCTGGTTATTTTCGGTTACAGATACATCGGAACAAGGAATACGGGAAAGGGAACTGTTTCGCAATCAGTTTATTCGTTCACAAACGGGTATTGGAATCGAACAAGGAAAAGCACATTAACTTATGGTTAATTATTTTGGTTAACTATTTCAATTTTGCCCAAACGCAAAAAAGCCATCCGGTGAGGGATGGCTTTTTTGACTAAAGTGATGTCTGGCAGTGCCCTACTCTCGCATGGGGAGACCCCACACTACCATCGGCGCGACGGCGTTTCACTGCTGAGTTCGGCATGGGGTCAGGTGGGACCACCGCGCTATTGCCGCCAGACAAATCCTGTTTTCAATCCCGAACAAGCTGTTTATCATCTGAAAATTCTCTCTCACACACAGCCCAAAACACCTTTGGTGTTGTCAGGTTAAGCCGCACGGGTCATTAGTACCGGTTAGCTCAACGTATCGCTACGCTTACACACCCGGCCTATCCACGTCCTCGTCTCGAACGTTCCTTTAGTGTCCTC
>NZ_JAQRFK010000130.1 GCF_028598745.1 Xenorhabdus sp. IM139775
TGACATCAGTACCCGCCGTTAGACTGGCACGAAAGGCATTCGGGGCGAACTGTTCGACAAACTCATCCCACAACATATGGGATCGGCTGTTCCACCGGATCGCGTAGCCGACCAGCTTTTTATCTGACGCTGACAAGGAAGCGGTGCGGATTTCAAAATCGTTATTCATCTATGGACTCCAAGACTGAAAAGGGGCGTTGTGCCCCTCTTGCTTATTTGCCGGCTTTCAGTTCCAGCACCTTGATCGCGTTGGAGTCCACCAGCCCACCACCCAGATACTTATCGGTATGTACCTTATAAAATCCCGGTTCGGTAATATTGTCGGGACGGGTGCGGGTGCCTGTTTCATGGTCAACAATGAAGTAACCGCGCTTGAAGTCACCCAGACCGATAACGTTATCCGGCATAAATTCAAGATAGTGGACAGGCAAGCCCAGCAGCATATCCGGATCACCGGTTTGCAAACGTTCCCGCCAGATATAATCACCATTGCCGTTTTTTAGCTTCTGTACCTTGGCGGCGGTCGTGGAGTTCATCACCCAGACGGCATTCTTGCGGTACTTGTGCTTAAGCAAAAACTTAAGGTCAATCAGGCTGTCGGCCTCAAGACTGGCAACTTCCAGCTTTTGCAGGGTACCAAATGCGCGTGCTTTGTCGGCTTGGGTATCACGGGGATAAGACAGGAAGCCTTTCGCCTTTTTGCTGCCGTCACCGCTCACCAGATCCGTTTCTTCGATATCGACGAAGGTGCCTGCAATCTCAGAGGTCAGCCAGCCTAAGATATCCACGTCGCTAAAGTCGATAATCTCTTGGGTTGTCTTCGGATAGGCATAGATGGGGAATAGCTTAATGCTGACTTCTTCCATCTTCGGCGTGGTTGTCTCACCGCGTGACTTACCCTCTTCCCCGTGGGCTACCGCTGCCCCACCGACAGAAACCAACTGCTTATATTCGTTGCTGCGTGTGGTCTTGAGGGTACAGATCCGGCGCATGACCGACTCATCAGCCAATTGCTGCATGATTTGTTTGTTCAGTTCGGGAATAACGGTATAGCCACCCTCGGACGGCACGCCCGTAGACAAGGTGCGGGTTTCTCCGGTCACGATATAGTGGCGCAGTTCGTCATTACTGAGTTTTTCGCTGGTTGGCTGGGCTTTTGCCTGACTGCGCTCTTCATCAGACAGCGCCTCATAACGGGCAATTTCGGCATTCAGGGCATCGGACTGGCTGCGCAGTTCGTCGAACTGTTTGGCTTCCTCTTCGGTCAGGGAGCGTTTTTCAGTTTCGGCTTTGGTGAGCAGGGTGCGCATTTGTTCGGTGAATGCTGCCTTTTGCTGGCGTAATTCGAGGAGTTTTTTCATGGTGTTTTAGTGGCTATGATTATAATAACCCACCATTTAACATCATGATAAATAATAAAAAAGCCCCTGACATTCAGAGGCTAAACTTGCGAAAACATGAGGACAGAATATTTACAAAAGTTTTCATTTAATTAATGGAAATATTGCAGTATTTTGCTCCACCATTTTTTGTGGTTTATGTCGATGTCATAAGCACTTTCAAAATCCCCAACTACTACAATATAAAAATGTGTGTCCAATATATCTTGGGGATCTTTTTCTGGTAATGTAGGATTCCCTTCAAAAAATGAATAAATATTCATCATCTTAAAAGGTGATGTTTGACCTATATATTTACTATGTTTGTCATATAGAACCACAAAAATAGGTTCTTGCTCCATTATGGTTAAATACATACCAAATAAATTAATAGGTTTAGGATTGTAATATTTTGCATAATATTCACTTTTACCAGAGTTAATTTCGTTCAGCGTGTCACCTTCCTTCAAAAAGGTAACATGTGATAAAAAAAACCACCATAAAAAAATCATGAGCAGCATAAAATATAAAATATACTTTGCCGTTTTTTTTACCATCATAAATAAATCACTCTATCTTTTGGCAAAGGAGGAATCCATAAAACATCTGAAAACACAATAAAATCACCTCCTTTATTGTGTTTATTTTGCCATTCTCTAAAGTCTTTATTATATACAGGGACGTATTTTGAATATTCTCCTGTCGCCAATTCCCTCCACATATTATCTTTATAAAAACCCATGTATACAACTGTTTTAACTTTACTTAAAACTTCTTCCCTACTCCAGACACCAAGAAATTCATCAGGGTTAACAAAATCATAGCTATCTTTTAAGTAAACACCCAATTTCTCTATAATAAACACATTTTTTGTTTCTATTTTATCTACATGCCCTCTCACTGCTAATTTTAATGTTGCTTTCCCTATGGCTCCAAAATAATCATCTATAGTATCCGTCAAAGAACCAATTTCTTTATAGTTTACTTGTGCATATGTATCTAATTCAATTACTGAATCAGAATACCCTATTTTATTTGAGCTTCCGCCAAGTCTTTTTTTCAATAATTTTATTCCATTAGGTGATGCCCATTTCTGTACAAGTTCCTCAGCAGCCTCTTTTACTTGCTTAAAATTCATAGCCCATTCCATTTTTACAATAGAATCATTGACTCTGTCTTTTGGTATATCTATGGAATCTATTCCTTTTATATACCTGATTTTTTCTTCTTGGGTAAACTCAATTTTAGGTCTTTCAAACCAGTAGCGCATGATTTTAGGTGCCATTTCCCAACCCATTTTTTCCATTGAGTTAGGAATTTCATTTAACATAAAAACATCGACTTCTATTTCCGTGACCTTGCCACCTTTAACCGTTTTAGTTGAATAAATTGCCATAATTAAATCCCTATTTTAGTTTGAAATATATATTCTACGTCGAGGTTTTCTTCTTGCTTGGTATCAAATTGCTTTGTCACACCCGATGTTTGACATATACCCTCTACCAGCCTTTTATTTGTCTGTACTCCATACGCGAAATGTTGGCAGTTATCACCATTATGCTGATTTTTTAGCTTGAACTGATGGCTAAACAAAGCTGCAACAGTTTCTGCTAAAGGCAGAATAGACGAAAACCCCGAAAGCAGGGGCCTTTCTTCTTCACGTCCCTGCAATTGCGATATCGCGTAACCCGTTGTCCCTGCTGCGCGGTGCGTGAATGATATCGACTTATAATCAAGCTGCACTGTTTCATACGGGATCTGGTCATTGTCATCTATCGAATGCGGATAGTGGCAGGAAAAATCAACAATGGTTGCACCGGTCAATTTAATTTCATAAAAGAATTCGAGCTGTCCGGCCTGATTGATGCGGTAACACTTAAAAAGGGCATCCAGCAACTCGTTCTTGTCTATTGCTAACCCCAACAACGGGGAGGATTTATCAATGGGTTTGGTAAAGCTGACCGGAAGATGATTGACGTTCTGATCGCGTGTCATCATGTGACTGAGGTGTAATACCTGTATTTCATCTTCCCGCCCGGCCTGATAGCGGTTGCCGATAGATTCGGGGGTTGAACAGTCCGCCGAGATTAAGCCTTGTTTCTTGCCCTTTAACGACAAGTAAATAAGATATGACATTCCTGTCTCCTGTAATCTGATTTTCAATGGATGCTCATTACAGCATCAATTAAACAGGATATAACAGCAATTCTTATCTATTCCAGCATGAATAAAAGATCACCAGCAAAATTGTGATTAACCTCTCTTCTTAAATAAAATCAGATAATTACCTGATTTAAATTTCAGATAGCACCCTAATAAAAAAACAAATTGATGCACTAAATTTATCTTCTTAGATTCATCCGGCTTTTATTTGCCTGCCAGAAGATACCCCCTAAAAATCTTTTTCACCCTCTCAGTTATGCACCCTCTGCACAATCCCCTGAAAGCCTTGCTACATCAGGGTTTGATACAATTAATATGATATTCACTGACTGTATCATCTGTTCACCCATTTTTTACCCTAATGAAGAGAATGTACAGTTGATGTATAGTTAAAAAATAACTATACATCT
>NZ_JAQRFK010000131.1 GCF_028598745.1 Xenorhabdus sp. IM139775
AGCAACATCCAACCATATCAGAGACACCAGTCACATCGGTCGCTTGACTATTGTTTGCTCATTTTAGCCATCATTTAGCCATTATCATCATTTAACCATCATTAGTATAGAAATGTGACTGGTGCATAGCCATCTGATAGATAGCTATCCAGATAATTAGGTCCCTTTTTCTGTTTCTGTCTTGTCATTTGCACTCTATTGAGTTTGCATTTGGGTTTGATTAATTTTTTACCCACCCTTTTTTGATAAAAAATGCGCAGCAGAATTGGTAAAGCCGGGTCAGTTTATTTTGCAAATGTTCTCCGTATTGGTTCCAAAATATTTGGGAAAAAGCACATGCCAACAGGCTTACTAAAAATGCACCAACCATATCGATTGGCCAGTGAACACCCACATAGACACGAGACCAGGCAATGGCACAAGCGATGATCATGAGACATAAGCCTAACCAAACCCGGTGCCAGAATATAAATGCCAGAGCGAAAGTAAAGACCGCTGTACCGTGGTTACTGGGAAAAGATTCCGTGGGGGCATGATAAAGAAAATTATGGCCAAAACCTTCAACAAATGGTCGGGCATGTGGAACAATGACACCGATGATATAGGATGTCGCTATGCCAAAGGCAAAAGCAATACACGCTTTACTGACAACCCTGCGTTGCGATGTGATGGCCTTTTCTTTTCCCCAAAGCCAGCAGATGGCAAGGGTAACGGGGTAAATAAATACGCAATATTTCGCTATAAAGATGGCAAGCGAGATCATTGCTGGTGGTGAATCCGGGGTTGCATTGATAAAGGTAAACAGATTGTGGTTAAGTTGTTCTAGCAAGGTAAGCCTCACAAGCGAGATATTTATGTAAACAGGGTGATTTTATTTTATCAACTTGTTGTTAACAATAATAATTTCACATAAAAAAGAGAATTACATTGATTGGTCATTTTATTTAATGCTTGTTGATGTTGCATGAGTAAATAATATAGGCAATGTGATAGTAATGAAAGATAACCTCTATCTTGCAAATAATTCGTAACTGATGGCGTGGCTAACAAAAAACCCGATAGTCTTTAACCAAAGTGGATGACTATCGGGCTCCTCAATATGGGGACATCAAAGAAAAGCAGTGGCAATAATTAAGACTACGTTATGAAGTGAAAGTTCTCATGCCTGAGAAAAAAATCGCAAAATTTTTTCAAGGGCATGGAATTTTTTTCGAAGGGAAGTATGGTTAAGGTTCCCGCTATCCAGCAGGGGGAAGGTTTCTGGCAGGATAGCGGTTTTTTTGACGACTGATTTTATAGCTAATTATTGGGTTCGATTATTTGTATAGTCCTAGATTTTCTTTGGCATAAGCCTCAAAATCTGTGCAGCCACCGATATGTTTTTCGTCAATGAAGATCTGAGGAACGGTTTCAACAGGTTTGCCCACCGTTTTTGATAAGTCGTTTTTGGTGATGTTTTCAGCCCAGATATCGACATAACGATAATCAAAGTCGTCGCGCTCTGTTTTTAGTTTCTCAGCGAGTTCTTTGGCGCGAACGCAGTATGGGCAACCAGGGCGACCAAAAATGACAGTGTACATACAAACTCCTTAGTGGTAATGATCATGAACTTCATAGAATGTCATCTGGCGTTACTATGCCTGTAAGCACTCACAAAAAAAAGCAGGAATTACCTTTTATTGTAATTAGTCCTACCAATAAGCGGGATTCAGGTATGATAGGCTTACGATGACGATAAGTAACGAAAAGCCTGTTTTTCAGGCGGGAACAGGTTAAAGAATGAAAATGAACTCATCAAAATCGATGCGCTCATTGGCTGATATGCCTAAGCGAGTTATTTTATTGGAAATATTGGGAGTGGGTTTATTGATTCTGGCTTACTTGTCGATAACCGATAGCATAATTATATCACCTTTAGTAATGACGACAGAAGCACACATTGCTATGATTTTATTGGGTATAGGTTGCCTGATACCCGCAGCTATCCATATTATCTGGCGTGCGGTCTATAATCTTTCCTTTTTGGGAATTGATCATAAGAAAGCGGATAAAAACCATCAGGTTGTCACTGATGATGAAAAAACAAAATAGGTTAATTATTTACATGCAGCTACTCGCAGGGGACGCTTCCTCAGGTAGCATGTGTAATTTCTCGGTCATATGAGGTTAATTCGATGGATTCTATGGTTATTCCCGATTTGTCAACTCTGCGCACGTGGCTTGAACAGCTTAAGATCTCTTATTTTGAGAATGATTCAGGCTCAGTCTTGCATTTGCCTCATATGCAGAATATCGATGGCCTGTTTGATGCCAAGCTCGATCTGTTGGATGATGTCGTATTGTTTTCTGCTTTAGCTGAAGTCAGGCCAACGGCGATAATTCCATTAGTTGCTAATTTGAGTCAGATTAATGCCTGTTCCCTTACTGTGAAAGCATTTCTTGATGTTCAGGATGAAAACTTACCTAAGTTGATTGTTTGTCAGGCATTCCCTATTTCTGCTGGGATGACTTTCAAACAATTTTCCAATTTTATGCAGCAAGGTGAAGAACAGATTGCTAATGTGATTTTTGAAATTCACAGCAATAATCTTCTCTATGTCAATCATGATATAGATAGTGAGATGGAAAGCGAGATGGAAAGTGAGATGGAAGTTGAAGTAGAGATTGAGGATGAAGAATCATTGGCCTCGACGAAAACATCAACCTTTACGTTGCACTAAATTTTTTATTTTTTGATATGGTTTCTTTTACAATGCAATGTGCGCAGTATACCGCGGGGCATTGTCACTCCTGTCAGTGGCTCGATAAGTCCTATTCACAGCAATTATCTGATAAACAACAATATTTAAAGCAACTTTTACAGGAAGAATCGGTAGTACATTGGCTGTCGCCAGTAACTAGCAAAACGAGTGAGTTTCGAAATAAAGCCAAGATGGTAGTCAGTGGCAGTGTTGAGCGTCCATTGCTTGGTATGTTGCATCGTGACGGCAGAACGGTGGATCTTTGCGATTGTCCGCTGTATCCAAAATATTTTCAGCCCGTATTTGCCGCAATAAAAACATTTATCGCCAAAGCTGGCCTGGTTCCGTACAACGTTGAACGTAAAAAAGGGGAATTAAAACATATTCTTCTGACAGAAAGCCGTGCTAATGGCGAAATCATGCTGCGCTTTGTCCTGCGTTCAGAAATAAAATTGGCTCAACTGGAGCGGGCTTTGCCTTGGTTAAAGGAACAGTTGCCACAAGCAACAGTCATTTCCGCGAATATTCAACCAACCCATATGGCGATTCTGGAAGGTGATAAGGAAATTATTTTTACTGAACGTCAGATGTTGAAGGAAATTTTTAACGGTATTCCTTTGTATATTCGCCCGCGTAGTTTTTTCCAGACGAACCCGGATATTGCTTCAGCGTTGTATGCAACTGCTGGGCGTTGGGTCAGGGAATTGAATATTAGCAGTATGTGGGATCTGTTTTGTGGTGCGGGTGGTTTTGGTCTGCATTGTGCAGATAAAAAGACCCGATTAACGGGGATTGAGATCAGTGCAGAAGCGATTAGCTGTGCTAAAAGTTCTGCCAACAGCCTTGGATTGGAGCAGGTAGACTTTCAGGCGCTGGATTCTACTCATTTTGCCCTTGATAAATCACAAATACCGGAGTTAGTACTGGTAAATCCTCCTCGCCGGGGGATTGGTAAAGCGCTTTGTGAATACCTTAGCCGGATGGCGCCGAGATTTGTTCTCTATTCGAGTTGTAATGCTCAAACGATGGCGAAAGATATCACGATGCTTCAACAATATCGAATAGAAAAAGTACAGTTATTCGATATGTTTCCTCATACCGAACATTATGAAACATTGG
>NZ_JAQRFK010000132.1 GCF_028598745.1 Xenorhabdus sp. IM139775
TTGCACAGGCTTCCGAAAAAGACGAACTGGCCGGTGCAAAACGCCTGATTGAGCAGGTTCAGGTTGCACTGGAACGCGCCAGCATCGCTGAAAAGCCCTCTGACCTGTCAAAACTTCCGCGTTATGACTTCGATTATCGGCGTATCAAGGCCGATCTCAATACCATCAAGGCGGGTATCGATCACTACCTGATCCCTTCCCGCGCTCAACCGAATGAATCGGGCACCTTATCCGGCCATTACCGTCAGGAACGTGTCCAATGACCGACGCCCAACGCAATGCTTTTGAAGTGGCCTCAGGGCATTTTGATATCCACTTTTTGTATCTGGTGTGTGTTGGATTTTTTCTGGCTACGTTGTTTCTCTGGGCGGCCTGGGCCGCAGTGGATGTCTGGAACGGCTGGGCAAATGAAAAAGTGCGTAACCAGACCCTCAGCCAGTTTGCCCTGCGAACCGCGGTGTTATTGGTCGTGGCAGTCTGGATGTTTGCAGGTTAGTGCGTGTAACACGATAAAAAGGAAACCGAAGATGAAGCAAATTTTTACCGTCTGGCGTCGGGTCAGCACCAATCTGATAACCAGAATCAGCACGCTCTTTTTACTGTTCAGCTTTTCCTGTCAGTCCGCCCGGGCGGATTTACCCGCCATCGAACCGCCAAAAAGTGGCGGCGGGGCGGGATTGCTGGGGCAGCTGAAAGGTTATGCGCAGGACAGCATTGTGATCGGGGGACTGATCCTCTCTGCCGTGGCGTTCTACAAGGTTGCCGCCCTCAATCAGGTCTGCGAACGGCTGGTCTCATCGCTGGCGGCGGCCGGTGTCGTGGCCCATCGGCAAAACGGGGAGCAGACCCATAGCTGGCTGTTGCGCCATTTTAATCCGGCACCGGATTGGGGGATGACAAAAGCCGATTTTTACCGCACCGTGGGTTATGAGATTTCCATGCCGCCCGAACTTCCGGTCAATAATGATTTCGCCGAAAGTTTATGGTTTAACCCGCCGGTGTCTGATCCTGAGATCGGTGTCTGGTGGTTTGACGGGCTGCCGCATAAAGCCGTGCCGGTTGAGCGTCTGCGTCGCCCGCCGGAACCGGGCACACTGACAGGGGAAGTGAAACGGGGTGACAATATCAATGCCCTGATGGATATGATGCCGGAAGGGACACTGGTTTCCTTGACGATAGTCGCGCAGGCGCAGGATGTGCTGGAGGAGGACTTTACCCGGATGGCGAAAAATGCGGTGGGGGAAAACACCGAATCACTGCGCGTCCGGCAGGATGTGCAGGAAGTGAAGGAACTGCTGGGGCGGCGCGCCGCTGACCTTTGATCCGATGAACAAACAGGATCGCACCCAGAATGCTCATTTACTGCTGTTTGGCCCGACGGGAGCCGGCAAATCGGCCACTCTGTGTGCCGCGTTAATCCAGTTGATGGCGATCCACCGGCCGCGTCTGTTTATTGTGGAAGCGGGCAACAGTTTTGGCCTGTCGGCAGATTACTACCAAAGTCTGGGGCTGACGGTCAATAAAATCGGTATCAAACCGGGCTGTGGGGTGAGTCTGGCGCTGTTTGCCGATGCGCATCAACTGCTGCAACTCAGTCCCAACCAACTGCGGATTAATGAAGCCGATATTCCTGAGACGGATGAAGCACAGGAAGAAGGCGATGAGCAGCGCGATATTCTGGGGGAGATGGAAATTGCCGCCAGGCTGATGATCACCGGCGGTGAGAGAAAAGAAGAAGAGCGCCTGACCCGCTCTGATCGCGGTCTGATCCGTGAAGCCATTATGATGGCGGCAAAAACCAGTTTTGACGGGGCGCGCCAGATGATAGCCTCAGACTTACAGAATGCGCTTTATGCTATTGCCCGTAATCATCAGCAGGATGAACACGGTCAGCCGTTAATCACTGCGCCCCGACGGGCACGAGCAGATGAAATGGCTGGTGCCATGTCGATGTTTACCCAGGGGTTTGAAGGAGAGCTGTTTAACCGTCCCGGCACCCCGTGGCCGGAGGTGGATGTCACCCTGATTGATTTGGGTACACTGACCCGTGAAAACTACTCGGCGCCAAATGGCGCTGGCGATGGTTTCACTGATTAACGAAGTGAATAATCTGGCTGAACGCGATCAATATCAGGATCGCGAACTGCAACTGGTGATTGATGAAGGGCATATCACCACCACGAACCCGCAGCTGTCGCCTTATATGACAAAAGTCGTCAAGGTGTGGCGTAAATTGGGCGCTTGGTTGTGGCTCGCCACCCAAAACCTCGCCGATTATCCGAATATCGCCGAAAAGATGCTGAATATGGCGGAATGGTGGCTGTGCCTGACCATGCCACCGGATGAAGTGGAACAAATCGCCCGTTTCAAGAAGCTGACCGAAGAACAAAAAGCGGTGCTGCTTTCTGCCAGTAAATTACCCCGCTGTTATACCGAAGGCGTGGTATTGGCGAAGAAAATCGAAGCCTTATTTCGGGTGGTGCCACCGAGCCTCTATCTGGCACTGGGCATGACGGAAAAAGAAGAAAAAGCCGAGCGGCGGGCGTTAATGCGCGAGCACCAGTGCAGTGAACTGGAGGCGGCGGTATTGGTGGCAAGGAAGATGGATGTGGTGCGGGGGTTGAAGGTTGGCTGTGCTAATCACTAAGAGGCTGGAGGTTTTTTCTCCTGTACCCGCAAGCCCGCCAGAATGGGTATGAGCCAGCAACGATAAAATAATATGCCGATGTCAGCCTTGCCAACGACTGGCCTTATAATGATTCAGGCTACATTCCTCTTTTAGATTCACTGACATATCGCCTAGACTTGACAAATAGGGGAATTGGAAAGTGTGGAGTGAAATCGAGATTGCGTGTCTGCCTTATTTTTTAATCCAGCAATTAGATACAAGAAATAGTTATAAAGCGAGGTTAACAATGTTATATGTTGTTGAAATGTCGTATTTGTCACAACATATAATAAAAAGTAATTAAACTCTCCGTTGTGTAAATGTTTGGTTCGTGTTTATCCCTATAATTTATTGTGTTACCGTAATAAATTACATCTTTTATGCACAGGGCGAGAGCATGAAAGCCTGTTTTTTGAACGATCCGTGCAAATAAAACACTGATTGATACTTTAACAAGACCGAATTGAGTGATATTCGCCCTATAATTGACTGTGTTGCATACAAATTAAGGTCGAAAAACGTTCGTGCTCTCGCCCTGCTTTTATGCACCAACGTGGTATCACTGAATGGGGAAAGAGAAATTACTATATTGGCTCTACAAGGAACATCCAAAAATAGTCACTAATCAACCTAATGGTTAAGAATAAATCGTTAGAAATCCACACCCTAGTAAGTATATTATATCGTTATAAAAGCATGAGATTATAGTTAATTTAAGCAGTCATCTTTCGTATTTGAAAGTGAGCCAATGATAAGTTAAGGAGAAGCAAAATGCCATTTCAGGAACCTTTTACACGAAAATTAATGATTGGGGATCTTATTTATGGATTACACGGACAAAGGGTAAAATATACTAATCAATACCAGCCATTTAAAGGTATTAGCATTAGTATGGAACGTTCTTGCATTCGAGTTGTAACTATAGATCAATATGTAATTCCACCAGAGATAAAATCTGAAAACGGGCCAATCCGATATGAAAATATGAGAATGACAAAAAAACTCCCCTACCATAAGAGTTTTATTTCACATCTTATTAATCATCCTAAATATCACACTGCGTTTAAA
>NZ_JAQRFK010000133.1 GCF_028598745.1 Xenorhabdus sp. IM139775
CTGATTAGTAAAACTAATCAGGCTTTTTGCTTTCCGGACTTCTGTTTTTTATCTTTTCTGTTTTGTATCTTTCTTCTTTTTAATCTCTCCATTTTTCAAAAAGCTCTCTGCCTGTTTTCTCCTTCGATTACTTATTCCCTTACTCCTATGCCTCATTTTTAAGTCAAAAAAACACATAACGCACAGATTCTCAGCAATCAAACAGTTATTGTTATTTTCTGCTTTGACAAACGTAAAAAGTGCCGTTAATATTCACCCCGTCTTGAAGGAGTTCCTCCATAGTTCAGTCGGTAGAACGGCGGACTGTTAATCCGTATGTCGCTGGTTCGAGTCCAGCTGGAGGAGCCAAATTCAATTCACCCTCGTGTTGTTACTTCTATTTTTTCCTTTTTTGATATGATAATTTCCTCTGGATACCCTAACCCCAGATAAACTTAAAATTTTAATTTTCCAAGACCCAAACAATATTATCATTCAACAATAGCTATTTAACGATTTTCACTTTATCATCCTCCTCCGGCTTAAGGATTGCTGAGTCAGCATCCACCGTTTTTCACCCATATTCTGGAGCCGGTTCCATGACCACTGAATCATATACAATTAAAATCCGCCGCCCTGACGACTGGCATGTCCATTTTCGTGATGGTGATATGCTAAAAACCATTGTGCCCCATACCAGCCGTTTTTTTGGCCGGGCAATCGTCATGCCCAACCTTGTCCCTCCAGTGACAGATGTTGCCAGCGCCAAAGCCTATAAGGAACGGATAATCGCCGCTATTCCGTCAGACCATCACTTCCAACCGCTTATGACTTGCTATCTGACAGATTCAACAGCCAGCGACCAAATTGAGACGGGTTATAAAGAAGGGATCTTCACCGCTTGCAAACTTTATCCTGCCAACGCAACAACGAATTCCAGTCATGGTGTTTCAGATATCAAAAAAATCTATTCATTACTGGAAACCATGGAAAAAATAGGCATGCCTTTACTGATCCATGGGGAAGTTACTGCCTCTCATATCGATATTTTTGACCGTGAAGCGCGTTTTATCGAACAGGTAATGGAACCATTACGTCAGCAGTTTCCTGAATTAAAAGTCGTTTTTGAGCATATTACCACCAAAGAAGCAGCAGAATACGTTCTTGAAGGCAACGATAAATTAGGTGCGACACTGACACCACAACATTTGATGTTCAATCGCAACCATATGCTGGTTGGGGGAATTCGTCCCCATCTTTACTGCTTACCTGTGCTAAAACGTAATATTCATCAGGAAGCACTCCGGGCAGCAGTGACCAGTGGCTGTAACCGCTTTTTCTTAGGCACGGATTCCGCTCCTCATGTCTTGCACCGCAAAGAATCTTCTTGTGGCTGCGCAGGCGTTTTCAATGCCCCAACCGCGCTGGCAGCCTATGCCACTGTGTTTGAAGAGATGGGTGCAATGGAATATTTCGAGTCTTTCTGTTCCCTGAATGGCCCCGCATTTTACGACTTACCCATTAATGATGATTTTATCGAACTCACCCGCAAACCAACACCAGTCGTTGAATATGTTGAGTGTGGTGACGAAAAGTTAATTCCATTCCTTGCCGGGGAAGATGCTGGATGGGACGTAAAGGTATGTGAGTAATTTTACCACAACCATCGGTGCGGAAATTGTTCTCTATTTCCGCACACTTCCGGCCTGACTACCCCTATCCTCTATAATGCAAAAATCTCGCCCTTTTCACTTCTTAGATTGCCAAAAAGGTTTATACTGCTAAGGACTCATCTTAGATGAGATCTTTTGCTCTTAGTCAATTATATCAATAATGATTTTGCTGTCTGATTAGGAGGTTATATGGGAAAAGAAAATGAAATAATTCAAACTCATCCTGTTGTAGGCTGGGATATCAGTACCGTTGATGCCTATGACGCCATGATGATACGCCTTCATTACTCATCCACCCAAGATCAAACCACAGAAAATGTCAGTGTTGACAAAACGTTATGGTTAACAACAGGTGTAGCGAAACAACTTATCCTCATTCTACAAGCCGGGATTGAAAAAATAGAAGCCTCGGAATACAGTCAACTCGATCATATTAAACATTAGCAATAAGTTTGGACACTCCTAACCCATTGGGACACTCAATATATTGAGTGTCCCAAATGAATAACTGAACACATAGCAAATTATGTGACTGGGATAGTAAACGCAGACAGTAAGACTGTAATTTGAAAAATAAGAACGAACTGCTTAAAGCACGGCTACTTAATAGATTGCAGCGACGTGATATTTAAGCCATCATTTAATCGATAGCGAGACTTATTAAAAATCTTAGCCCCATTTTCTCTTCCTGCCCGACGGGCACGCTGTTCTTCTTCTGGCAGTTTCATCTCTTCGCGACAGGTATCGCTGCAACAACCGTCAAAACGCACTGCACAAGATGGGCACTGGATAAACAACAAGTGGCAACCATCGTTCTTGCAGTTGGTGTGACTATCACACGTTACTCCACATTGATGACAGTGAGCAATGACGTCTTCAGAAATACGTTCACCCATACGTTCATCAAAAACAAAGTTCTTGCCAACAAACCGGACTGGCAATCCTTGTTCTTCCGCTTTACGGGCATATTCAATAATGCCACCTTCTACATGGTAAACGTTGCTAAAACCGTTATGCAGCATATAAGCACTCGCTTTTTCGCAACGAATTCCACCAGTACAGTACATAACTACATTTTTATCTTTATTGTCCTTCAGCATTTCTACAGCCATTGGCAACTGCTCACGAAATGTATCTGATGGAATTTCAATCGCGTTTTCGAAATGCCCGACTTCATATTCATAATGGTTACGCATATCGACAAAGACGGTATCAGGATCATCCAACATTTGGTTAACCTGTTCCGCTTTCAGATATTCGCCTGTTTTAGATGGATCAAAAGTTTCATCTTCAATACCATCAGCAACAATGCGTTCACGCACTTTCATGCGCAATACCCAGAATGATTTACCGTCATCTTCCAGCGCAATGTTAAGGCGTAAATTGCCTAATGCCGGATCGCTCTCACCCAATAATGCTCTTAACGCATCGACATTTTTGGAAGGCACACTAATTTGTGCATTGATACCTTCTTTGGCGATATAAACCCGCCCAAAGACAGATAAATCGGTAAACTGTTGATACAGGCTATCGCGAAAAGCCTGTGGCTCAGAAATAGTAAAATATTTATAAAAAGAGATCGTTGTGCGCGGCTCTGTTTCAGCCAACATGCGCTCTTTCAGCTCTTGATTAGAAATACGGTTATGTAACACTGGCATGGTGTTCAAAATATCCTTGTAGTTCGTTGATATATATAAATTTATGTCTACCTGCGTCCACAGGGTGTCCACACTCGACCATTATCGACAATGTTTAACTAAAAACCCTGAGCACCCACTCAGGGTTTTTAGTTTCTACAATATACTTTTTCTTGTGATCCAGATCTATAAATCCGTGCCCTGAACTCCTCGAACAAGGACTAACATCTGCAATATTTGTCTATGCTGGTTCAACAGTGAACTCCATTGAAATATATCCTGACACATTAGGCTTAGTACTACAGTCGTAACTGCTCTGTAATCATAAGGTTATCCCGGCTGCGATAATGACATTGTTGTGCAT
>NZ_JAQRFK010000134.1 GCF_028598745.1 Xenorhabdus sp. IM139775
GGCCTATCGGCGGAATTTGCATGGGAATTCAGGCAAAAATAAGGATGGCAGGAATACAACGGTTTGACTCTATCAGGCCTGATCGCTAACATTCTTTCTACAACTAAGCCGCTCGTGGCCTAAAGGGGAGTGGATTATTAATTACATCCCTCAGAAATCTGGCCTAGCCGCTATTTTGATATGAACGGTAATCTTATCGAACGCAAATGTCGCAATAAATCATAAACATAATCAGTTCATAAACTTAAAATGTATCGGGAAGATAGCCGTAATGGGGGTATCTTCTCATTCGCAGAGACAGCCATTGTTACTATCTTAATAACTCCTGACACAATCATGTCGCAACGCTTCATAGCACCGGAACGGTTAGCGTACTGACTTTATTTTGATGGTGGAAGTACCGGAACAGAGGTCGAGAACATACCAGCAGGATAATAATATTGGTGAGGTTCCTTCGCATGCAGTAAGTTGTATAGAATTAAAAATATAATAAATGTTTATGATTAATATCAATGGGTTAAACAATTAATTTTATACCTTACGCAAACATAGCATTAAAGTTGTGCTTATGGGCACTGAACTTGATAAACTCAGCCATCTTTGCATAATCGCGCTCTCTTTGGGCAATCCTGAGGTACATAAAGTCCCGATCGCCTGAGCAAATGTCTTTAAAACTGACAGAAAGTACCATGATAAATAACGTAATTTCACCGGAATATGATGAAAATGGCAGGGCGTTGCGCCGTGTCCGTAGTTTTGTGCGTCGGCAAGGACGGTTAACAAGTCGCCAGCAGCAAGGGCTTGATAATGTGTGGCCGAAGATGGGGGTGGACTATCAGGCAGAAATGTCCAGTATGAACGCGCTGTTTGGCCGTGAAGCGCCGGTTGTGCTGGAAATCGGTTTTGGTATGGGCGCGTCGTTAGTCACAATGGCAAGCGTAAATCCAGAGAAAAACTTTTTTGGCATCGAAGTTCATGCGCCGGGAGTTGGAGCGTGTTTGGCATCCGCAGAAGATGAAAATCTCACTAATCTGCGAGTGATGTGCCATGATGCCATCGAAGTATTGAACAATATGATCCCCGATCAGAGTTTGGCAATGGTTCAGCTTTTCTTCCCCGATCCATGGCATAAAGTGCGTCATAACAAACGTAGAATTGTGCAGCCTGAATTTGTTCAATTGATTAAAAGTAAACTGAAAATCGGTGGTATCTTCCATATGGCAACTGACTGGCAGCCATATGCAGGGCATATGCTGGAAGTGATGAGCGCAGCAGAAGGATATCGCAACTTGTCGGAAAACGGTGATTATGTGCCACGTCCTGATTCTCGTCCGGTCACAAAATTTGAGATGCGTGGTCAGCGGTTAGGTCATGGCGTATGGGATCTAATGTTTGAGAGGATAAAATAATGGCTAAAAACCGTAGTCGTCGTCTGCGTAAAAAATTGCGTATTGATGAGTTTCAGGAATTGGGTTTTTCAGTAAAGTGGAATTTTCCGGCTGATACCGCCGTTGAAGTTGTTGATAGCACGGTTGATGCCCTGATTGCAGAGCTGATTGAACCCAATGGCCTTGCGCTGGATGCCAGCGGTTATTTGCAATGGGAAGGTATTGTCTGCTTGCAAAAAATTGGCAAATGTACTGAAGAGCACCGCCAATTGGTTGAGCATTGGCTGAAAGATCGCGGTATGGGAGACGTGATCACATCAGAATTATTTGATGTGTGGTGGGATTGATTCGCTGTTGCATAAAAAGAAGCGTATTACGTTAAAATAGCGCTGTATGCAGGGGCTCCTTGGGAGCCCCTGTTTGTCTGGAGAAAAAGTGGTGAAGGTAAGGTTCTCTAATTCGTTATTGGCAGATATCTTAGAAGAAGTACGCCCTTTGATTGGCCAAGGAAAAGTAGCAGATTACATTCCTGCTCTGGCAGAAGTTCCGGCAAATAATTTGGCAATGGCCATTTGTACGGTAGACGGGCAAGTTTTCAAAGCGGGAGATGCAGAAAAACGTTTCTCCATCCAGTCGATTTCTAAGGTGTTGAGCTTAACATTAGCGATGACACGTTATCAGGAAGAGAATATCTGGCAACGGGTGAGTACGGAACCTTCGGGGCAGCCGTTTAACTCATTGGTACAGTTGGAGTTGGAAAAGGGCATCCCCCGTAATCCCTTTATTAATGCAGGGGCATTGGTTATTTGCGATATGCTGCAATCTCGCTTGAGTGCGCCGAAACACAGAATGCTGGAATTTGTTCGCAGCCTGACTGGGCAAAAAAATATTTACTACGATGATATCGTTGCCCGTTCAGAAATGGAGCATTCCAGTCGTAATGCCGCGATAGCTTACCTGATGAAATCGTTCGGTAATTTTGAAAATGATGTGATTACCGTCCTGCAAACATACTTCCAATACTGTGCCTTGGAAATGAGTTGTGTTGAATTGGCCCAATGTTTTATTTATTTAGCCAACCAAGGACGTATGATAGGTTCCGGCCAACAAATTCTGAGCCTCCGACAAACTCGCCAGATTAATGCGCTGATGTTGACGTGCGGTATGTACGATGGTTCTGGCGAGTTTGCGTTCAGGATCGGTATGCCGGGAAAATCGGGGGTTGGTGGTGGCATTATCTGTGTCGTTCCGGGAGAATTCACCGCTGCGGTATGGTCGCCTGAACTGGATAAATCCGGCAACTCACTGGCAGGTTGTGCAGCACTGGAAAAATTAGCAGGGCGTATTGGACGCTCTATTTTTTAACCTTATTTGTCTCTTGGCCTTATCTGTGCTGATGAGGCATTGTTACGTAAAAAAGATACGTAAAGAATACGCAAAAGAAATCAGGAGAACGTATGTTACGCAGGATCACGATTGCTGCATCATTGTTATTTGCGTCTCAAGTCATTGTGACTCAGGCTCAGGCGACATCTGGATGTCATGTAACGCTTAATGATGACATTATTGTCACGCCAAGCGCTGTTCAGATCACAGGGGCTGATGGAAATCTGAAAATATTGCCTGATGGTTCCATAACGCGAGATGGCAAGGCGTTATCACTGAATACAGAACAACGTAGCAAGGCGCTGCAATATCAACAGACGGTTCGTCAGGATTTGCCTTGGGTGAAGAAAGAGGCGCTGAGTCATTTGACGAGTGCACGCCAATCGCTGGATAAAGTGGTTGTCGAAACGATGGGTAAGGAAAGTAATATCCGTCACCGTCTCTCTCAATTGGAAACGGGCCTCAATAAACAAATCGATAAAGTGATTGAAACCCGAACTACCGGTTTTGCATTCAATGCTCAGGCAGTCAAACAGATAGAGCCGGAAGGCCGAAAACTCATTGAACAGAGCCTCGGTGGTATTTTGCAAGATAGCATTAACGAAATGAGCCGTAAAAATAGTGATCAAAATGGAGACGGCAAACAGATGTTAATGTCTCTTCTCGGAGGGTTAGGCGGCATGCAGAATGGTTTTGATGCAGAATGGAAAAAACAGGAACAAGAGTTGAAACGCTTAAAAGCGGAAGTGTGTGGCAAAGCCAGTAAATTAGAACAACAGCGCATCAGTCTTATGAATTCGATTAAATAAATCACGCTATACTTATCCAATAAAGCAAATAAGAATCAATATGAAATTGATTCTTAT